>CAIQVS010000217.1 GCA_903875345.1 uncultured Pseudomonadota bacterium | reverse complement strand
GCGTATGTACCTTGACCCAGCGACCAAACTCATCGTCGATGGCCTGTTTGGCGTAGCGTGGCAAACCGACGGTATTTACGGTTTCCACAAAGTCGGCGGGCGCGTTGTACTGACGGAACAGGTTCGGAACGCCGACCGGGAAGAAATATACCATGCCTGTCTCGGTGTAATCGACGCCGCCGACCTTGCCGCGATATTCTTCAAACACGATGCTGCCGTATTCGAACTGCTTGCGGGCTTGGCCGGTGCGCAGGAAAACACTCTCCTGATAACGATCATAAGCTTTCACGACTTCCGGATGCGTGGTGAGCGCATCGAAGAAGTCGGAACCGCAAAAGGCGTGGATATGGTCGTAGGTCTGCGCCCCAAGCTCGTCTTGGATCATGCGGGTGATGCTGTGACAGAGTTTTTTGATCGCGCCGGTGTTGGCCAGATCGGTCAGATCAAAGTTGATCTCGTCATAGGGCGTGACACCGAACTCATTGAAGAGATCGTAGATCACGGTGGAGCCGTCGGCATCAAGGATTTGCCCCTTGATCGCTCCCATGCGCAGATGCTCCAGCGTCGCGTCATGCTTATTCGTCATCTCGAACAAGCGGAACTGCACGACTTGCTGAATGCTTTGCATCTCATTTTCGGAACCAAAGGCGCGGATGTTCTGAACTTCATCCGCCATGATCGTGTCCTCCATCGCTACGTGCGGCACCACGAACGAGCGCGCTTTGCGCTTGTTGGCGTGGTTCTGCACGGCAGGAGCGCCGCGCGAGGTGGTCTCGATCAGATTGAGACTGCCCTGACGTTCTTCGATCATCACCGTTGTGGTGGTGACGCCGGATTCCGTAAACAGGCCAAGTTGACCGAGCTTGCCGGGAATGAAGGGGATTTTATTAATGGCATCGGTAAGCGACACCACCGAGAAGGCATTACTGTTAAAGACGTCAAGCGTGGCCATGGTCGATTTCTCCTTTAGAGTTGTGCAAACGACAACGCCCCGTCTGCGCAAACGGACAGGGCGTCAGAAGTTTCAGGGGTGGTTCGTAAGGCGGGATCAGTTCGCCGGACGGGCGACGATGTTTTTGGTCTGTAGCTGGGCGAGGCCAGCGGCTTTCTGGTCGGAGGTAGCGCCCGTAAACCAGACAATCTCTGCCGCGTTTATTTCGGCTTGCCGCGTGATGGCCACGGCAGGCTTGTCGATCAACGTTGCATCCGTGTTTTCCACGAGAATGGCAGCGGCCACTTCGGAACCGTCAGTATTTGCCGGATTGTATTCCTTGTACTTGCCGGAACCGGGTGCCACGGTGACGATGAAACGATCCCCCGCCGCGAAGTCTGTCGCACCTGCCGCGATGGTGAAATCCACGCTTCCTACATAGGCTACGCCCACGGCGGCCTTGCCGACGGTTACCCCGTTGGGATCCTCGACAAGAAAGACGCCGCCGCCAGTCACATGCTCGACGCAACTGATAACGTAGGCGCCGGGCTTTGCCGTGCTGCCTGCGGAGACAGCGCCAATCGTGCCGTTGCCGGTGTTGCCAGCAGCGGCTGCGCCTGTTACGGCACCGACTGTCACCTGTCCAATCACATGACCGGCTTGCAAGTTTTGTCCCTGCAAAACGGTGATGCTGTCGCGGGACAATGTGCCATCGGCCTCCGTCACAATGAATTCCGCGTTGTGTTGCCCTTCGGTAAGCGTGGTCATGGCTTATTTCTCCTTCGTTGTTTTGCCCTGTTGGGCGTTGCGGGCTGCGTAGATAGCCGCTGTGTCGATCTTGGGTTCGGCGGTTGCACTGCCGACGGCGTTGCTCGACAAGTGGCACGTGATGGCCGTTGCCTCGCTGGTGGCCGCCTGTGCCGATAGCAAAGCCTTGCGGATATCCGCAGTCGGGACAGCTTTGGCGATAAAGGCGGAGGCTTTTTCCGGCATGCCTGCGAGTTGGCAGAGGTCGTTGACCTCAGCGACGTAGGACAAGGCCTCGGCACGGGCTTCTGCACGCGCTGCATTGAGGGCTGCGTCAAGGTCGATGCGGGAAGGCTGCGTTGCCACCGCATCCGTGGCTTGTGTCGTTGCCGAAGCGGCAGGACTCGGGGTGTCAGTCATAACTTTCTCCTTTGCGTTGAGGTTGTTGGTGGTTACCGGAAGCGAAAAGCGCTGCGGTTTTGGCGTTATGCGCGCCGTCAGCGCGTCAAGTGCATCGCTGGCGGTGCCTTGCTGGTCGGCAAGTCCTGCCGTCACGGCGTCTGGCCCGAAGAACAGTCCGGCTTCGGTCGCCGATACGGCGTCAGCATCCAGTCCGCGCATGCGGGCCACGGTCGTGACAAACAGTTGGTAGACGCGGTCGACCTCCGTCTGCAGGGCCGCACGAGCCGGATCCGACAGCGGTTCATGGGGCGACAGATCGTTTTTTCGGTCGCCAGCGTAGATCGCGGTGTATTGCAGACCGGCATCGGCCTCGGCTCGACTCTGGTCGAGATGCACGGCGATGACGCCGATTGAACCTGCACCGCCGGTGCGCGGGATATAGATTTTGCTGGCCGCCGCAGCGATGGCGTAAGCCGCCGAAAAAGCATCTTCGTCGGCTACAGCCCAGATGGGTTTGACCTTTCGCGCCGCGTAAATCTGGTCGGCCAGATCGAATACGCCTCCGGCCTCACCGCCGGGACTATCGATATCAAGCAGGATCGCCTTGACCGATGGATCGGCCAAAGCGGTATCCAGTTGTTGGCTGATGGTTGCGTAGCTTGTGAAGCCGCTTTGCGCCTCCATCCCAACCGTTCGACGCACCAGCGTGCCAAACACAGGGATGACCGCAACACCCGCCGCTGTGACATCATAATCAGGTTGCTCCGCCGGTTGTGCGGATGGAATGGCGTCGCCACGCAAGCGCGGGATGATAATGCCCATAATCGTATCGAGCTTCGGGCGCGAGATCATAAGCGGCGTGTCGAATACGCGACCCGCGATGTAAGGCAGGTTGATCATTCGGGCGTCTCGTTGTCGTTAATGGTTGGTTTTTGATCCGACACCAACGGTGCATCTGGTTTCAGACCAGCGGTGACAGGATCCGTCGCAAGCGGCACAGATGAAGCTTGTTGATCAAGCGGCCCCAAGGTGATGCCGAGGTCTTTGATCCGCTGCTGGTCGGCGGCGATGCGGCGGAAAGTCTCGTCGACGTCATTGCCTTCGGCCTCGATAATATCGGATGGCGCTTTCCAGCCTTGCTCCTGCGCGATTTTTTCGGCTTGGCGATCCTTGAGCGGATCAACCCATTCCCATTTTGGCGTAATCCATTTGACCGGCGTGTAGAGATCAGGATTACGGGCAAAGCCTGGCATAGGCAGTGCTCCGGATAATGCCGCCGCGCTCAGCCAGCGTTTCCAAATCGGGCGGCACATCTGAAACACCAGCGTAGCGAACTGGAACTGCTCCAATCGCCGCCGGAACTCGACGGTGCCGGCGCGGATGCTTGAATAGTTTGCTGCCTTAAGATCGCCGGTCACGCTCGTGTACGGAATGCCCATGGCGGCGCACACGGCCAGCAAAGTGCGGTACTGAAACATTTCATAGGAGCCGCCCACATCGGCAGGATTAGAAAACTTGATGTCCTCTCCCGGCAGCAACACCTGCATGGTACCGGGCGACAGACCGGCGATGGCCGAACCGTCGCTGTCGGGCGCGCCTTCGCCCATAAGGCTATCTTCAGGTGAATTCTTTGTGATAAATCCGGCGAACAGCGCCGCGACTTTTTTGCGATCAAGCTCCGCGTCATCATACTGGTCAAGAAGAAACAGCTTCACCAGCGCAGGAGATATCCATGGAACGCCACGGATCTGTCCGGGACGTTGCGGACGATAGATATGAAGGACTTCACTGGCGGGAATGCGTACCAATTGCCCCTGATTTTGGAATACTGTGCTATCGCCCGGATGGTTCTTGTAGAAATGATAGGCCACCCGCCGCCCGATAGCGTCAAACTCGATGCCGCAACGGATGGGATTGGTGCCGGTGCCGATTTCCGTGCGCGTCAGCGGCAACATCTCGGCTTCAAAAAGTTGAAGTTGTAACGGAACCTTCAAACCGTCTTCCGGTCGGCGTGGGCGGAAGCGGATAAAACACTCCCCCGCCTCGAACATGGCGCGCGTCGCCAGCGCCTGCAGCCCGTAAAAATCCGTCAGCCCATCGGCATCGGCGTCATCTGTCCACTGCAGCCATGTCTGCTGAATTTGATCTTTGAGCTTCGTGTCGGCAATCAGACTCGATGGCTTAATACCGGCACCAACGGCGTTAGCCACAAAGCTGTCCGCCGCATTGGCGGCATAGGGATTGGAGCGCACAATGTCCCGCGCGCGGGCGCGTAGGACATCGCCGCCGATTGATAACAGACTGTTAAGGTTCTGTTGTGTTGCCTTCCATGCAATCAATCGCCGTTGCGCCAACGCGCCTTCGAAGCCCCCCATCAGCTGCGACATGGACAGCCGTCCGGTCGCGGCGTATTTGACTGCCGTGCCGATACGGGAAAACAGATTCATCAGAGGTCTTTCTCGGCGTAAATCTTGACGTGGCGGGTCTGGATCACGCCGCTATCACGCGCCAACTCCGTCTCGACTTCGTTCAGGGCTTCCTTTAGCTCCGCCATCGTCCGGTACTGCACGCGCTTGTTGTCATAGTGAAGCAACAGAACTCCGCTGGCGATGGCCTGCCGCAGGGCATCGCGCTGAGAGATTGTGTAGGTCATAGATATCGACTCCTGATGACGCGGCGCTGCATGGGCTGCGCCGTCTTTACGGGAACAGGCTTCGCTTCGGGCGCAGAAGCCTGTTGCAGAGGCTTCTGTCCCAAGGCGCGTTCAAGTTTTTGCCAAATGACTTCCGTAAAGCGATCGATGCCGACAGCCGAGGCCGCCGCGCGGGCATAAACCCTGCAATCAAGTGCTTCATTGCGTTCGCGCAGTTTGCGCCATTCACGATGCGGGAAGCCGCGCCGGTCCTTGACCGTCACTAATCGTTCCGCCGTCAGTTGCTTGAAATATTCCTCGCCATGTTTCGGAAAGTGGCAGAAGCCGGCAGGATACTTTTCGCCTAGGACAAGCTGTTCATCGGTAGGTCGATCTTTCCTCAGACAACCGTAAAGCTCAGATTTGCAAAAGGATGCGCCAACCGGCCAAACCATAAGGCCTCGGCGTTTGCGTTTGCCGCTGTTCATGATGTCCATATGGCTCGGCGTACCGATAGCCGCGCCAAGACGGTCGACGCCTTTGATGGCAATGACGCGGTCAGGCGATTGACGGCGCACCCAATCGTAAACCTCCTGCGTCGCGTAGCCCGTATCGATGGCCAGTTTCAGGATGGCAAGGTTCGTTCCGCTATCGTGGGGGAACGCCTCGGCCAGAAGCTCGTCGAGCGCCGTCCACACATCCGGCTTGACCGGGTCGCCAGCCAGAACGCGATAATCAACAGACCAGCTTTCGCGGTCACGGCCCCATGCCACGATTTCAATTTCAAGACGATCCTTTTGAACATCGACGCCCGCCGTAAGAAACAGTCCGCCTTGTGGCACATTGCTAATGCGATAATCCTCGCGCCGGTCATACAGACGCTGCCACTCCGGCGCTTCACCGGACTCCGTCCATGTCCGAGCCTCGATGGTGTTGACGTAAACTTTCATCGCGGCATCGTCTCTGGCCGCGATCTTGCGTTCGGCGATTTGCCGCCATGACAGCCACGGGCTGTTGAGGCCGGAGAGCCAGAAACCGGCAACCGTGCTTTCGGGACGCTCGGCGCGCCACTCGCCACGGCTGTTCATCCAGCCTTTGCGATGATCCGGAATGCCGGAGCCGCAAAGAGCGCAATAATAGAGAGCCTCTTCAGGGCAGTCTTTCGGCCAGCGCAGTTGTTTCTCTTCCAACACCTGACGTTCGTCGCAATGGGGACAAGGCACCCACCAGCGGCGGCGGTCGGATTGTTCATATTCCAGCTCGATCCGGCTTAAGCCTTGGATCGTCGGCGTCGAGACCAGAAAGATTTTTCGGTTGGCGAACGTGATCGTGCGCTGACTGGCCAACGCCACCGGATCGCCTTCGCCATCCACGTCGAAATCGTAAGCGTCAACCTCGTCGAGAAACAAATACCGTACCGGCATCGAACGCAGCCCGACCGCGCTGTTGGCGCCGGTCATCACGAGGATGCCGCCCGGAAACTCCTTGCTCTGCACCGTGTTGCCGCTGTCGCGGCTTCGGGCTTCCTTGACCCGCTCGCGTAGCACCGGCGTGCTGTCAATCAGGCTGGCAATACGCTGTTTCGACCAGCGCTTGGCCATTTCCACGGTCGGCTGCACCGCCAGCATCGGACCGGGCGCATGATGAACGACATAGCCGATCCAGTTGTTACCGGCTTCGGTGCCGCCGATCTGCGCGCCCTTCATGAACACGATCTTCTCGACCGGATTGCTGGGCGACAGGCAATCCATGATCTCGCGCAAGTAAGGCGTCCGCTCCGTTCGCCATGGGCCGGGTTCGCCGGAGGCCGTTTGCGAAAGGTGCCTGTGTGAATCCGCCCATTCGGAAACCGAGAGACGAGGATCCGGTCGCATCGCCAAAGCGGCATGCGTTAGGCATTCTTGCAATGCATCCATCAGTCGCCGGTCGTGTTCAGGTTGGCAGTCGCATCGGCGGCATCGGTCAATATCTGACGCAGTTCGACATCCAGCAATTCACGAACGCGCTTCGGATCCGTTTCCGACGCCAGAAGCGGAGCCATGCGATCCGGCATATTCAAGACCCGGTCGCGCAGGATCCGCAGCACATTGAACCACGCCACCTTGACGCTGTCGGTACGCACCAACGCGCCGGATTTCTCTTCATACTCCAGCTTGGCAAGACGCGCGTTGTAGGCTTCCTTGATTGCGCGGCTTTGCGCGTAGCTGGGGCCGCTGTTGACTGTGGGCGGCTCTCCGCGCTCGGCGGCGTTTCCATTTTGCGTTGCCTTGCGCTGTTGCGCTTGGCTGGTGTTTTGTTTCCAAGCCGCATCGGCCTTTACGGCATCAATCGTGCCATCCGGTTCCTTGACGATACGTCCGGCCTTGATCGCCTTCAGAACGGCGACGTGGCTTACGCCGCGATGCCGCGCGTAAGCGGTGACATTCATTCCCATGGTTGGCGGTTTTCATGTTGCGACGAGGCCGGGTTGATGGGCGCTCAATTTGCCCGATGGATCAATTTTGCGCGTCCGGTCATCATCCCAAGCAGCCGGTCGATGACGTCGGCGCTGTGACCGCCGACATGCCACTCCCGCACCGCCGTGATCTCAGGATTGTTCCAGTCGTAGGCGCGGCTGTTCTTGTAATTGTAAATTGTGATGACCGCCTGGCCAGCCGGACGGATGACCCACTCAGCTTCGGTTTTGTATCCGTCGCCCTTGGATGGTTCACCCCAAACCTCGACAAGGTCTTGGTAGCTGGCTTCGATAGTCGCGCGGTAGCTCGTGTCTTTCTTGCCGGTCTCAATGACCTTTGGCTTTGTCCGCGCCGCCTTGCGTCCGGCCTCAAAGGCGCAGAGTAGCGCCGTGCGCAAGCCCCAGACGCTGACGTCGTGGAAGTCGAGGCTGTCCGAATTCCGCGTCTCAAGCGTTTCGATCTTCAATTGCTGGTGCGCGATGTCGGCGATGATCTTATCAACGTCTGTCATGGTTGCCCCCCTCACGCGCTTTTGACTTCGCGTACGGCGCGATCAAAGGTGCTGCGCCATTTTCTATCGGCGAGGCGGCTGTTAATGTGGTCGATGATCGCTTGCGCGGTGGTCGGCCCGCCTTTGATAAAACTCAGATCGTCGGCAAGATGGCGGCCAAACCTTGCATCCAGAAGATCGCGCGTCTGTTCCGGCGAGAGTTTGAAGGCTTCGGCCAACACGCGGCTGGCGGCATCCCAGGCCATC
>CAIQVS010000216.1 GCA_903875345.1 uncultured Pseudomonadota bacterium | reverse complement strand
TGCGGCATTCCTTGTTCACCAGATGTCTGGCGTTGCTCTTGATGCTGATCTTGGCGGTCGGGGCGGGGGCTTCTGTGCCTGTTCGGGGGGCGGCTGTTGCCGATTCCTCTGCTCCTATGATGCATGATATGGCGGGTATGGCGATGGCGAATGCTTCGGATCGAGCGTGTCTACGAAAGTATTTTCGTAACTGCCTAGCCGTACCGAGTGAGTCTGGCGGGTCACAGGCTTAAGTTAAAGGGAGGCAAGCGGTAGATTTGTATTGCGGTGACGCCGTGAATATGAGTCAACGTGGGGATGGAACTTTCCCCTGAACTGAAGGCCTTAATCGAAGGCCTTCAACGTGAGATTGACGGGCTGAAACTGCAGGTTTCCAGCTTGAAGCAGGAGAACGCCTCTCTGAAACAGGAAGCAGCTGATCTGCGGCGGCAGTTGGGCAAAGACAGCCATAACAGCAGCAAGCCTCCGTCGAGCGACGGGCTGAAGAAGAAACCCCGGATTGCGGGAAGTTTGCGCGGCGCGGCAGGTTCGTCGGAAAAGAAAAGCGGCGGACAGGCTGGACATAAAGGCGACACGCTGCGCCGGACGGAAACACCCGATATCATCAAGAAACACACGGCGGAAAATTGCGCGCATTGTCGGGCGAAGCTGGACGCGTCGATGGTGACTGGCGTCGAGAAGCGACAGGTTTTTGATATGCCAGAGCCGCGATTAGAATCCACCGAACATCAGGCGCAAATCTACGCCTGCGACGACTGTCACGGCCAGACGATGGCGGCCTTCCCCGAAGGCGTGACCGCGTCCGTTCAATACGGTCCTCGCATCAAGGCGGCGGCGATTTATCTGAACGCGCAACAACTGATCCCGGAAGATCGCGTGGCGGAAGTGATGGGCGATTTGTTTGGCGCAGGGCTTTTGTGTCCGGCCAGCGTCGCCGCGTGGAGCGCCGCCAAAGCCGAACAACTAAAGCCTTTTGAAGCGCATATCGCGTCACTTGTTATGCAAGCTCCTGTTCGTCATCTGGATGAAACCGGCTTTCGTATCGGCGGCAAAACGCAATGGCTGCATTCGGCCTCGACACTTGCGCTGACTCATTATCGCGTGGCGGAAAAGCGCGGTGCCGTGCCGACGACGCTTGCGGGAGGCATCATCGTTCACGATCACTTCAAGTCCTATTACGCGCTGCAAAACGTCAAACATGCATTGTGCAACGCGCATCATTTGCGCGAGTTGAAAGCTCTGATCGAGATTGAGAAAGAGCCTTGGGCCAAGCGAATGTATCGCGTTTTGCTCAAGGCCAACAAAGCCGTTAAACGAGCGGTCGAAAAAGAAATGACCCTGTTGCCCGAGCGCGTCCTGCGCCGACTGATGGCGCTTTATGACGGCGTTGTCTCTCTAGGGTTGGCCTTTCATGAACGGCAACCCCCGCTGCTGCGACGGGCGGGCGCTCGCGGTAAAATCCCGCATCGTCCAGGGCATAATCTGCTCATCCGTTTCCGCGACTTTAAGGATGATGTGCTGCGCTTCGTATCCAACATCAAAGTTCCCTTCACCAATAATCAGGCCGAGCAAGACATCCGCATGATGAAGGTCAAAATGAAAATCTCCGGGGGATTTCGCACAAAGACGGGCGCAGAAACCTTTGCCTCCCTCCGCTCCGTCATATCCACGGCTCGAAAACAGGACTGGGACATTCTCAAAACCCTATCTTCCCGGACCGACGCCCTTATTCCTGCCTTGTCTGGCTAATTAGGGGCTAGGCAGTTACCATTAGCCTTAGTATCGACAAAGAGGTGATTGCTGCTCTACGCGCTAGCGGCACGGGTTGGCAAACACGGGTAAACGACTTATTAAAGGCGGCTGTTGGGATTATATCGTAAACTATTCCGATTTAAGATGAACAGTCTTAACCGAACTTAACTTTAAGCGCCCATCGGCGCCACAGCCACCGATCCAC
>CAIQVS010000215.1 GCA_903875345.1 uncultured Pseudomonadota bacterium | reverse complement strand
GTTTTGTTTCATCGCTTTAGCATCGCGTCCAGTTTACCGGCGGCGTCCAGCGCGTAGAGATCGTCGCAGCCACCGATATGCTGTCCATCGATGAAGATTTGCGGAATGGTTTTACGTCCCTTCGTCCGTGCCAGCATCTCGTCGAACTTCGCGGCGTCGGCCTTGACGTTGAAATCCTCATACGATGCGCCCTTTTTATCGAGCAGCGCCTTGGCGCGAACGCAATAGGGACAGTTGGGACCGGAATAGACGATGATCTGGGGCATCAGTTTCCTTGTGTTAGCTGAGGGGGATTGAGAATAACCAATGGATGGGGATTGGACGGGATCACTCCAGCTACTCTCGCGATTACTGCAGCCGCACACAGCGTTCCTGCAATCGGCACAAATACGCGCTCAACTGTTTTTTGCCAGAAATCTTCCTCGCTCAATCGTTGCGCAATATGTGCTGCAAGCCTCCACGATTTTCTTATTATTGCCGTGTTCATAGGTTCCTCCATCGAGATCACTGCAACGATGTAATCTAACCCTATTGGTCGGGTTGAGAAAGGCGGAAATAACTTCGTTAAGCATAGCCTTTAACTCTCGCTAACGTAAGCGCTTTCACGCCACGCGCTCCGGCGTCGAGCAAGACCTGACTGCATTCGTTAAGCGTCGCGCCGGTTGTCATCACGTCATCGACCAACATGACGGTTTTGTCTTTCATCGCGGCAAGACAATGCGGATTGACGTTGAACGCGCCTTTCACGTTGGCTTGCCGTTCCTTGCGGTTCATGTGTCCCTGTGCAGGGGTGGGCTTAGTGCGCAGTAAAGCGTCGACAAAAACAGGTTTGCCGCTCAGGACGCCGAGATTTTGCGCCAGCAAGGCCGCTTGATTATACCGCCGTTTGAACAGCCGCAAGCGGTGCAGGGGGATGGGTGCGATCACGTCGATGTCTGGCCATAATTCTTGTCCGGCGCGGTGCATCCACGACGCGAGCGCTCGCGCCGGATGGATGCGGTCGCCATGTTTGAAGCCGAGGATGATCGGCTTGCTGGCGTCGTTGTAGAGCATGGCGGCACGCGCCTGTGTGAATACGGGAGGGTGGCTGAGACATCCGGCGCACAGCATGCCGTCGCCGACCGGAATCTCGAACGGCGAGCCGCAGCAGGAACAGAAAGGCGCCGCGATAAAGTGAATCTGCCCCCAACAGGCCGAGCAAAGCGTTTGATGGCTCGCAACCGGCCTGTCGCACGACAAGCAGACGGGTGGCAGCAGGGCGTCGAGCATCGTCGTGACGCTTTGCTTAAGGAAAGTGGGTAAGGCGAGAGACATGATTTTGGAGTTGGCCAAAGGTTCGGGCATAGTAACGCAATGGCTGATCCAAACCAAATCCTCGCCTTTGACCGCGCGCTGATGCGGCGACACCGTGATCGCGCCGTGCCGCGCTTTGCCGATCATCGCGTTCTGTTCGATGAAACGGCGGCATTGCTGATGGAGCGGCTCGGCGATGTAAAACGGGATTTTCGATCAGTGCTTGATCTCGGCGCGCACGACGGGCTTCTCGCGCAGAAGATTGTTGAACGTCATCATGGGTTGGTTGTTGCCGCCGATCTGTCCCTGCCCATGTTACTAAACGCCCCGTCTTCTGCTGTCGTTGCCGATGAGGAGTTTTTGCCTTTCGCGCCGAACAGCTTTGATCTTGTGGTCAGCAACCTGAGCTTGCATTGGGTCAACGATCTTCCGGGCGCGTTGGCGCAAATCATATCTGCGTTGAAACCCGAAGGCTTGTTTCTCGCTGCGCTGTTTGGCGGACACACCTTGCAGGAACTTCGAGCCTGTTTGCTGGAAGCCGAATTATCTGTCACCGGCGGAGTCAGTCCACGCGTGTCTCCGAGTATTGATTTGCCGACCGCGAGCGCCTTGCTGCAACGGGCCGGGTTTGCCTTGCCGGTAACGGATCAGGAGACGTTTACGTTGACCTATCCCGACAGCTTCGCCTTGATGCGTGATCTGCGCGGGATGGGTGAGGCGAACGCCAACCGCGAGCGCTCGGATCGTTTCACGCGCCGCGCCGTTCTGACCGAGGCTGATCGGCTTTACCGCGAACGTTACGCGGGAACCGATGGTCGAATTCCGGCGAGCTTCGAAATTCTGTTTCTTCATGGCTGGAGATCGTGAAATTGATAATGAGAAAAAATATCTAACCGACTGATTTATATAATAAATGCGATTATCTTCATCAAAGACATTAACGGAATCTGTGGGGGGTGTTTAACCGGATATTAGTACGAAACGGCGAGTCTCTATCGGATGTAATCACGAAGAATTTTGCCGGATGGCCGACATGGATAGCAGCCAGCATCTGACGCAGCAACATGACCGAATCCTGTTCGAGAATATCGGGCTGGGTCTGTGCCGCCTGACATTTTCCGGCGCATGGCTTTATGCCAATAGCGTCGTCGCTTCGACTCTGGGTTATGACGCGCAGGACGATTTGTTGCGCGATCCGCCGGAGTTCTTCGGCAGCTTTTTCGTCGAGCCGTCTGTGCGTGACGAATGGATCGCAAAGATTCGTTCCGGAGGGCTGCAGCGTTGCGAGGCCGAGCTGCAAACCAAATTCGGCGATGGAATTTGGGTGAGCCTGAGCGGCTATCGTGTCGAGGACATGACGCAGGAATGCTTCGAATGCACGATGTTCGACATCACCGAAAGGCGGCAGGCGGAAATCGAATTGTTGCGCACCAAGGAACAAGCGGATTTTGCCAATCGCAGCAAATCGGAATTCCTTGCCAACATGAGCCATGAGTTGCGCACGCCGCTGAATGCCATTATCGGTTTCGCCGAAATCATCAAGGAGCAAATGTTCGGTCCTGTCGGCTCGGCGCAGTACGTCGAATATGCCGGGGATATTTACGACAGCGGCCAGTTGCTTTTATCGCTTATCAACGACATCCTCGACATGTCGAAGATCGAGGCTGGTAAACGCGCTTTGGCCGAAGCAACGCTCGACATCGGGCAAATCGTTCATTCGGTCGTGCGACTTGTCGCCTCGCGCGCCAAACTCGGCAAATTGCATCTGAACGCCCATGTGTCGCACGATTTGCCGTCGCTGCGCGGCGAGGAACGAGCGCTGAAGCAAATCCTGACCAACCTTCTGACGAATGCGATCAAGTTCACGCCCGAAGGCGGGAATGTGACGATGAATGCTTTACTGGATGAGAAGAAACGGATTTCAATCGTCGTGCATGACACCGGCATCGGCATCGCGCAGAAGGATATTGTCGTCGCGATGACTCCGTTCGGCCAGATTGAGAGCGCATTAAGCCGCAAGCATCAGGGCACCGGGCTGGGGTTGCCTCTCACCAAAGCCTTGGTTGAATTACACGGCGGCACGTTGACGCTGGAGAGCGTGCCGGGCATTGGCACAACGGTTACATTGGTGTTTCCGCCCGAACGGACGGGTGCCGCGAAGGTGGGGTAATCGCTCGGCTTGCGTCGAAAGCACGAGAAACAAAATCACAGGATGCGCGGTCGAGTCTCTCTCCCGCTTGCGGGAGAAGCTAGGTGAGGACAGGTGAAACAAGTGCCATGCCTCAACATCTTGTCCCGCCCCTAACCTCTCCCGTAAACGGGAGGGGGACACCACAGTTCCTATTTCGCGTTCGTCACGTAATTCAGATGCTGGCGCAGCCTATCCCGCCGTATGCCGCAGGACGCCGAGCTTGATTTTCCAGCCGAGCGTGCGCCAAAGCCGCGACGAGTCGAGGGTTGGAAATTGTGTGAAGATTTGCGCAATCGTTGCCGTTCCCCGCGACGACACGAAGTTGACGAGCGCGGCGATGTCGTCCGGCGCGATCATCATATCGAGCGCGTAGACGTTGATTTCATGCTTCCATAGCATCTTGATCGTTTCGGCTGAAGCAATGACGGTGACCTTGTCGTCAAGTTTCAGGGCGGCGGTCGGGTAGGCCGTGTACATGGTATAGGGGTCTGGAACTTGCGGCGGCACGGACGACCACGCAACAGGCGTGATGTTCATGCGGTCACGTCGGCGTTTGGCCGACATTTCGCTCCAGTAATCTTCATACCGGGGAATGATGTGGCTCCAGTCGTAATGCGCGCGCGCGCGTTGCCGCGCTTTTTCGGCCATCGTGCGGCGCAAATTTTTGTCCTGAATAAGTTTGGCGATGCAGCTTGCGGCCATCTCCTGATCGACCGCGACGGATAGGGCGGTCTTGGCGAGAAAGCCTCCATATTCAAGCTTGCCCGCGAGCAGCAAAGCCGATAAATCGCCGCCCGAGTTCGCCGGTGGCTGAAGGGTGCGCACGAGGAAGCCATCCTCGCCGTGTTGTACGCTGTCGCGGTAACCGTTCCAGTCGGTGATGACGCGTGGCAATCCTGCGGCCATGGCTTCAATGGGAGTCAGGCCAAAGCTTTCCTGCATATTGTCAATCAGAGACAGGAAAATATCGCCCGCCGCCCAAAGCCCGTCCGGAAATCGTTCGTCGCGCGTCGGAACGAAAATGACTTTGGCCTTCTGGCAGATTGCGGCGGCGAGATTGCGGAATTGCGGTTCGCAATCCTCCGGCACGAAATAGCCCTGCATGACCAGATGCACCTTGGCGCCGGTCATCTCCGCCGCGCGTTCCGCCGCCTGAAACATCGACAGGGG
>CAIQVS010000214.1 GCA_903875345.1 uncultured Pseudomonadota bacterium | reverse complement strand
TCCCTCTCCCGCTTGCGGGAGAGGTTAGGTGAGGGCGGGTGAACCCAATACAAGCCTCAACATTTGGTCTCGCCCCTAACCCCTCCCGAAGAGCGGGAGGGGAACTCCACGGTTCTTTCTTTGAATGGGGGTTCCGCAAAATTTATGCGTGCTGTGCGCTATCCCTTCGCTGCGACTGCCGCTGCCGCCGCTTTTTCGCGTTTGTCGCCGTGGACGTAGATTGGCTTGGCGTTGCCCTCGACGACGTCTTTGTTGACGACGACCTTGTCCACATCCTGCGAGCCGGGCAATTCGTACATCGGATCGAGCAGCACGTTTTCCATGATGGAACGCAAGCCGCGCGCGCCGGTTTTGCGGGCAATGGCCTTGGACGCAATGGCCTTCAGCGCGTCCTCGGTGACCTCAAGATTGATGTCTTCCATTTCGAACAGGCGCTGGAACTGTTTGACGATCGCGTTCTTGGGGCTGGTCAGGATGTCGATCAGCGCGGCTTCGTCGAGATCGGATAGGGTGGCGATGACCGGCAGACGACCGACAAATTCGGGAATGAGGCCGAATTTCAGCAAATCTTCCGGTTCGACTTCGCGCAAAATGTCGCCGGTGCGGCGTTCGTCCGGCCCGCGCACATCGGCGCCGAAGCCGATGGATGAGCCGCGACCGCGCGCCGAAATAATTTTCTCAAGCCCGGCGAACGCGCCGCCGCAGATGAACAGGATGTTGGTGGTGTCGACTTGCAGGAATTCCTGCTGCGGATGCTTGCGCCCGCCTTGCGGGGGAACCGAGGCGATTGTTCCTTCCATGATTTTCAGCAAGGCCTGCTGCACGCCTTCGCCGGACACGTCGCGCGTGATCGAGGGATTGTCCGACTTGCGGCTGATCTTGTCGATTTCATCGATATACACGATGCCGCGTTGCGCGCGCTCGACGTTGTAATCGGCGGCTTGCAGCAACTTCAAGATGATGTTCTCGACGTCTTCGCCGACATACCCCGCTTCGGTGAGTGTCGTGGCGTCCGACATCGTAAAGGGCACGTCGATGATGCGCGCCAGCGTCTGCGCCAGCAAGGTTTTGCCGCATCCGGTCGGTCCCACCAGCAAGATATTCGATTTCGCCAATTCGACATCGGTCTGGCGCGCCCCGTGCGCAAGGCGCTTGTAGTGATTATGCACGGCGACCGACAACACGCGCTTGGCGTGTTCCTGCCCGATCACATAATCGTCGAGGACGGCCATAATATCGCGCGGCGAGGGGACGCCGTCCTTGGTCTTGACGAGCGTGGTCTTGCTTTCCTCGCGGATGATGTCCATGCACAACTCGACGCATTCGTCGCAGATGAACACGGTGGGTCCCGCGATCAGCTTGCGCACTTCGTGCTGGCTCTTGCCGCAGAAGGAGCAGTAAAGCGTGTTCTTCGAGTCGGGTGTGGTGGACTTGGTCATTGCGTTCCTGTTCCTTGAATACCGGACTCCTCACAAGGTTCTAGTCTGGAGCCGGTTAGGTTACTGGATTATTAAGTCTGCATTGCAAACGACTAGGCTGCTTTCTTATCGACTTCCGTCCCACCGGGGCGCTTTTCAACCACTTCGTCAATCAGGCCGAAAGCCTTGGCTTCTTCGGGCGACATGAAGTTGTCGCGCTCAACCGCGCTGGCAATCTTATCAACGACTTGGCCGGTGTGCTTCACGTAAATTTCATTCAACCGCTGGCGCAACTTGAGGATTTCGCGCGCCTGAATTTCGATGTCGGTCGCCTGTCCCTGAGCGCCGCCTGACGGCTGGTGGATCATGATGCGGCTGTTGGGCAGGGAGTAGCGCTTGCCCTTTTCGCCTGCGCACAGCAGCAGAGATCCCATCGATGCGGCTTGGCCGATGCAGACGGTGGAGACGGGAGCCTTGATGTATTGCATCGTGTCGTAGATCGCGAGGCCGGAGGTCACGACGCCGCCCGGCGAGTTGATGTAGAAGGAAATCTCCTTGCTCGGATTCTCCGATTCAAGGAACAGAAGCTGGGCGCAGACGAGGCTCGAAATATGGTCTTCGACCTGCCCGACGAGGAAGATGATTCGTTCCTTCAAAAGCCGCGAGTAAATATCGAAGGAGCGTTCGCCGCGCGCCGTCTGCTCGATGACGATGGGAACGAGGCTGCTGAGCTTCTCGACGGGGCTGCGGTCTTGTTCGAGGGTGAGCATAGGGGGGAAACTCCTTGGGATCGATACGGGCGCTAGGTTAGCGGATTGCGCGAAGATGGCAAGCGTTGAGAGTTTGTGCCTTACCACCCTTCAAAATTTAGGACGGCGTCATTCCGCAAAATTTTCTCTTCGATCCGTCGAAGCGCAGCGGAGACGAAATGAAAGAAAATTTATGTGGAATCTCATTTCCTGTTAAGCCACGAGAAACCAAATGGGATTTCGGATAAAATCACGATTTTGCTCGATACGGGCGCGTTGGCCTTAAATCCTCCCGCTCCTGACATGACGTGCAAACCGCCGCCAGTTGCCAAGCCGTCGCCTGCGGGACATCACTCTCCATCTTCCGGCCATTGAAGCGCCGTACAACCGCGCTTGTGCAGACTTTAAAAAAAATCTACGCTGCGTTACTGCGTAACAAGACCAACGCCGTCAGGGTTTCATGATCAACTTTCTCGCTTGGCTGCTCGCGGGCGTTCTCATCATCGTCACTATTTCGATTCACTATGAGGCGATGCTGTTGGTGTCGGATCATCTTGTGCCGTGGGCTACGCGTCGGTTTCAGGGGCGGCGCGTCATCGCCATAGCGGTGACCGCGCTGATGCTTAGCCACATCCTCGAAGTCTGGATTTTCGCCGCCGCCTATCTTTTCGCCGCGCAACCGTTTGGGTTCGGCTCGGTTGCGGGAGATTTCGACGGCAGCTTCAACAGCTATCTTTATTTCTCGGCTGTTAACTACACGTCGCTTGGCGACAACATGATGCATCCGCGCGGCGCGCTTCGCGACATCGCCGCCGCCGAGACGCTGGCCGGCATGTTGATGATCGGCTGGTCGGCGTCGTTCACCTACCTGAAGATGGAACAAATCTGGCAGGGTCACCGGCGCGGATAGTCGGTCCGTTTTGTATGTGCGCGCGCATCGGAAAAACGCGACGTGTGAGCATAGTGAATCGATCGTCTCAGCCAATTTCTTTCTTGATCCTACGCTTTTGACGTGCCAGCATTAAAAATTGAATGGTTTTTTTGGTGGGGTTGGATATTAGCGAGATAACTTCTGATTTAGGATCAAAAGCTGATGGGGAAGGAACGGAGCGCGCCGCTGGTGTGGGCGCTTTTTGGGCTGTGGCGGCGGGGGTAACGACGCTGGCGGCAAGTCTTGCGGACGAATTTTTGGCCGCGCAACGTGCGCAAATAGACGCGCAAACCAAATTTCTTTTCGCGCCTTTTATTCGGCGCCGCGATTCCGGCATTACGAACTTTCACGAATCCGAACCGTCGAAGCTTCTTCCTCTGGTGATGTTTGACGGGATGAAAGTTGGTTATCGTTTTTCAGACGATGGCGATCTTGCCTATCGATACGCCATCTGCAGCCCGCCCCAACATTTGGATAATGGCAAGGCCGTCTTGTTCCTGCAGGGCAAGAGCGGTTTCATAGAGCTGTACGCCCCGTTGCTCAAGCTGTTCGTTGAGATGGGCTACACCGCGTACATGGAGGATTTGGTTAGTCAGGGGTTATCGGCGCGGCTTGCGCCGGATATGCAAATGATTCACGTCCCGTGTTTCGACGCCTATTATCTCAAGCAGGCGCAGGAATTTTATGAACGATTCGTAGAGTCCCGGCATAAAGACGACCTGATTATCGTCGCGTCTTCGACCGGCGCGCATCTTGCCTTGCGCGGATTGATCGCAGGCGCTTTCAAGGCGTCTCGTCTGGTGGCTTGCGCGCCGATGGTCATGCCGAAAAGCCTTCCCATGAAGGAGAGCTGGAACGGTTACGCGCGTTTCCTTCTGGCATGGGGTGGCGGTTTCGTTCCGGTCGGCAAAGACATGTACTTTCCGTGGAATCTGTCGTTGAAGGATAACGGTCCGGATAGAGACGCCAGAATTTTGCTGGATCCGGCAACCCGTGACGCGTTTCTGGAAAACAACAAATACTCGCGCAATCATCAACGGCTCGTTGAGGTGGCGGAAGTCCTTGAGGGCGTGGAACCGAGGCTGATATCGGGCGGCGTATCAAGGCCTTGGGTTCTTGCCAAATACCGGTCTGAGGAAATTCTTTGGGCCGGTCGGGGTTCGATCGCTCCGGAGATCAGGGTCGCGCTCGCCGAAACAGACCGGATGGTTTGTAACCATGCGACGATACGTTTTCTGCGCTCTGTACCTGAATACGGGGTCAGGAGCAGGGACGGCACGATCATTGTTGAGCGTGTTCCGGATCTTCACGCTTTTCCAGAGTTCGGCACGCTTGATCTTTTACGGCGGCTGGCCGGTTTTGCTACCCTTCCCAAAGAAGAAATCGGAGACGGTCAACCGTTTTTCGATGGCGTGCAAACCCATCAGCCATACCGGCGCGCCGAAAATGGTTGCGCGCCACGTTGAAAAGAGCGCGATTGCGTGACGGCGCGGGGTTTGAACGTCCGCGCTACGCGGCTTCGTCTTCGTCCGGTTGCTTGAACAAGTCCTCGACCGAGATTTTTTTCTCGGTGATTTTGGCCTGACTAAAGACGTAATCCACGACCTTGTCTTCCAGCAAGGGCGCGCGGATTTGTTCGATCGCGCCTTCGGTCTGCGTGTAATAATCGAACACGGCCTTTTCCTGTCCCGGAAAACGCCGCGCTTCGGCCACCAGAGCGTTGCGCAGTTCGGTCGGTTCGACGGTGATCTTTTGGGCGAGGGCGATATCGGCCAGCAGAAGGCCGAGGCGAATGCGGCGCTCGGCAATGGTGCGGTATTCCTTGCGCAAATCGTCGTCGCTCTTGGTCTTGTCGTCGTTCGGCAATTCCCCGCGCGCCTTGTCGGCCTGCACCTGTTGCCAGATGTTGTTGAACTCGTTTTCCAGCATGGTGGGCGGCACGTCAAAGCTGAGCATTTCCGCGAGCTTGTCCATCAAGCGGCGCTTGATGATCGACCGGCTGACGCGGTTGTAGTTGGCGGCGAGGTCGTCTTTGACCCGTTCGCGTAGTTTGTCGATGGAGGGAAAGCCGATTTCCTTGGCCATCTCGTCATCCATGACGACCGGCTTCTGCGTGCGGATTTCTTTGACGGTCACGGCAAACACGGCCTCTTTTCCGGCGAGTTCGGCGGCGTGATAATCGGCGGGGAAGGTCACCTTGATGGATTTCGCGTCTCCGGCCTTGCTGCCGACCAGCTGTTCTTCAAACGTGTCGATAAAGCTCTTCGTGCCAAGCTCAAGGCGGTGATCGCTGGCTTTCATGCCGGGGCGGGACACGCCGTCGATGGAGCCGTCGAAGTCGATGATGACGACGTCGCCCATCGCTGCCGCGTGATCGGCGGCGGCGGCTTCGGGTTCGCGCATCGATTTGGCGACGCGGGTGATGGCTTCATGAATCGCCTTTTCCTCGACATCGGCGACCGGCTTTTCAAGCTGTACTTTGCTGAAGTCCGTCGGCGGCACGTCGGGCAGAATTTCGACCACGAGCTTGAACTCGACATCCTTGCCTTCGGCGATGGAGACCAGATCGACCCGGGGCTGCACGGCGGGGCGCAGTTTGTGATCGGCCAGCGTTTTCTGCGTGATTTCGTCGATGATCGCGTCGAGCGCCTCGGCGCGGGCGTTCGCGCCGTAATGCTGCTTCAGGACGGGCAGCGGCACTTTGCCGGGGCGGAAGCCGGGGATTTTGGCTTTCTTGCCGATTTGCTCAAGCTGGGCGAGCAGGCCTTGCTCGATCCGGTCTTGCGGAACGGTGACCGCGTATTCGCGCTTCAAACCTTGTGTGCTGATTTCCTGAACCTGAGCCATGTTCTATCCTTGTTATGCCGAGCGTTGAGCCTGTTTGTGGTGCGGGCGAAGGGACTTGAACCCCTATGACTTTCATCGCTGGAACCTAAATCCAGTGCGTCTACCAGTTCCGCCACGCCCGCTTTTCCCGTATCGTGCGGAGCAGCCTTCTGCCCAAACGACAGGGCGTTCTACGCTAAAGTTCGCCGCAAGCCAAGGGGTTGATTGGCCTTGAGGGGCAGGGGGGCGAACAATTCTCGCCGCCACGTTCAGCGGGGTTTCCCGAAGAGCAGCCGGTGGTTGCGTGTCAATCCTATCCGCCGGGCTTTCCAAGCAATCCGGCGCGGCTGGGAGGCCTTTCATCATCAGGTCTTTTGGCTCTGGGCGCGCGGTCAAGGGGGGCTGTATAATTGCCGATGCTGGATGACCGTCCTGTTAATACATGTTCGACCGGTTCAGGAGTCGGGACAACAAAATTTAACGGTGGGGCAAGATTTTCAGGTACCAAGCCTCTAAAGGGAACCCATCTGACGGATATAGGCGCTCCCGGCAATTGTTCTGGCGGCTTTTCTTCCGGTCCCGGCTGCATGTGTCCTACGGTTCCAAAGCCAAACGGTTGTTCGGCAGACTGCTTTCTTCTATCAAAAATCCCTTCCAGCCAAGGGCAATCGATGGCCGCAGCTTCGTCTGCCGCAAAGCGCCCATAGGCGGCCATAACCTGATGCCACCGCAGTCCGTCAAATCCTCTCGCTGCAAGTTCCCCGATGAGTTCGTCGCGAGGGGTGGTCATTGCCTTATGTGTAAATCTGAAAAATAATTTTTCATCAGCCTCCACAAAATGGAAATCCTCAGACCTTTTTCCAAGGTGGAGTTTTGTTGTGTCAGCATCATGGACGGAAAACCGGGCGTCGTTGAGAATCAGCCCCTTCAACCACACATTTGGCGATGCGCAGAACCACACATTGAATATAGAATCAGCTTTAGGGCGCATTAATGTAATGGGCGCATAAATCGTCGGCATGTAAGCCCTTCCTTTGAAATGAAAGCCTTGGTTGGGGGCAACGCTAAAACGTGCGATATACTTGCGCAAGGGGCGGTTTGAAATTAACCCTATGCTCCCTCGGTTGATCTTCCTGTATCGTGGAGAAGAACAAAAGGGCGCGGATCAGTGCTTTGTAAGTATTCCTCAAGATGAGTGTCGAAAATAATCAGAAACACAAAGAATCCTTCCCTATCGCAGGGTTTTTCTGTACGTCTTTCCGGCAAATCTAAAGGCGTATGCTTAAGTCGCTTGATCATATCCTAACCATTTGTCGGATTAAAGAGGCAGAGAATTTATGTCGCATCAGCATTATGACTTTGTTGTTATTGGCGGGGGCATAGCCGGGCTTTCAGCGGCATACATCCATCAATGCCTATTTCCGCAGCACAAGGTTTTGGTGCTGGAGCGAAACGCCAGTCCCGACCAAGGCAAAAAATTTAAGAGATCCGGCACAAGCCTAACCCGGAGATCAGGCGGCCATCTGATGCCCGGCTTTGAGGCTCACCACGATTACGTCATGCGGCTCGTCGGAGCGGAGAATGCAGACAGGCTTTACAGCGGAACTCTGGAAGCTTCCGCATGGATACAACAGACTATCCATGATGAGAATATAAACTGCGGCTTGCACAGAGGCTACTGGATCGTCGATTCGGACAAACGCAAACTTGAAGGCCTCGAACAATTCATGTTGCCGCGACGCAGGATGGGATTGCCTGAACCGGCGTTTTTCGGCGGCGAGGATTTAAAACGGCAGATCGATCTCGGCGACTATAACGCCGGACTCTATTTTCCGGATATCGCCTCGATTGATCCGGCTTTATTCATTGACGGCCTAGCAGAAGCCTTTACCAGACGCGGGGGGCAGATTTTATACGGACATGAGTATAAGGGCTGCGACAAACTGGGATCCGGTCGCTATTGCGTTTCTGTCGTTGGCACAAGGAAATTCGAGGCCAATCGCGTTCTTCTCGCCGGTGGCGACAGCCTCACGCGACACGTTTCCCAGATGCATGCGCGAACGTTTCCAATTTATACCGCGCGCGCTGTGGTGCATTTGCCTGAAGATGCGTTCAACTGTGTTTCGCCGCAAGGGGTTGTTCTTGACGGGTGTGACGCAGATTTGCGGAACCCGTGTAACGATCCGCTGGGGAATGATTTTCTTTGGTTCAGTCTGCGGCGGAGTGGCCAGCGGAGCGGTGGCGATTTTGTCATGGGATTCGGCGGTTGTTTCGGTGGTGATGAGCAAATAAAACGCAGAATAAAGGGCATGTTGGCTGACGTGCGCGAAGAATTGGTAGAACGGTTGCCTTTTCTAAGAGGGAATAATCCTGATGTGCGGATTGCTATCGGCGCATTGAACGCGGCGAGCAACATGCTGCCGATCGTGGGGCGGCTTGAGGAAGGCGAAGACGTTTATGCGATCGCGGCCCAAGCAGGCATAGGGCTGGTGCAAAGCGCGTTTCTGGGGCAGACGTTGAACCATCATTTTGCTGGCGTGAGCGGCATGTATAACCTCCTCACCCGATTCAGAGAGGATCAGGCGCCTATCCCAACCGGGGCGCGCTGGCGGCCTGTCGCGCTGGAAGCGGCGGCGATGGCGCACAAAATATTGCCCCCGCCGGTATTTAACGGAGCTGTGAAAGGATATACAAGAGCGGCGGGATTAATATCCTAAAACTTATGTTAGTCTCAATGTCTTGAACCGTCTGATCAGAGCGTCTCTATCGATCATCTTCAAAGGCTTGGCTATGCCCCGTCCCGCCTACGGACAATTTTAGGGGTAAGTGTAACGAAGCGTTAACCGAAGTGGCTTCGTTGGTTTTATGTTTGTTTAACTTAAATCATGCACAATAGATCGCAGCCTGTTTTAGAGATTTTCATATGTCCGCATTTAACTGGCGCGATTATATTGCGATATCGGACGACACCTACTATGTCGATTCCTTTGGAAATCCTACACCTGCCTTGATGAGAAATAACGCCGAAAGGCAGCAATTTTTGCTGGCGAAGCATTTTCGCAATCGTGAAAATCAAAAGCTTGTTGAGCAAACGCTTGATCAAATGAGCCTTATCCCTGAGGTGCAGGAGGAAATCAGGCAAGCCCATGCCGTTTTCGCCGAAACATGCAAGAATGATCCGGAATTGGCGCAAGAATCCGGTGGGAAGATAAGGATTTCTGTGGAGTCTGGCCGGATGGAATATAATGCGGGAACGGGCATCGTCAAAATCGACAGCACGGCATTTGAAAGACATCAATACATAAGTCGTGATGGGGCAAGGGATTATTCCCTGCAACGTGTTTTGGCCCACGAGTTGCGGCACGCGGGCGATCCAACTTTGGGTGCCGACAAAGATTTTGCGCAAAGCAAGGCCGCCATGGCCGAAGCTATCCAAGGCGTATTCCAATATTATCCTGAACTTCGCGCGGAATACGCAGAACACGGGACAGTGATGGGGCGGCCTGTAGGTAAACTTCTTCAGGCGAAAAACATGGATGAGTTTAACGCAATCTACAGAAATGATGTTCTTCAAGGCATGGCGATATATCATCCCCTCAATCTGCTTCGTGAGTTTGTTAGTGAGATGAGAACCCACCCGGAATATGGAGTTTTTGGGATCTTGGATTTCGTTTATGAGGCGAGCCACGACAGAATTATGATCGAGCAAGATGAAATGCCGGTTATTGGGCAAACTAACCCGATTATAGGGACATATTACGGCGAGCCGCCGCGCATAAATTATGATTCCAGAGAAAGGCCAAATGCGCCCCACCGTGGCCTAGATTACAATATTTTGCAGCCATCTCTTGCACCCTTTACACACCCTGACATCGCTGTGCCGCCGGAGAGGCTGGCTCCTACCGCGAAATGTTACAGGCAGGAATTGCTTGCCGCTTGTCCCGATAGGCATATCAATGGCGTCAGCTACGGACAAGGCGTGCAACCATCCGCTCAAACAGCGGCGCCTGCTTCCGGCGGGGCGCCAAAAAGCGCTCCGCTCGCGCAGCCATTGTCGCGCTAAACTTTACCAGTCTTGTGTCGCGTCCCTTGTCTCTGCCCCCATGTTATGATTGGATGCCGTCGGTATAAACTCAAAGGCATCACTCATGAATCCCATTCCCGTTACCGTGCTGACCGGCTATCTCGGCGCGGGCAAGACCACGCTCTTGAACCGCATTCTCTCCGAGCCGCACGGTAAAAAATACGCCGTCATCGTCAACGAATTCGGCGAGGTCGGGATCGACAACGACCTGATCGTCGGCGCGGACGAGGAAGTGTTCGAAATGAACAACGGGTGCATCTGTTGCACCGTGCGCGGCGACCTGATCCGCGTCATCGGCGGCCTGATGAAACGCGCCGGAGGCTTCGATGGCATCCTGATCGAAACCACGGGACTCGCCGATCCGGGGCCGGTGGCGCAGACGTTCTTCGTCGACGCCGACATCGCGGCGCGCGCCAAGATCGACAGCATCGTCACGGTCGTGGACGCCAAGCATCTGCCGCAACGCCTGAAGGATTCGAAAGAAGCCGAGGAGCAACTCGCGTTCGCCGATGTCATCCTGCTGAACAAGACCGATCTGGTGAGCGCCGAGGAACTGCGGCGAGTCGAGGACATGATCCGCGCCGTCAACCGCTTCGCCAAGATCGTGCGCACCGAGCGTTGCCGCGTGCCGCTCGATCAAGTGCTGGGGCTGGGCAGTTTCGACCTGAACGAAATTCTCAAGCATGAGCCGGATTTCCTCGTCGCCGAAGACGCGCATCATCACGATCATCACGGGCATGAGTGCTGCCACGGGTGCGACGATCCGGAGCATCATCATCACGATCACCACGATCACGGCCATGAACATCACGATCATCAGCATGACACGACGATTTCCAGCGTCTCGCTGACGGCGGAGCGTCCCATCGACATCACGAAATTCGAAAACTGGATGGGCGATCTGCGCGCCAGCAAGGGACCGGATTTGCTGCGTTACAAAGGCATCCTCGATGTCGCGGGCAGCGACAAGCGCCTCGCCATTCAGGGCGTGCATATGATGATGGAAGGCAGCGATCTCGCCCCGTGGAAAGAGGGCGCAAAGCGCCAATCGCGCCTCGTCTTCATCGGACGCAAACTGGACGAAGCGGCACTGCGGGACGGTTTCGCCGGTTGTGCGGGCGGGTAGGGGATATAACAGCGGATTAAAGGTGAGGCATCGCGAAACCGGGAACTCTGCCGGTGTTTCCGGCGGCTGCGGCGACCGCGCCAAACCCGGTTTGTTCGGCTGGATTTGAGGGAATTGCCGCCTGTGGTGGCTGACTTGGTGTCGTTTGCGTTTGAGGAACGCCGGAGGGTAGTGCGCTGCGAGGCGCTCCGCCTCTTCCCATCGGTCGAGGCGGGACGGCCATCGGGGTGACGGCATGCTCGATAGCTGTTCTTACAGCGTTGATTCCTGTTGCTGCTGCGTCAAGAACGCCCGTCGCATCGCTTGCTGCGCCGCCTTTGGCGAGAATTTGCTCAGGCGTATCGGGCTGATGATGTTTAGCCCAATCCACGGCGGCGGCGCTGAGTTGAACCGCTGTTAGCGGTATCGTTACTTCCGGCGCGGCTAATTTCCCGATTGTTTCTGCTGCCATCCCGGCTGCTTCGGGCAGAGCTGCGCCAATTCCCGCAGCTGCTTTTCCAACCAAACCAATGCCGTCTTTGACGGCTTTCGCAACGACCGGAACCGCTCCAATGCCACCGTCAGCGATTGGCTCGCCAGTTGCCGCCGATAGAGCTACCGCGCCAAGACTCGTGCTGCCGACGACGACCGAACCAGCGGCAAGCGCCACTTGGAGTGGGGTAGAAGGCGCTTCGCCTTCAGCTGTCTGTCGTAAGGCAGCTTGTCCGGCTTTGCCTTTCGCTACACGTTCAGCTACATGCTCTCTTACTGTCCCTACTAGAGCATTTGGATCTACCGCTTCCGGTATTTTTAATGTCACTGCCATTGAAAACCTCACGTCTTCAATTCAGCCTTTTCTAATGAGTAAATTGTCCACCAAATGCGTTAATAAACCGCTGCTTTTCAGCTAAATTGTGCGGAAATTTTCCTGCGAAATTATGGTTAATATGGTTGTTTGATGATGGGCGCGTTTCTGCGAATTACTTGCGGGGTTTTGTGTTACCATTCCACCCGGAAGGAATACTACCTTCAACTTTATTGATTTCGTTTCTTGAGGAGGATTTTATGGCCGCGATTGACATCACTCCAGCTGTTAAAGAGAAGATGCAATGTATAGCCGATATGGTGCGGTTGATGAATCCGGACGGCATCGAATTGCAGCGAATAATGGACAAAGGTGATGCGGAGGCTTTTGTCATGAAAGCAGCCGAATGGGTCTTGAAGCAGGGACAGGAGGTTCGGATTGATTCCGCCAGCGGGCGTTACGAAGCGATTGAAACTTCAGCGCTCGAACAAGAAAAAAAATTATTCGCAGGTAATTTAGCCGCCACGGTGAACTTTTTGCAGCAGCGCGTGGAAGACCGGTTTGGGCGCTATATCGGCAACGATCCGAAAGTTGAACCCACACATGATGAAAATCATGCCAAAGGCGACGTGCGGCGCGTGGCGCGCGGTCTTGAAATGATCGATGAAGCGTCTGGCGCGCGACGTGAATGGCTGGTTGAAACCGTCGCCAGCATCTTTGATTACGCAAGAAAAAATCCGTTCTTTGATAATGTCCTCAATGGCGCAGACAAAACAGCTGCCGCTGTGCGTGGGCGGTTGTCGGAGATTGGGCGTAGCGCTGGTGAAGAGCCCGGACGCCCTCCGAACGGAGCGAGTGGGGCTGTTTTTGCTCCCGAAGTCAGATAGCGACTTAAATCGGCCAAGGCTATTTGGTAAAATGTACGCCCCGGTTGCCACGCGCGGGTTTATGCCGGTATAAACGCGCATGTCTTCATCTTCAGCCATTGCCCGTTCGTGGAATCTGAATGTTCCGGTCACGTCGCTTGCTGTTAACCGCAACGGCGATGCGCTGGCGGTCGCGCTTGGCGACGGGTCGTTGCGGCTGTTGCCAGCTACATCCCATGCCGTCGAGGCCGCGCCGCGCGAGGTAAAGCTGCATGACGGAGTGTCGCTGTCGTTGCAGCCCGATGCCGACGCTCAGGGGTTTTTGTCCGGCGGCGATGACGGGCGCGTGTTCATCATCGATCCCGCCGGAGCGCCGACGTTGATCGCCGAACATAAAGACCAGTGGATCGATCATGTCGCGTCCTCGGCGGAAGGGTTGCGCGCCTATGCGATAGGCAAGAATCTTCATGTGCTGGATGAGGAGGGTAAGCTGCAAGGCGCGCCTCTGTCGCATCCCAGCAGCCTCGGCGGGCTGCAATTCAGTCCGAACGGGAAGCGGCTCGCGGCCAGCCATTACGGCGGCGCGACTCTGTGGTGGATGAATGCCAAGGACTCTGTACCCGTCAAGCTCGAATGGAAAGGCTCGCATCTCGGTTTGATCTGGCATCCCGACGGCAAGATCCTTTTGTCCTCGATGCAGGATGCGGCGCTGCATGGGTGGCGCTTCGCCGACATGAAGGAAATGAGTATGGAAGGCTATGCCGCGAAAATCCATTCGACGGGGTTCACGGCGCGCGGGCGGTATCTGGCGACTTCCGGAGCGCCGCAGGTTGTGTGCTGGCCGTTCGTCGGCGGCGGGCCGTGGGGCAAGCCTCCGGTGATGCTGGGCGGGGGCGGCGAGGGGCGGCTGGTGACCCGTGTCGCGGCTCATCCGAAAGATGAGCTTGTGGCGGCAGGGTACGATGATGGGATGATCATTCTCGGCCCGCTCGACGGTCGGATGGAAATGCTGATCCATCCGCCGGTCGGCGCAGTCGCGGTTGCGACCGCGCAAGCGGGCGCAGAGCCGTCGCGCTTAAAAAAAGGCGCGGCGGTCGTCGGCCTCGTCTGGAACGGAGCCGGGGATTGCCTGTTCGCCGGACTGGAAAACGGCCAGTTGCTGCTGTTCACAATCGCAAGCGTGTCGCGCTTCGCCGCCCACGCCTGAGGATTCAGACGTTGAGGGCGCGCAGGACGGCTCGTGGATTGCGTCGTCTTAAATGACGGGAATTAAATTTGACATGAGGGCGGTGGAATCCCCCTCCCGTTTACGGGAGGGGTTAGGGGCGGCCCAAAATGTTGAGGCATTTTCTATCCTCACCCGCCCTCACCCAACCCCTCCCGCAAGCGGGAGAGGGGCTCCTCCGCTCTTGCTTCAACGTAAATTCTCTAAAATTAAGCCGACACAGTCCAGTAGTTATGGGGCAATTTTCCAGCCTTTTGCATATCCGCCTCCTTCCTGATATACGCTTGCGGCATGAAACGTTGCCTGAACCTTTTGCAGAAGCTCATCGCCTTCGACACCACCTCGTCGAAGCCGAATCGCGGCTGTATCGATTTCATCCGCGATTATCTCGACGGCTTCGGCATCCGGAGCGAAATCGTCGCCGACGACAGCGGCGCGAAGGCGTGCCTCTGGGCGACGGTCGGCGCGTCCGATCAACCGGGGCTTGTGCTGGCCGGTCATACCGATGTCGTGCCGGTCGACGGTCAGGATTGGAGCAGCGATCCGTTCAAGCTCGACGAACATGACGGGCAACTGTACGGGCGGGGCTCTTGCGACATGAAGGGGTTCATCGCTTGCGCGCTTGCCCTCGTGCCGGAGCTGGCGCAAACGAAATTGGCGAGGCCGGTGCATTTCGCCTTCACGCACGACGAAGAAACCAACATGACCGGCGTGGCGCGGTTGACGGATTATCTGCGCGGCAAGGGCGTGAAGCCGGAATGGGTTTGGCTCGGCGAGCCGACCGAGCTGCATATGATCGACTCGCATAAGGGCGTCGCCGCCTACACCACAAGTTTTACCGGCGTGCCAGGGCATTCCTCGAAGCCGGATCTGGGCTTGAGCGCGATCGAGATGGGCGCCGACTTTATGAACATTCTGATGCGCGTCGAGCGGTCGAAACGCGCGAACGCGTTCAAGCCGTCGCGCTTCGATCCGCCGTTCACGACCATCAACCTCGGCATCGTCGAAGGCGGTACGGCGGAGAACATCATCGCCGAGCATTGCGACGTGACGTGGCAGGTGCGCGCCCATCCGGGCGACGATCTGGCTGCGACTTTGGCCGAGATCGACCGCTGCGCCGCCGCCGAAATCGCGCCGCGTTTTCGCGCCTTCGCGCCACGGGCGGGGATGAAGACCTGCACCTGCATCGACGTTCCGGCGCTGATGCCGACGGCGGACAATCCGGGGCAAAAAATCATCGGCCGCCTGACCGGGCGGACGGAAACCGAGGCCGTGTCCTTCGGCACCGAGGGCGGATTTTTCCAGAAGCTCGGCACCCACGTCATCATTTGCGGTCCCGGAAGCATCGACCAAGCGCACAAAGCCGATGAATTCGTTGAGAAAAGCCAGCTTGCCGCCTGCATTGACCTGATGCGGTCGGTGCTATTATCTTCACCCGCCTGAGTAATTCCTGACATGAGGTATCCTCGATGACCAGCGTAGCCCTGCCGCCGAATTACAAGCCGACGGAAAAAGAGAAATACATGAATGCGACGATGCTGGAATATTTCCGGCAGAAGCTGTTTCGCTGGAAGGCGGACATCGTCAAGGAAGCGGATACGCTGTTGCATGAGCTGCAGGACGAAGGCGGGATGCAGGAGCCTGACATCGCCGACCGCGCCTCGGCGGAAACCGAAGTGGCGCTGGAGCTTCGCGCCCGCGATCGCCAACGCAAATTGATCGGCAAGATCGACGAGGCGCTCGACCGCATCGAACGCGGCGAATACGGCTATTGCGAGGAAACGGGCGAACCCATCGGCATCAAGCGCCTTGAAGCGCGTCCGGTCGCGACGCTCTCGGTCGAGGCGCAGGAACGCCACGAACGCATGGAACGCACGCACCGCGACGAGCGGGAGTAATTCGTTACCCTGACGTCTTTGGTCTGCACGGTCTTGGTCTGCGCTTCGTATCTGCGTCTGCGCTGTGTCTTGTCTGCGAACTGCACGGCACGTGATCTGCACTGAAAAAAGAGGGAGCGCGCGCCCCCAAGCCCCGTCGAACTGACGGAACCGGCGGCAAGCCTGCCTGCTTGACCGGATGTCGACTTTGTCCCGTAATCTGCAGCTTGGCGGGATCGGCCTTCGATCAAACGCCTCTTGCGAGGCGATGTGTGATGTATCCTATATCGCGGGGCGAGTCAAGGAAAAAATCTCATAATAGGAATACATTCATAATTTCGCCATCCCTCGAAATTACAAAGCTGCATCATTGGGCAGCATTAATAGGAGCGAATGAAGGCAACAAGAAGGTGAAAGGTGAATTAAAAAGACTGCTGCCATTAAGAATTAAAGCTTACCCCATTTAATGTAAGTTTTTTGGTCTTCTTGAATATGTTTTGATAAGCGCCCCATAAATTCACGCACATGAAGCAAAGCGCTTCTAGTTTCTTGTTCATCATAAGTTTTTCTGACATGCATGACTGTATTTCGATACACATCTTTGAAAGCGGCAAATTCTCCCAACGCTCCCGAATAAAATGTTAATGCTTTGTCTTTCGTTGGTCCACGCTGGGTGCTTTTAGCGAATTCCTCCACTTTTTGTCTTATGTGTACAAGAATGTCCTGCCATTCAGCCCACTCCAGCGGTCTTTTTCGGATTTTTACTCTGCGTTCACGGGCTAATGATCGCAAACCAATTTCGGCAGCTCTCATTAAATGAAAGACACAGGCTGTATTTTCATCGATTGAATAACAAATAATTGCCGACTTTCCCTCATTAGCGGCGGTTGGAAAGCCACTGTCGCTTATTTTCATCCATTCCGATAATTCTTGCTTAAATAAATCTGCCTTATATTTTTCTACTGTATAGCACCAAGTCTTTGC
>CAIQVS010000213.1 GCA_903875345.1 uncultured Pseudomonadota bacterium | reverse complement strand
ACATGGTCGCTCTCGCTTTCCTCGCTCTGCTCATAAAAAGATCATGAACAGGCTCTTAAAGGCATTTGGGGAATGTACTCACGAACCAGAGGCATAACAAGTTTAGCCATGCATAAAATTCGCCGTCCCTCTGATATCGTCTGCTGGAGGGTTAATGGTATTTCGCGATCTTCTATTTCAGAAGGATGCTGGTTACGAACCACAATTTCCACTGGACTTCCGCCGTCAAAGCGCCTGACTTCCCCATTTGGAAATAGAAACGTTGTTATCCGGCTGCTGCCACATAATTCATCAAGGACGATGAGTTCGGGAGTGATTGGAGGAAAATCGGGGTAAGCTCGATAAGGAAGTTTTACGCTTGGGGTGCGATTTTCTGCGCCATCGTATTGGGTTAAGGTTATAATCCTAGGGGGGATGAACTCAGACGCTTGCACCACAAGAGCATGTTCGGTCGTCTGGATTTGAACCATAGCTCCAGCGTGATCAATGGCAGGGGAGCCGAGGGCGCGACAAACAGCACTAATGACATCCTGATTAAGGATAAAACTTGAATTTTCTAAATCAGCCATAAAATATTACCTTAACATTAAAAACTGCTGTGAGCCATATTAACGCGAATTATTGAAAGTAAAAAAGCAAAAGAGGCTATCTTGCAAACGAAAAACATCTCTTTACCAAGAGTTTCCGTGCGGACGGAAACGCATTGGCTGCCTTATTAACAAAATCCGCTTCACAGAAGCTGGAACAACCAGTTAGATTAAGCGACCATGACTGATAACGTTAAAACCGACTATCGCGATACCGTATTCCTGCCAAAAACGGAGTTCCCGATTCGTGGCAATTTGCCGCAACTGGAGCCGAAGCTGCTTGAGCGTTGGAAATCCATTGCCCTTTATGACCGTCTGCGCGAGCAGGGCAGGGGACTCGAGAAATTCATCCTGCATGATGGACCACCCTACGCGAACGGGAATATTCATATCGGACATGCGCTGAATAAAATCCTCAAAGACATCGTCGTGCGCAGCCAGCAGATGCAAGGGCAGGACGCTCCCTATGTTCCGGGCTGGGATTGCCACGGGTTGCCGATCGAATGGAAGATCGAGGAAAAATACCGTGAGCAGGGCAAGGACAAGGATCAGGTTCCCGTCCTGCAATTCCGCGCCGAATGCCGCGCCTTCGCCGAGAAGTGGAAAAACATTCAGTCCGAGGAATTTCAGCGTCTGGGAGTGCAGGGCGACTGGAAACATCCCTACACGACGATGAGCAAGAAGGCCGAAGCGCAGATTTTGCGCGAGATTCACAAATTTCTGATGAACGGTTTGCTTTATAAAGGCGTGAAGCCCGTCATGTGGTCGGTGGTCGAAAAGACCGCCCTTGCCGAAGCCGAGATCGAATATCAGGATCACAAATCGACAACGATCTGGGTGAAGTTTCCGGTCGTCCAATCCCCGCGTAAGGAGTTGGAAGGCGCGAGCGTCGTCATTTGGACGACGACTCCGTGGACGATCCCCGGCAATCGTGCGATTGCGTTTGGGGATTTTGAGTATGTCTCCGTACGCGTCGAGGAAGTGGCCGAGGGCAGCCTTACGCAAGTAGGCGCAACAATGATTGTCGCCGCCGTTTTGCTCGAACAGTTCTGTGCGAGCGCCAAAATCGTTCGCACACAAAAGCTTGCTTCGTTGAGTGTGGACGAATTCGCCGGAATGATTTGTGCTCACCCCCTCCGTGGTCGCGCAGGCAGCGAAGGATATTTCGATTTCGACGTGCCTTTGTATCACGGCGATTTCGTCACGACCGAGGCCGGAACGGGTTTTGTCCACATTGCACCGGGACACGGCGAAGATGATTTTAATCTTGGCAAGAAATACGGCGTCGAGATTCCGCAAACGGTCGGCGGCGACGGACGTTACGTGCCGCAGGTCAAAGGTTTCGAAGGACTATACGTCTACAAACCCGACGGAAAAGTGGGCGAAGCGAACGGCGCGGTCATCAAGGCTTTGATCGAAGCCAACGCGCTGTTGGCAAAACTGAACATCACCCATTCCTATCCGCATTCGTGGCGGTCGAAGGCTCCTCTTATTTTCCGTACGACGCCGCAATGGTTCATTGCGATGGATCAGAAGCCGGAGAGCAAAACGGAGACATTGCGGGAAACGGCGTTGCGAGCGATCGGTGAAACCCGATGGGTTCCAGAAGCAGGGAAAAACCGCATTCGCGGCATGATCGAAAGCCGTCCCGACTGGTGCATCAGCCGCCAACGGGCGTGGGGCGTGCCGATTGCCCTGTTCATCGATAAGAAAACTGGCAAGCCGTTGAAAGACAAGGCGGTGTTGGATCGGATCGCCAAGGCGTTTGACGAGGACGGCGCGGATGCGTGGTACAGCCGCAAGCAGGAGGAATTCCTCGGCAGCGCATACAAAGCCGAGGATTACGATCAGGTTTTCGACATCGTCGATGTGTGGTTTGAATCCGGCTCGACGCATGCTTTCTGCCTTAATCAGGATAATGGCGCTTCCGAATGGCCGGAATTGCAATGCTCAGCGGCATCGCTGTATCTCGAAGGTTCGGATCAGCATCGCGGTTGGTTCCATTCGTCGTTGCTGGAATCCTGCGGAACGCTTGGCCGCGCTCCGTTCGAAGCCGTTCTGACTCACGGCTTTACCCTTGATGAAAAAGGGCTGAAGATGTCCAAGTCGCTCGGCAACGTCACAGCGCCGCAGGAAGTCACCGAGAAAATGGGGGCGGATATTCTGCGCCTGTGGGTGGTCGCGGCGGATTACGCCGAGGATTTACGTATCGGTCCCGAAATCCTCAAGCAGACCGGAGATTTGTACCGCCGCTTCCGCAACACGCTGCGTTATCTGCTCGGCGCGATTGACGGATTTACCGCAGAAGAGCAAATCACCTATGACAAGATGCCTGAGCTTGAGCGTTGGGTGCTGCATCGTTTGGCGGAAATTGATGTGAGCGTTCGTGCCGACATCGCCAAGTATGATTTCAATCACATCCTGACGACACTGCATGATTTTTGTAACGGCGATTTGTCGGCGTTCTATCTGGATATTCGTAAAGATAGCCTCTATTGCGATCTACCGAATGAGCCCCGCCGCCGCGCGGCGCGTACCGTTATGGCGCATCTGCTTGATTATCTGACGGTCTGGCTCGCGCCGATCCTGTGCTTCACCGCCGAGGAGTCGTGGCTTGCTCGTCATCCCGATAATGTTGACGGAAGCGTCCATATGCAGATTTTTCCCGAAGTGCCGGAGAGGTGGAAGAATGATGCGCTTGGCCTGAAGTGGGCTGAAATCCGTAATTTGCGGCGCACTGTTACAGGCGCAATGGAATTGGCGAGAAACGAAAAGAAGATCGGTTCGAGCCTACAGGCCGCTCCGCATGTGTATGTAACGGATAAGCAGCGGGCTCTTTTGGACGATGTTGACTTTGCGGAAATTTGCATCAGCTCAACGCTTGCATTGTCTGTCGGCACCCCTCCGATGGAGGCGTTTACACTCAGCGATGTGCCTGACATCGGCGTTGTTTTTACGCAAGCCGAAGGCCAAAAATGCGAACGCTGCTGGAAAATTCTGCCTGAAGTCGGGCAGAAAAAAGAGCATCCCAACCTATGTTTGCGATGCTATGATGCCGTGACCCATCTGCGGCGGGAGGCTGCCTAATAATGAACGCCCGTTATAAAATTGCCGTTTATCTACTGGCATTTATCATTGTTGCTGACCAGATGAGCAAGTGGTGGATTCTGAGCCAGATTAATATGGTGCCGGGGCGTGTCGAACCCATAACGTCGTTTTTCAACATCGTTCTGGTTCATAATCGCGGCGTCACCTTCGGTTTGCTCAATAGTCTCGATCATCAATGGGTAACCTATGCCCTTATTGCGGTAGCAACCATCGTGGTTGTTCTGCTTGGTCGGTGGTTGATGCGAACAAGCTTTTTGTCCGTAACGATTGCGCTGGGCTCGATTATGGGCGGAGCGATCGGCAACGTCATTGACCGCGTGCGCTTCGGGTCGGTCGTGGACTTTCTTGATTTTTACTATCGCGATTACCACTGGCCAGCATTTAATCTTGCGGATTCCGCAATAGTTGTCGGTGTTGGGCTGTTGCTGCTCGACAGTATGGTCAGGGCGAAATGAAACGGGTATCATCCAGCGTCTGCAAGTTCAGGAGTATAACATGACATCCTATCGTTCGTTGTTTGCGCTTGGTATCGCCGCGCTCGTTCTTGCGGCGTGCGGCGATGTGAAACAAGATCTCGGGCTTGGCCGCAGCGTGCCGGACGAATTTGCCGTCGTTGATCGTCCTCCGCTTTCGATGCCACCCGATTTCAGCCTGCGCCCGCCGACACCCGGCGCGCCTCGTCCGCAGGAGGTTGATCTGACGCAGCATGCCAGCGAAACGCTGTTTGCCGGTGCTTCTTCTTCGTCTGGCTCGGCTCCTTCCGATGCTGAAAAAGCTTTGCTGACGCAGACCGGCGCTGACAAGGTTGATCCCGGAATTCGGACAACCATCAACCGTGAAGCTGCCCAGAAAGTGACCGCATCGGATCACCTGTTGCAAGACCTCTTGTGGTGGAAAAAAGATCCAAGTGCGGCTGCTGTCGTGGATGCCCCTGGCGAGGCGCAACGCCTGAAAGAAGCCAAGGATAAGGGCGAAGCGCCAAACGCGGGTGCCACGCCGATCATCGAACGCGATCAAAGCAGCTGGCTTGGGTTATAGAAAATCGGGTGTAGCGGCTCGTCATTCCGCCAAGTTTGAAGGCATGATCTGGATTTTCGGATAATGACGGCACCGATTAAAAGCGTTCTCGTGACCGATTGGTCGAGGCGACATATTGCCGGGCATGATCTGGACGGTGGCGGAGTTGTCTCGTTCGATCTTGACACCACGATCGTTGGCACTGAGGCTTTGGGGCATGATTTCACGCAATGGAACGTTGGCGACATTGCGACCCTCAAGATCGATCCTCCGACGCAACTGGCGCAACTGAGGATCGTCACGTCCAAAAAATACATCGTTCGCATGCGCGATTTTCAGATTTTTGATATTGCGCATACGGTCAAAGACGGCGTGGTTACGGATGAAGTTTTTGGCCGTCATATTTTTCTGAAAGGGACAGCCGAAAACGGCGCCGTCTATGTCATGCCGATGCTCGGCTATACCGCATGGAGATCGGCTTGGGATTTGAGCAATCTTTGCTGCGCTCTCGATAAAGCGCGTAGCCAGTCACAACCTGATAACGAACCCATGACTCAGATCGCTTATGACATTACGGTCGAGGAAATGGGACGAGACGATCCTCAGTTTGCGCAGCGTATCGATGCGTATAAAAAGATTTTCTATTCTCACAACGGCGGCGCGGACACCGTGTTTGATCAAGCCGCAACCTTCACGGTAAGGACTATGACCGTCACGCAAACAGGCACTGTAACGCGCGCGCAAATGCTCGCCGCTGCTTTCGTCAAGAAAACAAAAGAGTCAACCGCGCCGGGAAGCGACGAAATACTGCGACCGAAGACGGGGACAGCCTTCTCTCAGCCCTATTTCGTCATAGACGGCGAATGGGTTTTTATAAGCTCAAGTTCGGCGGACAGCTCATAGCTCGCTAAGCTGACGACTGGCAAGCGTCAGGATGGCAAGGTCAACGGCCCCCTGATTATGCCATTCGCTCATCTGCGCGTCATAACGTTCGATCTTCGCGCTGTTCCGCTCGAGCCATGCGGCCATGCGCTGGTGCAGGGGCAATCCTTTTTTGCCTGACGATGCCTTGATAATCGTTTCGGCCAAGCGGCTATGCGCGACGCTGATGTCCTGCGCGATTGCTTTGGCGGTGGCGCGTTGCCATGGTGTTTGGGTCTGGACGGCGCGCGTTTGCTCTGCCAGCCAGTCGAGCCCGAGGCGTTGTCCGAGGCTGAAGAAAACCTCAGCCACGTCGCCGATCGCAAGCTTTGACTGGATAGCAAGGTGCAGGACGTCGAGCGCCGAGCCGATGACCGGCAGCATCGCAATGCTTTGCCCCAGATCATCCGGTACGCCGCCGACGGTAAGAACGTGCGCTGCTTTTGCAATCCGCTCGCTCGATGCTGCGTGGCGCTGTTTCTTCAACCATTCGGCAAGTCGACGGATGCCGTCGCTGTAGGTCGCAATGGCGGGCGTCAACGACTTCGGCAGACTGGTTTGCGTCAAGAACCACAGGACGCTTCGATCCAGCAGTTCGCGGGTCATCATGTGCATGTTGGTCTGAGTTTTGGCGGCGACGCGGTTGTCGAGCGCTTCGATTGCGCTCCACAAATCGCGCAGACCAAACGCTTCGCGCGCGACGATATAGGCGCGCGTTACGGTTGGCGCGTCGCAGCCGGTTTCATCGATCATCGCCGTGACGAAATTCGTGCCGCCGCGATTGACGATGCTGTTGGTGGCGACGGTGGCGATGATTTCGCGCGCCAGCTGATGTTTGCTGATCTCGGCGCGAAACTTGTTCTGCAGCGTTTCCGGGAAATAGTACAACAGACTCGTCTGCATATACGGGTCGTCCGGCAGGTCGGAGCCGAGCAGCTTCTCGTACAGCCAGATTTTGGCATAAGCGAGCATGACTGCGAGCTCGGGGCGTGTCAGACCTCGCCCAAGGCGTTGATACTCGGCGATTTCGTTACTGTTTGGCAGGAACTCAACCGCGCGATTTAACAACCCCGATTTCTCCAGCATGTGCATGGATCTCACATGCAATTGCAGATGCTCGGCGGCGCGGGCTTCGGAAATCGACAACGCCTGCGTTTGTAAATAATTGTCGCGTAGGACAAGAAGGCCGACATCGTTCGTCATGCTGCCGAGCAGTTTGTTACGCGCCTCGATCGTCATATCGTTGTGGTCAACGATTTTGCGCAACAATATCTTGATGTTGACTTCGTGGTCGGAGGTGTCGACGCCAGCGGAATTGTCGATAGCGTCGGTGTTCAGTTTTCCGCCTTTCAGCGCGTATTCGATGCGACCGCGCTGGGTCATGCCGAGATTGGCTCCCTCGCCGACGACCTTGGCGCGGACATCCTTGCCATCGATGCGCAACGCCTCGTTGGCGCGATCGCCAACGTCTTCATGCGTTTCGCCGCTGGATTTCACATAGGTGCCGATGCCGCCAAAATATAGCAACTCGATATCCGCTTTCAGCATGGCTTGCGCCAACTCCGAGGGAGTCAGCGTGTCAGCGGCAACTCCGTAAGCCTTCTTCATTTCCGCCGTTAGCCTAATGGACTTTTCGGAACGGGCAAAAACGCCGCCGCCTTTCGAAATCTTTTTTACGTCGTAACTTGCCCAACTGCTGCTCGGTAAATTAAACAGGCGCTGCCGCTCGGCAAAGCTGATCGCCGGATCAGGTGTGGGATCGCAGAAAATGTGTCGGTGATCGAACGCTCCGATCAGGCAGGTATGCTTGGAAAGCAGCATTCCGTTGCCGAATACGTCGCCTGACATATCGCCGATGCCGATGCAGGTGAAATCCGTCGTCTGGATGTCCTTGCCCAGCTCGCGGAAATGGCGCTTAACGGCTTCCCACGCGCCGCGCGCGGTGATGGCCATGCCCTTGTGATCGTAACCAGCCGAGCCGCCGGAGGCGAAGGCGTCATCCAGCCAGAATTTGTATTCCTGCGAGATGCTGTTTGCGATGTCCGAGAATCGTGCAGTGCCTTTGTCGGCCGCGACAACCAGATAAGGGTCGTCGCCGTCATGCCGGACGACGCGGACGGGAGGAACGATTTTGTTGCCGACGCGGTTGTCGGTGATGTCAAGCAAACCGCACATCATGATGCGATAACAGGCGATGCCTTCGGCCTGCATTTTGTCGGCCTCGGCGGGCGGACGCTTGACGATAAATCCGCCTTTCGAGCCGACCGGGACGATGACGCTGTTTTTGACCATCTGCGCTTTCATCAGGCCAAGGATTTCGTTGCGGAAATCGTCGCGCCGGTCCGACCAGCGGATGCCTCCGCGCGCGACCTTGCCGCCGCGCAGATGCACCGCCTCGACGCGCGGGCTGTATACAAAAATTTCATAGAGCGGCTTGGGCAGCGGCATGAAATCAACGGCGCGGCTGTCAAACTTGATCGAAACATAGCATTTCGGTTCGCCCGACGTATCGGTCTGGAAGAAATTGGTGCGCAACGAAGCCTGCACCAGATTGACGTAGCGCCGGATGATGCGGTCTTCCTCCAGCGCGCTGATGTCGGCCAGCGCTGTGTTGATCTCTTCCTCAATTGCCTTGCAGCTCTGGGCGCGGTTGCCCTTGAAATCCGGATTATGCCGCGTCATGAACAGGGCGATGATTTTCTGCGCTACATGAGGATGATTGAGGAAGGTTTGCGCCATCATCTCGTGGCTATAGGGAATGCGCAGCTGGCGCAAATACCGGGCGAGCGTTCGCATCAGGACAATCTCGCGCCACGACATTCCGGCGCGAAGAGTCAACGCGTTGAACAGATCGTTTTCTGTTTCACCCTGCCAGATGTGCCGGAACGCCTGTTCGAACGCCAATTTGACATGTTGGAATTCAGCGATGCTGGGATGGGCATGACGACCGACAAACTCGTGGATGAAAATGCTCATGGACAAGTCGTGGGGCTTAATCTCGTGCGGGCCGCCCATATATTCGATTTGCAAGCCGCTGTTTTCGATCAACGGCAGAATCTCGCAGAGCGTCACGGCCCGTTTCGGTTGAAACAATTTCAGAGTAAGACGCCCGTTCTTTTCATTTTTGCCGAGATCGACAATGACTCGCGCGTCGTCCGAATCGTTTGAAGATTTGAGTTGTTCAAGATGGTGAATGTCACGCAGCGCCTCAATCGGATCCGTCGTGTCGCAATAGGCGGGAGGAAACGCCCGTCCATAACGGTGTAGCAAGGCGAGCGCTGTCGCCTCGCCGTATGTTGTAACGAGATTGTCGCGGAGATGGTCGGTCCAGTTGCGCGTAATGTCGCGTAGATTGGCCTCGACTTTCTTGATGTCGGGTAGCGGCGATGTCGGCGAGGTCAGGTTCAGGCTGACAAAGGCGCGCGCTAGCATGCTGTCATCGATTCGGACGTTCCAATCCTGTATTTTCGCATTGAAACAGGATTCCAGATAGGCCTGAAAACGCATGCGAAGGCCGGAATTGTAATGATCGCGCGGCACGTAAATCAGGCAGGTGACAAAACGTTGGAACGGATCGATACGCGTGAACAGGGCAACACGGGCTCGTTCCTGTAATTGCAGGATGCCGAGGGCGTTGCCGTAGAGTTCATCCTCACTGATCTGGAAGAGCTCGTCATGCGGATAGTGGTTGAGGATATGCATAAGGGCCTTGTCGTCGTGGCTGCCGGGACGAAGTCCCGCACGGGCGACGACTTTCTCGATCTTGCGGCGTAGGAAGGGAATGTCGCGCGGGCTTTGCGAATAGGATTGCGAGGTGAAAAGACCGACGAACAGGCGTTCACCGATGACGTTGCCTTTTGCATCGAATCGCCGGACGAAAATCGCGTCCATCGGCACGCAACGATGCACTTTCGACACGACATTGGTTTTGGTCACAAAAATAATCTGGTTCTGTCGGGCATAGGCTTGCAGAGTGGGTTTTTGCCGCGCGTTCATGTCGCGCAGACCTCCGAACATGCGCAGCTCGTCGTCGCGAAGAATGCCGCGTCCGCTTTTGGCGATGACCGTTATAGATGTCAGCTTGCCTTCGCTTTGCTTGAGATCAATATCGCGGTAACCAAGATAGGTAAAATTATTGGCATTAAGCCAGCGCATGAAAGCTTGCGCGTCGTCCCTGTCGCCGACGCTATGGTGCGATGCCGTGGCGGCGGTGTCTTCAATGGCCTTGGTCATCTGTTGGCACATTTCCGCCCAATCTTCGTTGGCGGTGCGAACGTCGGTGAGTACGGACAGAATCTCGGTTTCGAGTTGCTTCAAGAACGATGGATCAAGGCAATGATCGATTTGGATATGCATAAGAGATTCGGCATGAGCGTCATCCTCTTTCGCGAAAGTGGAGATGTCGACCAGCTTGCCGCGCGTTTCACGAAGGACGTGCAAAACAGGATGAATCACGAGGTGAATGGACAGGCCGCGTTTTTGCAACGCTCCGGTGATGGAATCGACAAGAAACGGCATGTCGTCATTGACAATTTCAAGAACCGTGTGATCGACCGTCCAGCCATCCTTGACCGGCGAAGGATTGAACACGCGCAGCTTGATTTTGCCGTGTTGACGTTCCTGCGCCAGATTCCAGATGGAGCCCGCGATCCGCGCGCGGTCGCTGGTTGTCAGAAGCGCCAGATCGTCCGGAAGAACGTTGGCATAAAAACTTTTGCGAAACGCTTCAGGCGCGTCGGGAAACCGTGATGGAGGTGCTGCTCGTGAAACAGAAGCATCTGTCTTTTTCGAGGAAGATGAAGTTGTCTTTCGCATTACGCCCTGCGTCATTGGAAACACCTGTTGAACGGAATAGGCAGATACCTTACGGCATTTGTGCCGAGCGCGAAAGCTAGTACCGCCTTACATGCGGGTCAATAAAAGCGTGGCATTTTTCGGAATCTTGTTGTGCAGATGCGAGATAGGTCGCTGACGAAAACCACGGTAGGGGCATACGGGGTAAGGAGACACGGCCTATACGGGCATCTCTCCGCCCTCTCAAAAACGTTTGTCACAACAAATTATGATGATTGGCTTGATTATGATTAAGCACAAGTATTTGGGGTGGCCCCCGTGAGTTGGACAGAAACTGGGCAAACTTAAGAGAGAGTCCCGCCGGTTAAGTTTCGCTGGTTAAGCGGCCAGCCGCTCGATGTCTGTTTCTACCACTTTCTTT
>CAIQVS010000212.1 GCA_903875345.1 uncultured Pseudomonadota bacterium | reverse complement strand
CTCACGGGGGCCACCCCAGCTGTGATGGGCGATCCAGTCGCGTATGTCGGCGCAAATCCAACCTGTTACCGTTAAGATTTGTCTGTAGTCCGCATCAAGATGGCGTTGAAAAATGGGTTCATGGTGAGCAATGCGATTTCGGAGTGTGCGTAAGTAATCGAAAGGAGCATGCGCTTCCGATCTGCGCATGCGGATATTTGGGAAAGCCTTGTAAAGGCTTGGACGCCAGAGAGTCATGTCGTAATTGCTTTTAGCACTGTTGAGAGCCCCCAATCGCCCTCCCTTGCCGAGCAGAGCCACCCAAAATCCAAATGACAATGCTGCAACAACATGAGGGGGATCGATAGGGTAACTGCTTCGCCGTAAATCGTTTTTTGCGTCTGAAATTCGATTCAGCGTTCCAATATCTAGCCCACATGCAGGATTGTCATACCAGTCTGCTCCGTAAGTTGAGGAAAGTTCTCGGTGCATAGCGTTTCGCAAGGCGATTTCCATTCCCTGCAATGGACCATAAAAAGCGGCGCTTGCCGCTGTGTTCCAAGTGTAGAGGTTTATTGCAAGCCTTTTATCGCCACCCGTCGCGGCAACATAGGTTGACATTCGTTCGGGTGACAGTGAATGCTCTAACATATTGATAATACTATCACTAAATGTGGTTTTTTGAGTATTCACTGGAGGTTTTCCTGTCGGTTTTCCTTGACGATATATCTGAATTAGCCTATATTGCAAATGTAAGCCCCGGACCCGCCTCTGCTTTGCATGCGCCCGGGGCTCAGCATTTATAGGGTAGTTCTCACTTGTCTAACTTGAACTTCCGGGGTTCAATGAGAGACGGACTGATTATAGGCTGATTTGTGGTTAGCACAAAAAAATTACCATTAAAGCTTTTTCCGAAAAACAATACAGACAAATCATTAGCGGTTCCATTCGGCGACAATTATGCCGCTGTTCCCATCTCTTGCCTTTGGAACTGATCTCGCTCACGTCTCCGGCTGGGGGAGGCCGTAAAATCATGTCCGGGACGAACGAACAACGCGAAATGCTGGCCGGACTTGTCGAACGGGTGACGTTCCACAACGAAGAAAATGGCTTTTGCGTATTGCGCGTGAAGGCGCGTGGCCACAAGGACATCATGACCGTTGTTGGTCACGCTGCGATGATCTCGGCCGGCGAATGGATCACAGCAACTGGTGACTGGCTAAACGACCGGACACATGGAATGCAATTCAGGGCACAGTATCTCAAAACTTCGGCACCAACCTCGATTGAGGGCATCGAAAAATATCTCGCTTCGGGGATGATCCGTGGCATTGGCCCCGTTTATGCCAAACGGTTGCTAAGAGCCTTTGGCGATAAAGTATTTGAAGTGATTCAGAACGAGCCTGAACGCTTGAGGGAGGTAAGCGGCATCGGGCAGAACCGGGCGGAACGTATCGCCGAGGCTTGGGCGGAACAGAAGATTGTACGCGAGATTATGATCTTTCTTCATTCCCATAGTGTCGGAACCTCAAGAGCCGTGCGCATCTACAAAACATATGGCAACGACGCCGTACAGGTTATGTCAGAAAATCCGTATCGTCTGGCCAAGGACATTCGGGG
>CAIQVS010000211.1 GCA_903875345.1 uncultured Pseudomonadota bacterium | reverse complement strand
TCCGGCTCATCCGGCGGCTTGCCGTCATGCAGCAGTAATGATCGTCCTGCCAGCAAAGCCGCAAACATATCGGCTTGCCGACCGTCGCATCCGCGTTGGACGAGAATTTCGCGGTAGTGATCGACGGCATGGCAAAACCGCTCGGCTCCTAGAAGAGCGCGTGCCCTGAATTTCGCGCTACGATGTTTTACCTCGTCGATAAAGTTATCGACAACTTTCTTGGAAAAAGGTTTATCTGAGTTGCGCAAGCTGATTTGAAGAATCCGGCTGCGATCCTGCGGTTCGAGGGGCGGCGGATTGACGGCCGTCAGAAGAATGCAGCCGGTGACGGTATAGTTATGGGCGGTGCCGTTCGACGAACCTCTTGCGACACGCGCGCCCTGACCACCCGACATCTTGCGTAACAGTCGGATAACGGCCGCCATCCGCTGCGCGTTGAACGCATCATTGCCCGGCTCGCCTTCATCGAGCCAAATTGTCCTGGCTTCATTGAGAAGCAATTGACGCAAACCGGCTTCGGTAAAATCGTTGAATTCCAATCCCTGAACGTCGAGGCTATTGATCAGGAACTGGCCAAGGCTGGATTTTCCTATGCCGCGTTCGCCGATCACAGAACAATGAACGCGCCAGTTCGGAAATCCGCCTAAATGGGAAAGACCCTGAAAACCGAAGAGAAGATCAGCGTCGGCTTCGTCTTCGAAAGTCCATGCATCAAGGCGTTTACGCCACTCCAGGGCTTCCGCAGCGGTCATCGGCGATTCAAAATCCGGTCTTTCAAGCGACGCATAGGCTGTGTAAATCGCGCCGTGAATTTTCTGACCGGGCGGTACCCATTGGTTTTTATACCAGATGGCGTCGCCGCTATGCAGAACCAGATCGTCACCGGCGCGCCATATCCCGACGCCACGCAAAGGCGTGTTCGGATTGTAATAACCACGCTTTGTACACTTATCTATCAGCCAGTTCATGGCTTTGCTGCGGTTAAAGTTCGAGTAATCCGGCGCGCCTTTCGGGCCTTTGGCCGGAAAATTCTCGCATAACCAGTCATTGTTTCCGAAAAGCGTGATAAGGCAGGCCTCGGTAAAATCGCGATGCGACACCTTACGTAATTCGCCGTTGCAGGCGATGAAATAACAAGTGCCCTCGATGATGCCGAGCGGCGTGATCGGACAAAACTCCTTCGGGTCAACGTCCTGCGTGTCATCATCAACGCGGTGACCGCGATGTGTCAGCACGACCTCGGCCCCTTTGATGGCTTTTTCGATCTTGTCTTCGTTTGTCATGTCAGTTTTTCCTGATGGAATAATTGGCTTTGGCATATATCAAGCCCTTCTGGCTGTGTGACCAGCGGTCTCGATATCTGCAAGCGGAATGGGATAGTTCGTATCAGACGTTGACTGACAAAGACGCGATTGCTCATAAGCCTCAACGTCGACCAGGCGGTATTTAACCCTACCGCCTATCTTGATGAACTTCGGGCCCAGGCCTTGCCAGCGCCAGCGTTCCAGGGTGCGGCAGGCAACGCCGAGTCTGCGCGACAGCTCGACTTGGTTTAAATGCTTTGTGCTTTCCGTCATGGCTTGTGGCCTCCTTGCTGAATTGCGTGGAGACCATCTAAATCACGGCGGACTGATGCAAACTAATGCTTTAATTTGCCGGAAACCCGAAAAGTTTCCAGCAGAAAGGCGCGAAGCGCTGCGTAGCTTATGCAGCGTTTGCGGATTTATCTTTGGGCTCAGAGAGCCAGCCGCGAATAGTATTCGCGTCCGGCACGGGTTTATCCTTGATATTAAGCTGCGCCCACTTGTGCAAAGCGAAAGCCTCGTGCGTTTTGTATTTGCGGACTGCCTTGCTTTTTACCCGGCGGTCATATTCCGCCAAGACTTCAAGCATCGCGCTCGGACGTCCGGCCTGATTTGATGGTTTTTTCTCTTCGCCATTTAGCTTATGACGAGCGATGAAAGATTCCAGATCCCATTTGGTGATAACCATCATGTTTTTCTGCAACATGATTCCCGGTTGATCGTCCGGCACGGAAATTCTTACGTCCCGGCTTTCGTGATAATGGAAATTCTTCTCGTATACGAAGCCGGTAGAAAAAATCTCGCGACAACTACTCGGATCGATATGAAAGCACCCCTCAGCCTCAAAAGGTGTTCCATCTGCATAAAAAAGAGGTGCTCGCTTGCCGCCGACTTCCTTGCCGGTGATATACACGCAAGCTTTCATGTAACCATGTGAAAGATAATATTGAAGTTCGAGTTCCGTGATCTCCAATTTTTCAATGGCTTCTTGCAGATAAAAATGCCTGCGTTCAGGTAAGCCCATTTGCCCGCTCCTTTCCGGCCATCAGTTATGTGGATGTGATACCTAAGCTGAATACCCAGTGGCCGGGCCGTCGGGAGCGAAGCCGAAAACTTTTCGCTGTTCCTGCCATTCAGGCGGAAACGGCCTCATCAGATCGATCAAACTTAGCCCTTTTGGCTGCAATCCGTCCAGTATCGCCGTGCGAATATCCGGCGCGAGAAGGTTAAGGCGCATGACACGCGCTGCATACGATTTGTTAAGTCCATGTTTTTCAACAAAATCAGCCAAAGATGCATAGTTTCCGCGTTCATAAAGCGCTTGCCAGCGATAGGCTTTAGCGATTCCGTTAACCAAAGTCACATCGCGGTGTTTGGGCATTTTCTGGCTTTGGCTGACAGCCGCAGGCAATATGATCAGCTTGCGACCGCCGCGCCGCTTTAACTGCATCGGAACGTGGATGCGGCCAGCAGTTATATCGATCTGCATCAGGCCACCTTCAAACTATTGTCCGGAACGCAAATGCTTTTGGCAAAATCGCCGAGTCCATTTTTGTTCAAGACGATTTCTAAGCCGTCACTCTTAACAATGACTTCCTGCACCACCTGACGCATCACACGCTGCTGCTCGGCGGGGAACAATTGTTCCCAAAGCTCAAGAATATTGCTCAGGCGCTGATGTGCATCTTTTTCAGTGAAGGCGGGATCGGCCGCTTTAGCCGCAATCCAAACCTGAGCAATGATTTCCGGCGTTTGCAGCATGTTTTGCAATTGTGTCAGAACGACATTTTCGATGTCACCTGCGCTCACATTGCCCACAGGGCAATCGCCGCAGGATTTTTTCATGTGAGCGTTCGGGGTATAATACCGGTAAAGTTTGCCGCGCCGCCGGGTGCTTGTCGGCATCATGCCGGAATTGCATCCACCACATTTGATGATACCTCGCAAAGCCGCACCATATTTGCGCCGGTTCTCATTGGCACGCGTGCGTGGACTTATTTTCATGATCTCATGTGCCTGATCCCAAAGGCTCTGATCGATGATGGCCTGGTGCAAACCAGGATAGGTTTCGTCCTTGTGAACGATCTTACCGATATAAATCGGGTTATTAATCAGTTTGTAGATATAGCCTTTGTCCATGAGCTTTCCTTGCCGCGCGTTTCCTTTCTGACTGACGTAAGTTTTTGTGCGAAAGCCTTTTTCGTGCGTCTTCTTGACGACGGCTGTAATCGAACGCATTTCCGTAAATCCGTTGAAGATTTGACGAACCATTGCGGCTTCCGCCTCGTTGATAACCAGCCTTCGGTCTTTTACGTCATAACCAAGAGGCGGCATGCCGCCCATCCACATGCCCTTGCGTTTCGAGGCCGCCAGCTTATCGCGGATGCGCTCGCCGGTGACTTCGCGTTCAAATTGCGCGAAGGACAGCAGCACGTTCAGAATAAGTCTTCCCATCGATGTCGTCGTATTGAATTGCTGCGTGACCGATACGAACGAAACATTGTGTTTCTCAAAAATCTCAATCATCTGTGCGAAATCGAACAGTGACCGCGTCAGCCGATCGATCTTATAAACAACCACCACATCGATCTTGTCAGCCTGAATATCGGCCATCAGGCGCTTCAAAGCCGGACGATCAATATTGCCGCCGGAATAACCGCCATCGTCATAATGATCGGGAACCAATGTCCAGCCTTCATGCCGTTGCGCCACGACATATGCCTCGCCGGATTCGCGTTGCGCGTCGAGCGAGTTGAATTCCTGTTCGAGGCCTTCCTCATGGGATTTGCGGGTATAAACCGCGCAACGAATACGGCGTTTCAGTTGCGTCATGACCGGCCTCTCTGACGCTTAAGTCCAAAGAATACAGGCCCTGACCATTGTGTGCCGGTAATGGAGCGGGCTATGCCAGTAAGGCTTTTATACCGTTTGCCTCGGTATTCGTAACAGTCATGCAGGACCGTAACGTGATGCTCTTCACCCTGGTATTCGCGCATCAGCCTTGTGCCAGTGACCGGACGATCGGCATCGACCACCTTGCGCGTGATCTTGCCCTGTACATCCATGTATTGACGGGCGTGAAGTTCAAGGCGGCGTTCCAGTGCCCGAGAATCCACGCCATAGGCAAGTTCCTGCAAGCGATAGGCCAGCCGCCTCACGAAATAAACCTTATTGAAGGGCGGCGGCTCCTTGCCGTACAGGTCTTTCCAAAGCTTCTTGAGATCCGTTGCACATAGTTCCGGCAGAGCGGCAATGCGGCCTATAACATCGCTATCCATGACACATCCTTTCCGTTCAAGAAAGTTCGGAAAAGCGCCGGTTAGCGATAAAGCATGGCCAAGTGACGGTGTTTTGTTCATGCCGCATTTTCACAATGCGGCAGAAGCGCTGCAATAGACCGCAAACGCCCGTCAACGTACTTATTATACTCTCTCAGCCACCGCTTTTACTCAAAATCGAGAACAGCCGCATTGCACGAACTTAGTCAGGGTACACGCGGCAAAATCGTCGGCAACTGTGGTGTCGAACGGCTTCCGCCGGTACACACCAAACAGAGAATATCCACAGCTTCAGAGAGTAATCCCGTGACTCCGGGTAAATTGCCATCATTTGCCTAGTCCACACATGACATTGTTTAACCCCGTAAAATCTGGCCGATTTCAACCGGCCACATTCATCAGGGAATGTCCGTGCATAGCATGATGGCGGAGACGGAGGGATTCGAACCCTCGATACGGGTTTACCCCGTATAGCGGTTTAGCAAACCGCCGCCTTCAGCCGCTCGGCCACGTCTCCACGACAGGGGATTGATATAGCGTGATTTACCGTCAAGTGAAACCCAAAATTTCGGCGGAGAATTGAAGCCATTTGCGGCGTCACATACACGTCCTGCTCGGACATTTTGTTTAAGAACCTGTTCATGATCTTTTAACGGGAAATTGATTCAAGGATTCCTCACCAGCGGAGGAAGCCATGAAGCGCAACTACCCAAGCGACGTTAGCCG
>CAIQVS010000210.1 GCA_903875345.1 uncultured Pseudomonadota bacterium | reverse complement strand
GGGCTCAGACTTTGGTGTCTGAGGCACCTGTGTATTTTCATGCCGCAAGCTGTTGGTCATAGTTATCAGCCTTTAAAGTTGTAACTTGTGTAGAGTGTTGCCAGAAAACAGAACAAGTTCAGCGTACTAGTACTTTCTCGGTCGCACAATGATGTAAGAAGAGCACAAAAAGTCAGGCGTGTTGACAAAATTAGGATTTTCCTTTATTTTCAATATGTTATAAAAGAACATAAATAGAACTTGCAAAACGCTTTTGTTGGGCGTAAAAGAACAAACAAGAAACACACGATTTGATGTCCCGCCGTTCCCATCCCTGCTAAACCCAAGGAGTTCACGATGAGCGCACGCCCTTCCTCCAATCTCCACATTGTCGAGAAAGAAACCAAGGACATGAATTCGGATCGCCAGAAAGCCCTTGATGCCGCGCTGAGCCAGATCGAGCGCGCCTTCGGCAAAGGCTCGGTGATGAAGCTCGGCGCGCAGGGCGTCGCCGCCGAGATTGAAACCATCTCGACCGGATCGCTTGGCCTCGACATCGCGCTCGGCATCGGCGGCTTGCCGCGCGGACGCGTCATTGAAATCTACGGGCCGGAAAGCTCCGGCAAGACCACGCTGGCGCTGCATGTGATTGCGCAGGCGCAGAAAAACGGCGGCACGTGCGCCTTTGTCGATGCCGAACACGCGCTCGATCCCGTCTATGCCCGCAAGCTCGGCGTCAACATCGACGATCTGCTGATCTCGCAACCCGATGCGGGCGAGCAGGCTCTGGAAATTACCGACACGCTCGTGCGTTCCGGCGCGGTTGACGTTCTGGTCGTCGATTCCGTCGCGGCGCTGGTGCCGCGCGCCGAACTTGAAGGCGAAATGGGCGACAGCCATGTCGGGCTGCAAGCGCGCTTGATGAGCCAAGCTTTGCGCAAGCTGACCGGTTCGATCTCCAAATCGCGCTGCATGGTTATCTTCATCAACCAGATCCGCCTCAAGATCGGCGTAATGTTCGGCAATCCGGAAACCACGACCGGCGGCAACGCGCTGAAATTCTACGCCTCCGTCCGACTCGACATCCGCCGCATCGGCGCGATCAAGGATCGCGAAACCGTGGTCGGCAACCAGACCCGTGTCAAGGTTGTGAAGAACAAACTCGCGCCGCCGTTCCGCGTCGTCGAATTCGACATCATGTATGGCGAGGGCATCTCCAAGACCGGCGAGCTCGTCGATCTCGGCAGTCAGGCGAACGTGGTCGAAAAATCCGGCGCGTGGTTCTCGTACGATGGGCAACGCATCGGTCAGGGACGCGAAAACGCCAAGCAATTCCTACGCGATAATCCTGAAATCGCCGATACGATCGAGCAAAAGGTTCGCGCCAATGCCGGACTTGTCGCCAACGCCATGATGGGCGCGGCTGACAAATCCGAAAGCGGCGATGAAGATTAGAATAGATCGCGCGGAGGTACTTACACTTCGCAGCGTGAATCTGGTCGATAAACAAAAGGTTAGAGCATTTCCATCGTGCCAACGTGAAAGGGAAATGCATTAGTGGATTGCGTCGTCTTAAATGATGGGAATTCAATTTGACATGAGGGCGGTGGAATCCCCCTCCCGTTTACGGGAGGGGTTAGGGGCGGGCCCAAAATGTTGAGGCAGTTTCTATCCTCACCCGCCCTCACCCAACCTCTCCCGCAAGCGGGAGAGGGGCTCCTCCGCTCTTGCTTCAACGTTAATTCTCTAAAATTAAGCTGACACAGTCCACTGGGGCTTGCCCCGCTGTTTAGGCCATGGCCGGAAGCGTTTCACCACGGCTTATGGCCTCGGCCAGCGGCAGGAAAGCGCCGACCACTCGGTCGTAAATCGGTCGCTTGAAATCGACGATCAGGTTAGGTGTGTCCGCCAACGGCGCCCAGCGCCAAGCGATGAATTCCGGCGCTTCCGGTTCGTCGGCTCCGGAAAGGTCGATGTCGCGGTCGTCACCGAGAAACTTTAGCGCAAACCAGATTTGTTCCTGTCCGCGATACTTGCCGCGAAAGACGCCGCCGCGATGCTGAAGCCAATCGGGAAATTCATAAAACAGTTTCTCCGGGATCTCGGCGATAATTTCAGCCCGGTCGGTTCCGATTTCTTCCTTGAGTTCACGCAAGGCTGTCACGCGCGGGTTCTCGTCTTTCTGAATCCCGCCCTGCGGCATTTGCCACGCGCCGCGCCGGTCGCGCCTCTCGGCAATCAGGACGAGCCCTTGCGCGTTAAACAAGCACAATCCAACGCCGCGCCGATAGGGAAGATGGGATAAGTCCGTCGTCATCTTTTATGATTCCCCGAAAACCCGAGCGATTATTCTACCACGGCTGACAAAGGCGCCAAGGATATGCCGCGATCCGGCAAATTCTTGAGCCACAACTGCAAGCGATCAAGCACAAGCGGGCTCGATCCGGCGATGCCAACGGCATGACCGTTCAACCGCGCTTCTTTCTCCAAACGCGCCAGCGTCTTATCGATGGCATCGGGAGTTAGCTCATCGTCGATTTGCAAGGTTCCAACCGCATATGGAATATGATCTTCCTTGGCCAGCGACATAATCACGCTGTGCGGCGCAATGCGCGGATCGAAGATCATCAACCCGCGCTGTTTCAGAATATCCAGAACAGCCCGCATTTTATCGGGGTCGGTCGCAAAGCGCGAACCCGAAAAAGATGTGATGCCAACATACCCGACGCATTCCCGCAACGCCCACGTCAGGCGTTCAATGTTGTTGCTGTTCGGCAGGGAGGTCAGGAGCGTGTTCGGACCCGGATCGCTGCGCGGATAATCGAACGGTTCCATCGGCACGTTGATGATGATTTCATGTCCGTCCTGACGGGCGCGATTCCCCCAAGCCGAAACAACCGGACTCTGCACATCGAGCGCCATTGTTACATTCGTCGGCAAGCGGCTGATCGCGGCATCGGTGGGAGCGCGTGCCAAGCCAAGATCGGTAATCACCAGCGCAATGCGCGGTCGCCTGTCCGCTACGTTATAGGGACGCGCGTACACCTGCCATGGCGGCCGCCCATCCTCGCCGATGCGCGGCAAACTGCCCTGCGGCGTATCTTCGGTCACGGCAGGAGCGGGGGCGAGAATCAGCTTGATGCTTTTATCGTCCTGACTGTTTAACGCTGGCTCATTAACTTGATTGCCTAACTGGGCTTGATTGACTTGACCCGTTACCTCTGGCCGCATTTCGGCATCGGCGCTCTGCACATGGGTCACATGCGCGATCTTTTTCACCAGATGTCCGGGAATCGTCACATCGGATAGCGACAACAAACGATCAATCGCCCACGGCAATACGGCGACAGCCAGAACAAGCGTGACGACTGCAAGCTTGAAGTTACGCGAATAAGCGGCAAGGAACGTTTCGCGCCGCTGCGCGACGCCGGCCTCTTCGAACGTGTCGCCGCCCGCTTGCGCTGCCGTCACGATTGTTACTCCTTCTTGGAGTCAAAGACATGAACTCCATGAATGAGATCAAGTGCCCGCGCCAGCTGGTAATCAAAAGGCTGAGCCGCCTTGTCCTTGCCATCCTTATCGGTCGTCTTACCCTTGGACGAATCGTCGGCGGGCAAATCGCTGTCATCGTCACTGCTGTCGGCGGGCTTGGCGGCATCCTTGTCTTTTTCTTTATCCTTGCCGTCCTTGTCCTGCTTGACCGTTTCATTCTGCAAAGCGCCCTTCAGATCGGCTTCATGCAGACTCGGCCCCAACGCCAGCTTCTCCAGCTTCGCCGGTTGCACGGTGATGTCCGGCTCGATGCCAAGCGCCTGAATCGAGCGGCCTGACGGCGTGTAGTAACGCGATGTCGTAAGCCGCATCGCTCCGCCTCCCGCAACCGGCATGATGGTTTGCACCGATCCCTTGCCGAAGCTCTTGACGCCGACGAGAACCGCACGCTTGTGATCCTGCAACGCGCCCGCGACGATTTCCGACGCCGAGGCCGAGCCGCCATTGATCAGCACGACAATAGGCTTGCCGTGAGTTTTATCGCCATCCTTGGCGGTGTAACTCTGGTTTTCCTCCTTGTGTCGTCCCCGTGTTGAAACAACTTCCATGCCGGGCTGCAGGAATGTCCCCGCGACGGAAACCGCCTGTTCCAGCAATCCGCCCGGATTGTTGCGCAGATCGATAACATAGCCTTCCATCTTGGCACCCAGTTTCTGCGAAGCTTCGTCGAGCGCCTTGTCAAGCCCAACCTGCGTCTGTTCGTTGAACGCCGTGATGCGGATATAGGCGATGTTGTCCTTGGCCTCCCACCGCACCGACTGAACCTTGATGATGGCGCGGGTCAGGGTGATGTCGGTCGGCTGGCCGGACAGACCGCCATGCCGCACCGTCAACGTCACCTTGGTTCCGGGCACGCCGCGCATGCGATCAACCGCCTCCGACAACGTCAATTCCGTCACCAGCTTGCCGTCGATATGGGTAATGAAATCGCCCGATTGAATCCCGGCGCGCGCCGCCGGCGTGTCGTCAATCGGCGAGATCACCTTGATGACGCTGTTGTCCATAGTGACTTCGATGCCGAGCCCGCCAAATTCGCCCTTGGTCTGCGTCTGCATGTCCTGATAATTCTTTTTGTTGAGATAGCTCGAATGAGGATCCAGCGAACTCAGCATTCCGTTCAGCGCATATTCGATCAGCTTTTCATCGCTGACGGAATCGACATAGTCGTTGCGCACGCGCTCCAGCACATCCGAGAACAACGTGAGCTGCTTGTAGGTATCGTTGGCATCCTTGTCGGTGGCGTCTTTATCTTTATCCTTGTTCGACGAATCCTGATTTGACGGCGCTGGATCTGTGGCCGGTTTGGCCGATGCTTGCAATAAGGGCGCATCCGGCGCTTTGGCAAAAAGGGGCGCGCTGGCGATGCCCGCCAAAAGAGCGAGGAGAACGAGAAGACGAAAGAAATTTTTGCGCATGGGGAGAAACCGAGAATTGGAGGTTGCGAAAGTTAGAATAGTGATAACCACGCCACGGTTCAATCAATCTGTTTGCGGAAGACTATAATTTTATGAGGGGAAACCGTTATAAGGGTTAGGGGCTACGGAATTGACGCGTTTATCCTTGTCGCACCGGACAGTAATAGGTCGAACGGCCACCTTGCGTGATCTGTTTGATGCCTCCGGTTCTCGGGGTATCGCAAGTACAGCCGGGGCATGGTTGCCCTGCGCGTCCGTAAACGGCGAAGTGATGTTGAAAATATCCCAATTCCCCATCGGCTTGTCGGTAATCGCGCAAGCTTGAACCTCCGGCGCGAATGGCATCGTTCAGAACTTTGCGGATGGCCGGAACCAAAACGGCGATGTCCTGCGCCCGGCATTTGCCCGCCTGACGCTTCGGGCTGATTCCGGCGCGGAACAAAGCTTCGCTGGCATAGATATTGCCAATACCGACCACAAGCCGTTGATCCATAAGCGCGATTTTAATGCTGGTCTTTTTGCCCTTGAGCAGCTCGGCAAGCGCCTCCGGCGTAAAGTCTTTTTCCAGCGGCTCCAGCCCCAAATGGCGCAACAGGCGGTGCTGCGACACGTCCGTATCGCGGATCAGGTCGCACAGACCAAAACGCCGTGGATCGTTGAAAGTCACAATCGCGCCATCATCAAAATGAAAAATCAGATGGTCGTGCTTGCCGGATGTTGTTTTTTCATGCGACACGATCACGCGCCCCGACATGCCGAGGTGCAAAAGCAAGGTTTCGTGATTGTCGAGCCCGATCAGAATATATTTCGCGCGCCGCTTGATCGCGACGATGCGTCGTCCCTTAAGCCGCGCCGCTAGGTTCTTCGGCATCGGCGCGCGCAAATCGGCACGATGTTGCTCGACTTCCACAAAACGCAATCCCGTCAAGGCCTTGGCAAGACCACGGCAAACTGTTTCGACTTCGGGCAATTCGGGCATGAGAGGCAGGGGTTAGAAGTTAGGGGTTAGGGGTTGGAGATTACACGTTATTCCTTTAAATGTCAGAACGAGATTGCAAGCCTTGATCCCTGACCTTTAACCCCTAACCCCCTTTTCCCATGCTCAACCCTGAATCCGAATGGTTCGGTTTTCGCCATGTCAAGCCGCAGGACAAAACCGGTCTCGTGCGCGGCGTGTTCGATTCCGTGGCCGAGCATTACGACCTGATGAACGATCTGATGTCAGGCGGATTGCACCGCGTGTGGAAAGACCGGCTGGTGGCGATGATGAGCCCGCAGGCCGGACAAACGCTGCTTGATGTCGCTGGAGGAACCGGCGACATCGCGTTGCGTTGCTATCGCCGCACAGAAGGCAAGGCCGACATAACGGTCTGCGATATTAACCCCCACATGCTGAAGCGTGGACGCGCGCGCATGATCGATGAAGGGATTTTGCCGCAAGGGCAAGGAACGTCGCGTCCGATCCATTTCATCACCGGTAACGCCGAGGAGCTGCCGATCCCTTCGCGCAGCGTCGATCTTTATTCCATCGCCTTCGGGCTGCGGAACGTTTCGCGCATCGACAACGCCTTGCGCGAAGCGGCGCGGGTCTTGCGTCCGGGCGGACGTTTCTTCTGCATGGAATTCAGCCCCGGCGTCAGCCCGCTTCTGAAGCCGGTCTATGAACGCTATTGCATGAGCGTTCTGCCGTGGCTCGGAGAACATGTCGCGCATGACGCCGAGGCCTATCAATATCTGGCCGAAAGCATCCTGAAGTTCCCGCCACAGGCAGCGCTTGCCGAACGCATGAAAAAAGCCGGTCTCGATAACGTCCGTTGGACGAACCTGACCGGCGGCGTCGCCGTCATTCATTCGGGGTGGAAATTGTAAGAGCGACAGCATTTTTACCATAATGTCATGGAACTGGAAACCGGTCATGACATCCGCTAAGGTTACCCCCATGAACTGGCTTACAAATTTCGTCCGTCCGAAAATCCGCGCTCTGGTCACGGCCAGAAAGGATATTCCCGACAACCTATGGGAGAAATGCCCCGGTTGCGGCACGATGCTGTTTAAGCGCGATCTGGACGAAAACCTGAATGTCTGCAAATCGTGCGGCTATCACCTGAAACTCGAGCCTTTGCGGCGGCTCGAATCGTTGTTCGACGACGGCAAATTTACCGAAATCGAAGTGCCGAAAGTTCTCGTCGATCCGTTGAAATTCCGCGATCAGAAACGCTATATCGACCGCCTGAAAAGCTCGGTGCGCAAGGCCGGTCGCCGTGATGCGATCGTCGTCGGCGAAGGCTTGTTGGGCGGGCAGAAAACCGTCGCCGCCGCGTTTGATTTCGGCTTTATGGGAGGATCGATGGGCATGGCCGTCGGCGAAGGCATTATTACCGCCGCCCGCCGCGCCGTCGCCACCAAAGCGGCATTGATCGTTTTTCCGGCCTCAGGCGGGGCGCGCATGCAGGAAGGCGCGCTGTCGCTGATGCAAATGCCGCGCACCATTATCGCCGCCGATGAAGTGAAGGCGGCGGGCTTGCCCTATATCGTCGTCCTGACCGATCCGACTACCGGCGGCGTTACCGCCAGTTTTGCCATGATCGGCGACATTCATATCGCCGAGCGCGGCGCGCAAATCGGCTTCGCCGGCGCGCGCGTGATCGAAAACACAATTCGTGAAACCTTGCCGCCCGGATTTCAACGCGCCGAATACCTGCTCGATCACGGCATGGTCGACATCGTCGTCGAACGGAAGCATTTGCGCGACACGCTCGTTCGCATCTTGCGCCTGTTGCGAAAAGAGAAAACCCGCAGCCTCGCGTCGCTCCTGTCCGGACCTGTGCCGCACGGCGCGCGCAGCGGACGAAGGATTTAGGTCGAGCAAAATTCGTTCTCGTCAAACCCCTGGCAGCAAAGCGCTGCGTTTTGGAGATGGAGCCTGTACCTCGCCGCCGATCACCGCCGGAGCTGGCGGAACGACAGGAGTGCCCGAAGTCATAAAGCGAGCAGCCTCCGGCCTCAATAGCACCCGCCCACCATCATGTCCTTTATACGGGTCAAGCGGAGACGCACTGCCGACAGGAGCCGGGCGCATATCCTCCTGATGGCTTTGATGATATTGCCGGACTGCCTCCAGTGTTTTTAAACCGTGAGCTAGAAATTCTCGCCGCTCTTCCTCGGTAAGGCCATTAAAGCCACTTACTGTCGCCCGAAGATTCTCTTCATCGGTTGCACCCGGTCTAGCAACAACGACCCGGCTCGACAGCGCGACCAAAGCATTCTTGTGCGTATCAATAGTGTAGCCTGTACCGAGAAGATCGTTGCGGTGGCGATGCTCCACCGAAGTCGAAAGGGCCATGGCCAGCGCTACGGCTACATTTCCTTTCCCTGCGGGCAACCTTTTCTCACCAGGGTGATCCGTCGAGTCTTCGCTCGACAAGCTCGCCGCATCCTCCATAATTTGCCGAGCCCGTTCATGCGTGTCATCGCTGTAGGTATTTTGCGCGACGACCGTCGCGCCAGCCTGTTTGTCCGTCAAACCCAAGTCACGCGGAGTTACCCGAGAATCCAGAAAGCTTTTTGTAGGCGCCGTATAATTTTTAAGGGCCGTATCAAGCGAAGACAGAAGCCCCTGCATTCGCCTCTCCGACTCCATTGCCGCCGCGACCACTGCTAGAGAGGAGCTGCCGTCGCCACCTCCGTTGCTATCACTACCATTATTTACGCTTGGCGGTTCTTGTGGATTAGATATCGCCGTAGGTGTGTCTTCTGTAGCAACAATGGCCTGCGCCTGTTCAACATTTCGCACATCAGGATATTTTTCAGCAAACCATCTGGGAAGTTCTCCTCCATGCTCGCGGGCATACTCCTCCGCCGCTCGCAGATCGTCTGGCGCTATATAAGAATGTTGACTCGCAGCCATCGACATCTCTCTAGAAAAAATACCAACTGCCTACGATACGCAATTTCACTACTTGGGGTAATTTTACCCCAATTGTCTGCAAGTATTAAGATTTTTCCACGCAGATTATGGGTTAGCAGGCAATGCCGATCATTAGTTTCAATCCCAAGCGATCCAGAGCAAGAAAATTGCTGATTTCACCCTTAACGTCAAACCCTTGCGCGCCTCGCCCTGTCCCACACCCGACCCCACCACGAGACCCCCTTCACTGGCCTCTATGAAGAATCTAGTCACATTGGCTTCAGCGGCGCACATAGAGGACAAAAAGTTTTGGCATCAGTCGCGCAGCGTGCCTTTAAGAATGGCTCCGGTCAAATCCGCGCCGGTCAGATCCGCGCCGCGAAGATTGGCGTCTGTTAAATCGGCATCGCGGAAATCGACCTGAGCCAGATTGGCTCCTGAGAAATCCGCAAATTGCAGAGAGGCCTTTGAAAGATTGGACTTCAGCGAACGCTTGCCGCCGAGCGCCAACGGCTGAAGCTGCGCTTGCTTAAAATTGGCGCTGTTCAGGCGCGTGCCATGAAGCTGTATGCCGCGCATATCCGCCAGCTCGAAAACTGCTTGGCGCAAGTCCGAACTTTTCATATCCGCAGATTGAAGCTGCGCTTTCATAAAGTTGACGCCAAAAAGGGTGGCGTTATGGGCGCGCATCATCGTCAGGCACGCGCCGGAAAAATCCACGCCCTTGCGCAAATCATAACGGCTGACATCAAGCCCTTTGCCTGATTTCCCATTCGACTCCAGCCATATCTTGTGCAACCTCAATAAATCTTCCATGGGCATCGGCAAATCCTTGGTGGATTTTCCAACCGCCTGTTCGGTCAGAATGCCTTCCTGATTCTCCTTTGATATCTCGCTCAGGTTGATTTTCGTGCCGGTTATAACGGCGCCTCGCAGAATGACATCCTGCAAGGTGCAATTCTCGAAATCCGAACGCTCCAGATTCGTGCCGGAGAAATTCGACCCCGTCAGATCGGCATTCCTGAGCCGGACATTTTTCATCGTCGCATCGGTGAAGTTGCTGGCGATGGCGACGGCGCCGGACAGTTTGGCTTCGCTCAGGTTGCTGCCGGCAAGATTGGCACCGCCTTTGTCGGCGATCGTTAGATTTTTGTGCGCCGCCTGAAGATTTCCGCTGCCATCGGCATTCGCCAGCGAGCCTTCGCGCAGATCGACGCCTTCCATATTCGAGCCAACCAGAACGGCGCCCCGCATCGATGCGCCACGCAAGTCGGCACGTTTCAGGCTCGCGCCGCGCAAATCGGTGTTGCGCATATCGACGCAAAACAGAACCGCACGATCCAGCTTCGTGCCTTGCATATTCGCATCGCACAAGATGGATCCCGTAAAATCGGCGTCCGATAAATTGCGCTTGGCAAACGAGAGACCCGTCAAATCATGATACGCAAGATTGGCTTTCAGCCCGCCGTTGCGGCCAGCCGTGTAGTTCTCATGCCGATCAATGACCGCATTCAATTCTTCTTGCGAGAGTCGCTTAAAATCGACGTTAGACGGTGACATAGTCCGAGCGGAAGATTTAAGTGTGAATCAGCACCTTAGAGGTTAACAGATTAACTTTAAAGAACTCTTGACTTATGCAGCTCCATTTGTCCTCCACATCGGTTGACAGAACCGGCTGGCAAGGGAAACCCTTTGCGCCCGTTGCCGATTCCTTCACGTTTGCAGACGGATCGGAAAAAAACATCTAAAATTGGATTGAATCCAAAGTAAGTTTCTTGTGATTTTTATGACGGGTGGATCGTCACGATTCTCAACCGGAGGTAAGGTTTTGCCCCTAAACAGCCGGATCGGTCAGGGATAGGATTCTGCGCTCAACCTGTTCGAAGGCGTGTCGCAAGCGCTCTATATGCTTTTCATAATCAAAACGACTGCCGGGATCGTCGCGACGGGACGCTTCCTCAAGCTCGCCCGCAAGGTTGGCCAGCTGCTTCGCGCCCAGATGCAAAGCCGATGAACAGATGGAATGAGACTCCAGCGTAATGCGCGCGGCATCGCGTTGCGGCGCCAGCGCAGCCTCAAGCGCTTCAATGCGTTGACGCGTATCGCTGCAAAAAAGCCCGATTATTTTATCAAACTTGACGCCCAGAGATCGCCGCAAGTCTTCAAGGGTCGTCCGATCGAACGGAGCCTCGTGTGTTCCTATGCGAGTGTCTTGAATTTGATGAATGGCTTTGTCCTCAATCCACAGGACAAGCTTGGCGCGAAGTTCATCCTTATGTACCGGTTTGCTGATGTAATCATTCATGCCTGCCGCCAAGCAGCGCTTGCGATCCCTTTTCATGGCAAGCGCGGTAAGCGCTATGATCGGCACGTGGGGAAGGGTTCCGGATTCCTCCAGCACGCGAATGTTACGCGTCGTCTTGAATCCGTCCATATACGGCATCATGCAATCCATCAGGACCAAATCAATATCCGGAACGCGTGTCAGCGTATCGATCGCCGCATGGCCGTTGTCGACGGCTATAACCTTGCATCCGAAGGAATGCAGAACTTCGGTGACGAGCTCGGTGTTGACGGGATTGTCTTCGGCCAGAAGGATTATTTTGTTCCTTAAGGAGTTACCGGAGATAATTGTGGGCGCATCATCATGACTGATCGTCGGCAGCCAAGCCTGCAGGGTTTGCAACAACAAATCCTTGCGCAAAGGCTTGGCAACAAGATCGATCATGCCGCAGGACAGTCCATGCTCGCGAATCTTTGTATCGACATTAGCGCTCAGACCAATGATGGGGCGATCCGGGCAGGTGCCGTTCATTTTAAGCGCGGTCAGAGCATGCGAAGCCTCGAAGCCATTCATTCCGGGCATCTCGCAATCCATCAGGATCAAATCGTAATTGCCGTTCGCAGCGGCCTCCAGAGCAGCGGCGCCGGTTTCGACAACCGCAACCTGACAGCCGAGATTCTCAAGGATGCTCACGGTGAATTCCTGATCGATGGGATTGTCTTCAGCCAGAAGAATGCGGACGCGGCGAAAATGCTCCGGCGACAAGCGCGGCGCGGCGTCTTCGGTTTCCAGCGGCGCTTCGGCCAAACGCAATTTCATGCTGAACCAAAACGTCGATCCCTGATCGATCACGCTTTCGACGCCGATTTCGCCATTCATCATGGTTGCCAGTTTCTTGCAGATGGCAAGCCCAAGTCCAGAGCCGCCAAATTTTCGCGTCGTCGATGCGTCGGCTTGGGTAAATTTATCGAATATATAGTGTTGCGCGTCAGGACTAATGCCAATCCCTGTATCCTGCACCGCAACTTTGAAGAGCGCGGAGCTTCCCTCTCCCGCCGGGGCGACGGTTGACGAAAGCGTCACTTTGACATCCCCCTTCAACGTAAATTTTACAGCATTGGCAATGAGATTGGAAAGGAGCTGGCGTATGCGAACCGGGTCACCGATGACGTGGCGCGGGGTGCCCGTTTCTATACAGGCCGATACGGCAATAGCTTTTTCCCGAGCCTTGATCGAGAACAGCTCGATCACTTCGATGACCAATTGGTGCAGATCGAAAAAAACCGGCTCTAGTTCAAGTTTACCGGCCTCGATCTTCGATAAATCGAGAATATCGTTGATGAGGGTCAGCAAGGCGTCCGCCGAATGGATGACGGTTTGCGCGTAACGGGTTTGTTTCGCGTCGAGCGGCGTTTCCAGCAGCAATTCCGTCATGCCGATAATGCCATTCATGGGCGTGCGGATTTCATGGCTCATGGTCGCCAGAAAGTCGCTTTTCGCTTCGGTCGCGCGCTCAGCCGTCGCGCGCGCCACCTCAAGTTCAATCGTTTTTCCTTCCAGCTGTTCGGCATAATCCATCACCTGTTGTTCTTGTTCGCGGCGATAGGCCTCGCCTATGGTCAGACTTTGCAACATTCCGTTTAACGTGGCGGCGAACGCTCCAAGCTCATCCGACGGAGGAATGTCGGCCAGCGCCTCCGTGTCGCCCGCCGCGCGTTTCTGAAGGGTGGACTCGATGACGCTCAAGGAGCGGAGAAGGGCTTTTTGGATGATGTGGTAAAAAAGGGCGATCATTCCGCCAGCCGCCAGAACGGCCAGCGCCAGCATGACGGCCAAATCGCGATCCACGTCGGCTCCGAGACGCCGCGTATCGAAGATCGTTCCATTGGCGATGCGCAAGGCGTAATCGACGTTCAGCAGGTCGATATAATGATCGATCCGCGCGTGGATCAACAGCCCCACAACCAGCAAGGCGAAAAAGCTGGCGGCGAACATCTGAATCAGGATGCGCCGCGACAACGATCCGCGATAAAAATGAAGGAATAACATCATGATGAAACCAGAGATGGCTTCATTTTAGGCACAGGGCATTAAGCCCCGTTTAAGTTTGCATATCTGCGTATGTCGACGTGCTGAAATTTTCGTTCGTTCCGCTAATCCAGCGTCTCGCGGTAACGCCGCATGGCGACGAAGCCGATAAAAACGACGAAAATCAGCATCGGCCACGTCTCCGGCCAGATGTCGCTGGCGTTGACGCCTTTCAGGACGATGCCGCGAATGATGCGCAAAATGTGCGTGATAGGAAACATCTCGCCCAAGGTCTGCGCCCACATCGGCATGCCGCGAAACGGAAAAAAGAATCCCGACAACAGCAGCGACGGCAGGAAATAGAACATTGTCAGCTGCATCGCTTGCAGCTGATTGGTGGCGAAGGTCGAGATGGTGAAGCCGATGCCGAGATTGGCGACGATGTAGACGCTGAGCGCCAGCGCCAGCAGCAAGGGACTGCCCTCGATCGGCAAGCCAAAAAGAACCATCGCCATGCCGAGGATGACCAGCGTTTGCAGATAGGCGATCAGAATGAAAGGCGCGATCTTGCCAAGCATGACCTCGAACGGTCGCGCGGGCATCGCCAATAAATTTTCGAGCGTGCCACGTTCGCGTTCGCGCGTGATGGCGACCGCCGTCATCGACACGAGCGTCATGTTCAGCAGCAAGCCGATCAACCCCGGCACGATGTTATAAGCCGTCAGCCCTTCGGGATTATAGCGATTGTGGGTGACGATATGAAACGGCGGCGCGCGCGGTTGAAGGGCGGGCGCATCGGCCAGATCCCGCGACAAAGCCGTTTGATTGATCGTACCGAGCGAACCCATCGCGTTGCCGACGGCGACGGGATCGGTGGCGTCCGCTATCACGGCCATATTTGGCGTCGCGCCGCGCAGCAGGTCGCGCGTGAAATCGACCGGAATCTCGATGATGAACTGCACCTTGCCTTCGGCCATCAGCTTCTCGGCTTCAGCCTCGGTCGCAGGTTTCTCGGTAATCTTGAAATAGCCGGTGTTTTGCAGAGCGGTCGTGATGCTGCGCACATAGGCCGATTGGTCGGCGGTCACGAGCGCCGTCGGCAGCATCTTGGGGTTCGTGTTGATGGCATAACCGTAGATCAGAAGCTGGATGATCGGCATCATGAAGATAATGCCGAAGGTCGATTTATCACGCAAAATCTGGATGAACTCCTTGATCATCAGGGCGCGGAAGCGAAGCAGGGAGAAGCGGTTACTCATGCGGCCTCGCGATCGGCACCGGAGCGCGACATCGTGTGAATGAATATATCCTCCAGCGTCGGCGGCAGATTCTGGATTTCAGCGGAAAATTGTTCTTTCACATTTTCAACTGTGGCGCGCAACGCCGCCGCGTCTTCGCCGACGACATGCAGCTGGATTCCGAAACTCGTGACCATCTCAACGCCCGGACGGCCTTCAAGAGCTTTGCGAATCTCCGCCGAACGTTCCGACGTGACCCTCCACATCGTCAACTTCGACGCTGCTATGATGTCCGGAACGGTTCCATGCACCAGCAACCGTCCGTCGAGCAGATAGCCGATCTGGTGGCAACGCTCGGCCTCGTCCATGTAATGCGTGCTGACAAGAACGGTAACGCCTTCGTCGGCGAAATCGTGAATTTTATCCCAGAACTCGCGCCGCGCGCGCGGATCGACGCCCGCCGTCGGTTCGTCGAGCAAAAGCAAACGGGGTTTGTGCAGAATGCAGGCCGCAAGCGCGAGCCGCTGTTTCCACCCCCCCGACAATTGCCCGGCCAACTGGTTTTGGCGGTTGGTGAGGCCGAGACGATGCAGCGCGTCGGTCGCAGTTTGCCGCGCGTCCGTCATTTCATAAAGCCGCGCGACGAATTCCAGATTCTCGCGGATTGTCAGATCTTCATAGAGACCGAATTTCTGCGGCATATAACCGGATTGCCGTTTGATCGCGGCGGATTCGCTGCGGATATTATAGCCGAGGCATGTCCCCTCGCCGGAATCGGGGTGCAGCAAGCCGCACAACATCCGGATCGTCGTCGTCTTGCCGGTGCCGTTGGGTCCGAGAAAGCCATAGATATTTCCATACGGCACATCAATCGAGCAGCCGCGCACGACCTCGCGCCCGCCGAACGACTTGCGCAAATCTTTCACCGAAATGGCGAGTTCGGAATGCGCGGCGCGGGCGGCATCGTCAGTCATTGCTGGAGCTTGCTTTGGGCATGACCACATCCACCGGCTGGCCGGGGTGGACGCGTTCGGGCATCGCGTCGGGCGTCGCTTCGAGCATATAGAGAAGCTTTTCGCGGTTGTCTCGGTTGTACAATTCCGGCGGCGAATATTCGGCTTGCGGCGCGATATAGGTGATATGCGCCGGGATGGGCGTCATGCTGCCGGTCTCGTTGATCGTGACCGGCGCTCCTGCGGCCAACTTCGGCAAATCCGTTCCCGGCACGAAAAAACGCACGCGGATGTTCGAAGCCGGAAGCAGCGATACGACCGCTTGTCCCGCATTCGCATATTCGCCAACGCGGAATAACGTGTCGAAAACGAACGCATCGGTCGGCGAAGTCAGGGATTTTTGATTCAAGCGCCATTCGGCGGCGGCCAGCGCGGCGCGGCTGGCGCCGACGGTCGCTTGCGCCGCGAGAATTGCATCGTCCCGTCCCGTCGATAATTTACCGGTTGCCAGAGCCGCCTCGGCTTCCGCAAGTTTGGCGCGCGCCTGATCCCGCGCGGCCTGATCGGCATCCAGCGTCGCTTGGCTGACCGCATGCGTCGCGATCTGCTTCTGATCGCGGGCGAAAGTGATCTCAGCGATGTTCAGATTGGCATTGGCCTCGTCGCGCGAGGCGATGAGTTGATCCAGCTCCGGCTGGCGCTTGGCTTTCAAAAGATCGATCATCGTTTCTTCATCGTGCGCCAGCTGCGCCTTGGCCTGATCGACGGCGGCTTGCTCGGCGCCATGTTCGAGCGTGAACAGCGCGTCGCCCTTGTGAACCGTTTGCCCGCGCTTGACCTCAAGCGTGTCAACCGTGCCGGAAAGCTGCGGCGCGACAAGGACGTATTCGCCTTCGCCATAGCCCTGATAGGTTACGGCATCGGGAGAACCGATGCCCATCAACGCAAGCAATCCGGCCAGAGCGGTGTGCCATGAATCGGTCATCGGGATTTCCGCGTGGGTGTCGAGAGGGAATGAAAGAACGCTTCGATACAGGCGGGCGCGGTTGTCGCGAGGTCGAAATCCTTGCGTCCCTCCAAGGCGCTGTTGATCAGGCCGCCTATCATCGCCTGAAGACCGATGGCGGCATGATGCGGCGACCAATGCGGCGATAGATGGCCAACCTTTTGAGCCTGCTTGAACAGGCGTTCCGTGCGTTCCAGCATACGGTCCTTGCAGGCGCGGCGGCGTTTCATCATCGGCGCCATTTCGTCCACATATTCACAGCGCAGCATGATGATCGAGACGACGCGCTTGCGGCGTTTATCGCTCGCCATCATATGCAGGGAATGGCAGCAAGCGCTTTTCAGATCCTCAAGCGGCGTGTCGGACTCGCTGGCGGCGAGACGCTCCAGCACATCTTCCTGCGGCAGAAAAATACGGTTCATCATCGCTTCGCACAGCGCGATCTTGTCGCGGAAATGCCAATAGACGGCGCCGCGCGTTACTTTCGCCGCCTGCGCAATCTCCTCAAGCGAGGTTCGCGCCACGCCGTGTTTGTAGAAAACGCGCTCCGCCGCGTCCAGAATGGCGTCGCGCGTGCGCACCGCTTCGTCTTTTGTCCGACGCGCCACGGGGTTAACGCCCCGCCAAAGTCAAGGTTTTTGGAATCATTCTTAAAAACCTTGGAAACAATTTTTGTTTACATACATTCATGAATGCATGTATAATCCTCCTCGCGACTTCGGTAAACAGGTTTTTTCGTGCGCCCTTCTTCTTATCTCCTCGCGCCGCTGCTTGTGGCGCTGACCAGCTGTTCCGTCGGCCCCGATTTCGAGCGTCCGGCGGCACCGGACGATACCGCTTACGATTCATCGCCTTTGCCGACGGCAACCGCCGCGAGCAAGGATAATGCGGTCACAGTCCAGTCGTTTGCCGCCGGAAAAGATATTCCTTCGCAATGGTGGACTCTTTATCATTCCAAGCCGTTGAACGACCTGATGGCCAAGGCGCTTGCGGCCAATCCCGACTTGAAGGCGGCGCAGGCTTCGCTGCGCGCCGCTTCCGAAAATCTCGCGGCGGGCGAGAGCGTTTTGTTCCCGTCGGTGACCGGGGATATCGGCACGTCGCGGCAAAAAACCTCCGGCGCGGGAAATGGCGGGAATTTTCCGGGCGCGCTTTATACCTTGCATAACGCCTCGGTCGGCGCGTCCTATGTGCTGGATATTTTCGGCGCGGCGCGCCGTTCGGTGGAAGAGCTTGAAGCGCAAAAGGACTATCAGGATTTTCAGGTCAAGGCCGCCTATCTCAGCCTGACATCGAATGTCGTGACGACCGCAATACAGGAAGCCTCATTACGTGCGCAGATCGACGCAGCCGAGAAAATTATCGCCGCCGAAACGCGCCAACTTGACCTGACGCAACAGCAATTCAAGCAGGGAAGCGTTGCGCGTTCCGCCCTGTTGACGCAGCAAAACGCGCTGGCGCAAAGCAAAGCCACGCTGCCGCCGCTTGAAAAACAGTTGGCGTTAATCCGGCATCAGCTCTCAATTCTATGCGGTGAAACGCCGAGCCATGAGCCGGGGGCGAAGTTCCTTTTGTCATCGCTCGAATTGCCCGGTGAATTGCCGGTTAGCCTGCCCTCCAAACTCGTCGAGCAACGTCCCGATGTGCGCGCCGCCGAAGCCAACCTTCACGCGGCCAGCGCGGCGATTGGCGTGGCCGAGGCCAATCGATTTCCGCAAATCGCCCTGACCGCGAATATCGGCGACGAGGCGAATAATCTTGGCCGCATGTTTTTCCCCGGCTCCGGAATCTGGAGCGCAGGTTTCGATATTACACAAAAGCTTTTCGATGCCGGACAGTTGGAGCATCAACAGGGCGCAGCTGAGGCACAATTCGATGTCGCCGCCGCCCAGTACCGCAAGACGGTGCTGACCGCATTTCAAGATGTCGCCGATGCCTTGCGGGCGCTGCAATCGGATGCCGAAGCTTTGGATTTCAACAGAACTGCCGAAAAAACGGCCAGCGAGAATTTGAAATTAACGCAGGAAAGATTTAACGCTGGCGCGGTCAGCGCCATAGATCTTTTTGTCGCCGAAGTTACCGAGCTGCAGGCGCGCACCAATCGCATCAAAGCCGAGGCGCAGCGCTATGCCGACACGGCGGCGCTGTTTCAGGCTCTGGGCGGCGGTTGGTGGAATGCTGTGCCGGATGAGGCGCCACAGGCTGCGTCCGCGCCTGTGCCGGATCATAACAACAAGGACAGCGATTCCGAACAACCCGCCACTACAATTCAGGCATGGAGACACGAATGATTAAACGTTTGATTTTCGTGATCGTGCTGGTTGGGCTATGCGTCGGCGGGATGCTCGCCTTCAAGACCATGGAAAAGACCGGCACCAAACAGGCTATCATGGCCGGTGGCATTCCGACGCAAACCGTATCCGCGACCAAAGCCGTTTACAGCGATTGGCAACCCAAGCTTGAAGCTGTTGGCACCTTGCGCGCCGTTAACGGAACGGATGTTGCGTCAGAGGTTCCCGGTATTGTCGAATCCATCGCCTTTGAATCCGGCGGCGACGTGGAAAAAGACGCCGCGCTGGTTCAGCTGCGCGCCGATGACGACCGCGCCAAGCTCAACGCGCTTGCCGCTGCGGAGAAACTTGCGGAAATAACCCTGAACCGCGACACGAAACAGCTTCAGTCTCAGGCGGTCAGTCAGGCGACGGTCGATAATGACACGGCCACGCTCGACAGCGATAAGGCGCAGGTCGCCGAGCAGCAGGCGATTGTCGACAAGAAAACCATCCGGGCGCCGTTCAGCGGGCATCTCGGCATTCGTCAGGTCGACATTGGCCAATATGTCAATGCGGGAACAGCGCTGGTCACATTGCAGCAGCTTGATCCGATCTATGTCGATTTTACCTTGCCGGAGCAATCCCTGACCCAGATCTCGACGGGGCAGAAGGTGACCGCCAAAGTGGACGCCTATGGCAACACGGTTTTCGAAGGCGAGATCACGGCGATTGACGCCAAGGTTGATGGCGCGACGCGCAATATTCAGGTTCGCGCGACGTTCAAGAACCCGGCGCAGCAACTCCTGCCGGGCATGTTCGCGAATGTCACGCTTGACGTCGGCAAGTCCGAGCATCTTCTGACATTGCCGCAAACGGCGATCACTTATAATCCCTATGGCAACACCGTTTATATCGTCGACGATTCCAAAGATCCCGCCAAGCCTGTCGCGCGCCAGCAATTCGTGACGACGGGCGCAACGCGCGGCGACCAGATCGCGATCCTGTCCGGCATCAAAGAAGGCGATCAGATCGTGACCAGCGGCCAGATCAAGTTGCGCAACGGCATGCCGATCAAGATCAACAACGACATCGAACCGGCCAACGACGCCAATCCGAAACCGGGAGATAAGTAGGGATTAGGGGGCAAAGAATAGAGATTAAGAGATGAGGAAAGGGCGGTAGCGTCCCCCTCCCGTTTACAGGAGGGGCTAGGGGCGGGAAAAAAATGTCGAGGCATGCACCTGAAATTGACCAGCCCTCACCTAACTTCTCCCGTAAACGGGAGAGGAACTCCACGGCTTGTGCTTCACTTTTGTTTCCCGTGCTTTCACCGATGCAAATTCTCCAACCCCTAACCCCCGTCCCCTGATGACCTTCACCGACATCTTTATCCGCCGTCCGGTTCTGGCAACCGTCGTTAGCCTGATGATCCTTGTCATCGGCTTGCGCGCCTTCATGACCTTGCCGATCCTGCAATTTCCGCGCACCGAAAATGCCGTGGTGACGGTGGCGACGACCTATTACGGAGCGGACGCCGAGACCGTGGCCGGATTCATCACCACGCCGCTTGAGAACGCGATCGCTCAGGCCAATGGCATCGATGACATGACCTCAACCAGCCAGAACGGGCAAAGCACGATCAGCGTCAACCTGCGGCTCAATTACGATTCCGACAAAGCCTTGACCGAAATCAGCACCAAGATTTCTTCGGTGATCAACCAGCTTCCGCCGCAGGCGCAACAACCCGTTCTCAGCATCCAGATCGGGCAGACCGTGGACGCTATGTATATCGGCTTCAAGAGCGACGTGCTGGCGCAGAATTACATCACCGATTACCTGTTGCGCGTCGTTCAACCGAAGCTGCAGGCGGTCGAAGGCGTACAAACCGCCGAGATTATCGGCAGCCAGAACTTTGCCTTGCGCGCATGGCTCGATCCGCAACGGTTGGCAGCCTATGGGCTGACGGCGGACGATATTCATAATGCCCTCGCCAGCAACAATTTCATTTCCGGGCTTGGCAACACCAAAGGCCAGATGGTGCAAATCAACCTTAACGCCTCGACTGATTTGCACACGCTCGACCAATTCCGGAATCTGATCGTCAAGCAGAAGAATGGTTCGATTGTGCGGCTGAAAGACGTGGCGAATGTTACGCTCGGCTCCGAAGATTATGAATCGCATGTCGCCTTTGACGGCAAGCAAGCGGTCTATATCGGCATTCAGGTCGCCCCTGCCGCCAATTTGCTCGATGTCACCAAAAGGATTTCACAGATCCTGCCGGATATTCAGGCGCAGTTGCCGCAAGGGCTTGAAGGGCAGGTTATTTACGACTCGACCGACTTCGTCCGCAGCGCCATTGACGAGGTCAAAAATACGTTATTCGAAGCCGGACTGATCGTCGCCGCTGTCGTCTTTTTGTTCCTCGGTTCGGCGCGCGCCGTCATCATTCCGGTTATCGCCATTCCTTTGTCTTTGATCGGCGCGTTCATTTTTATGATCGCGCTGCATTTCTCGATTAATCTTCTGACCCTGCTGGCCTTGGTTCTGGCTATCGGCCTCGTGGTCGATGACGCGATCATCGTCGTCGAAAACGTCAACCGCCACATTGAAGAAGGACTGAAGCCGGTCGATGCCGCGATGCAGGCGGCACGTGAGCTGGGCGGCCCCATCGTTGCCATGACGATCGTGCTGATCGCGGTTTATGTGCCAATCGGCTTTCAATCCGGCCTGACCGGCGCCTTGTTCACCGAATTCGCCTTCACGCTGGTCGGCGCCGTCGTCATCTCGGCGATCATCGCGTTGACGCTGTCGCCGATGATGTGTTCGCGCTTTTTCAAGCCGCACGTTGCCGTGACGGAAGGCGACGGCAAGTGGCTTGAGCACCGCATCGACGCGATTTTCGAGCGCATTCGCGCCGGGTATGAACGACGCTTGCGCGGCAGCCTGCGCACGATTCCCGTTACCGTCGTGTTCGCGGCGATGATCCTCGCCAGCATTTATTTCCTCTACGGCAGCGCCAAGACCGAGCTAGCGCCGCAGGAAGATCAGGGCGTGATTTTCGCCTTTCTGACCGGCGCGCCGGATTCGACCTTGCAGCAACGGCAGATGTCAAACCAGAAAGTCTACGACACGATCTCCGGCTATCCCGAAGCCGGACATGTGTTCCAGATCGATTCCGCCGGACGTTACATCGGCGGCATGCGCTTGAAGCCTTGGAACGAGCGGACACGCACCACCAACGACATTCAGCCTTTGCTGCAACAAGACCTCAGTACAATCTCGGCGCTTAAGGCCGCTGTCTTTCAGCCGCCGCCCCTACCCGGCAGTCGCGGCTTTCCGGTGCAGTTCGTGTTAACGACGACGCAGTCGTTCGAACGCTTGAACGAGGTTGCGCAGAAATTTCTGCAAGACGCGCAGAAATCCGGCTTGTTCATTTTCGTCGACACCGACCTGAAGATTGACCAGCCGCAGGCGACCGTCGAGATCGACCGCGACAAAGCGTCCGAACTTGGCCTGACCATGAACGATGTCGGCACGGCGCTTTCCGATATGCTGGGCGGCGGCTACGTCAATTACTTCATGCTAAGCGGCCGTTCCTACAAGGTTATTCCGCAAGTCGATCAAGTTTCGCGTTTGAACACCGATCAATTGAATAATTATTATGTGCATACCGGCGACGGCACACCCGTCGCGTTGTCAACGCTTGCCCATATCAAGACGACGACGGTTCCCGAAGCGCTCAATCATTTCCAACAGTTGAATGCGGCGACGATTAACGGCGTGATGTTTCCGGGCGTGTCGTTGGGCGACGCCTTGGCCGGATTGCAGGAATTGGCCAAGGGCTTGCCCCAAGGCTACAGCATCGATTACGGCGGACTGTCGCGGCAATTCGTTCAGGAATCCGGCGGCTTCGTCTCGACCTTCGCGTTCGCCCTCATCATCATTTTCCTGACGCTTGCGGCGCAGTTCGAAAGTTTCCGCGATCCGCTCATCATTCTGATTTCGGTACCGATGTCGATTGCGGGCGCGTTGTTCTTTATCGCGCTCGACAGCACCGACCCGCATTTCATTATGGCGCTGCCGAAGATCGGCGAAATGATTGCCGGTTCGTTTGGCGCAACCGTCGGCGCGGGGCTGGGGCATGTTCTGAGCTTCATCGGTCTCGGCGGCATCGGCAAGGCCAGCATCAATATCTATACGCAGGTCGGGCTCGTGACCTTGATGGGACTGATTAGCAAGCACGGGATTCTGATCGTCGAATTCGCCAACAATCTGCAGAAGAAAGGCCACACCAAGATCGATGCCATTGTTGAAGCCGCCGCCATTCGCTTACGTCCGATCCTGATGACAACGGCGGCGATGGTGCTTGGTGTCGCGCCGCTCATTACCGCGACAGGCGCGGGCGCATTGTCGCGCTTTAATATGGGGCTCGTCATCGCGACCGGCCTCGCCATCGGCACGTTGTTCACGCTGTTTGTCGTTCCGGCGGTTTATATGATTTTGGCGGAGGACCATCATAAGAAAGAGGCTGGAAGTTAGAGTCATCAAGCCCATAACCTATTGTTTTTCCTTTATTTCACCGAAAGTTAACTTTTTAGATAAATAATGGCCATATTCGAGTTAAATCATTTTTTAAAGGCTGCTTGCAGCCGGAGGGAAAAGCACATGATGCTTTCAAAACACTCCATCGAAGCCATAAGCGACCTGATCGAAAACCGCTTGGCGATGATGACCGTCAGTGATCAGGACGATCTTCGTGACCGTATGATTCTTCAACGCGCGCTGAACGAATTGCGCAAAGACGATGACGCGTCCATCGGCGTGTTGCAGGAGTTCACCGAAATTCCCCGCCGTGGCCGCCGCCGCAAAATCGCGGGTATGGTGGGTGAGTAATTTTTGTCTTAAAGATTGCGCGGATATTAGGCGTGGGGGCTGGAGAGCTTGAGCTTCGCCCAGTCGTATATCTTTCCGCCAAACTGATTGAGGCCAAGTCCGCCGATAATCAGCAGGGTCGCAAAGAATTTCCAGAGCGGATAAGCCTCGCCCAGCACCAGCGAAGAACTCAACATCCCGAACGCGGGAACCAAAAGGATAAAAGGCGCGACCATCGCCGCCGGATAACATGCCAGCATCTTATTCCAGAGCGTGTACCCAACAAAAGTGCTGGCATAAACGATGTAGGCCAGCGATAAAGCCGTCATGGGCTTAATTTGTGTCACGCTGTGGATGAAGGTGGAGGGACCATCGATAAGCATCGCCAAAACGGCCAACGGCAGCAAGGCGAAGAAGTTTCCCCAGATAACGACCGCAAACATATCCGCACGGCCAAAACTCTTGGTAACAATATTGCCGCCGCTCCATGAAGCCGCCGCAAGCATAGCAATCGCCAAGGCGAGAAGATTGGCCGAGCCGTCCGTATGTCCCACAACGACGGCAATCCCGCCAAGGGCAGCGAGAGCACCGAGAATCTGGAACAGTTTGGGGCGTTCCTTTAGAAACAGCGCGGCGAATCCAATCGTGAAAAACACCTGTATCTGGATGACAAGCGAGGCCAGTCCAGCGGACAACCCCAGATGAATGGCCGTGAAGATGAACAGAAACTGGCCAGCAAATGCCAGCCATCCATAACCCATTAGATGCCACAAGGGCAGATTGGGACGTTTGACTAAAAAGATCGCAGGAACAACGGTCACAAGAAACCGCAACGCGGTAAAGCTGACGGGCGGAAGGTGGTCCAGCACAATGCGGATCGGGACAAAATTAAAGCCCCAGATCGCAGCCAGAAAAACCATAAGCGCAATATGGCTCGGCTTCATAGCGGAGAAAAATCTTTGAACCGCGAAACGATAGCCCCCATTTTATCCGTTCAGCTTCTTCTTCAGCAGGTCGTTAAGCATCGCCGGATTGACCTTGCCGCCGGTGGCTTTCATCACCTGCCCGATGAAGAATCCGAACAGCTTGTCCTTGCCGGATTTGTATTCCGCGACCTTGTCGGCGTTGGCGGCGAGGATCGCGTCGATGGCTTGTTCGATCGCGCCCGTGTCGGTGACCTGTTTCAGGCCACGTTCCTCGACAATCGTGGCGGCGGATTTTCCGGTTTCCAGCATCGCCTCGAACACATCCTTGGCGATACGGCCTGAGATGGTCTGGTCGCTGATGAGGTCGATCAGACCGCCGAGCGCATCGGCGGTTATCGGACTTTCTTCGATGCCCTTGCCGGACTTGTTCAGCGCACCAAACAACTCGCTTGTCACCCAATTGGCGGCAAGCTTGCCGTCACGACCCTTTGCCACCCTTTCAAAAAAATCCGCGCTGGCACGTTCGGCAACCAGCACCGAGGCATCGTAAGGTTTCAGCCCGTATTCGCCGATGAACCGCGCCCGCTTGTCGTCGGGCAATTCCGGCAGATGCTGCTTGATATTATCAACCCATGCGGCATCGAGTTTCAGCGGCAGCAAATCGGGATCGGGGAAATAGCGGTAATCGTGCGCGTCTTCTTTCGACCGCATGGATCGCGTGATGCCCTTGCCGTTATCGAACAGGCGCGTTTCCTGATGAATTGTCCCGCCTTGTTCCAGAATCTCGACCTGACGCTGTGCTTCGTATTCGATCGCCTGCTGCACGAAACGGATCGAGTTCACATTCTTGATCTCGCAGCGCGTGCCGAGCGTCGTGTCGCCCTTGCGCCGCATCGACAGATTGACGTCGCAGCGCATCGAGCCTTCGTCCATGTTGCCGTCGCAGCTGCCGAGATAGCGCATGATCGCGCGGAGTTTTTTCAGATACGCGGCGGCTTCCTCCGGCGAGCGCAGATCGGGTTCGGAGACGATTTCCATCAACGCGACACCGGCGCGGTTCAGATCGACGAAGGTCTCGTTCGGGCTCTGGTCGTGCATGCTCTTGCCCGCGTCCTGCTCCAGATGCAGGCGCGTGATGCCGACCGCCCGACTGGAACCGTCCGGCAGGTCGAGCAAAATCTCGCCCTTACCGACAATCGGCTGCTTGTACTGGCTGATCTGATAACCCGACGGCAGGTCGGCGTAGAAATAATTCTTGCGGTCAAAAACCGAAATCAGGTTGATCTCGGCCTTCAGCCCTAAGCCGGTGCGCACGGCTTGTTCCACACAAATTCCGTTGATGACCGGTAACATGCCCGGAAACGCGGCATCGACGAGACTTACCTGCGCGTTCGGCGCAGCGCCGAATGTGGTGGACGCGCCCGAAAACAATTTGGCGTTCGACGTGATCTGAGCATGAACCTCAAGCCCGATCACCATTTCCCATTCGCCGGTCGCGCCTTGAACGTATGCCATGTGCCCTGCCTTTAGCGTTCGAAAGATTGTGAGGGCTAATGTGCTTGCAAGGCGGCGTTATTGTCAATCCGGCTTAAAAAGCGGTTCGTCAGCCTGCGGGTATTTCAGAGCGGCGCGGATTTTGGCGGGCGTCGAGGCGGCGAAACCCGGCAGCCACAGCCGCCGAACTGAATGGCCGAGAAGATCAATTGTCTCCAGCATCGGCAAGCGTTCCAGCATCTGCTCATGCGGAGTGAGTTCAACATAAAGCGAAACCGGAACAAAGACGGCGCGTTCCATGCGCAGCAAGCCGACATGCCGGACTTCGATCAGCCCCGCCAGCGTTTCCGGCGAGGAAGCGACAAGGACGCCATCTTTTACCGCAAGTTCGGTTTGATCGTCGGAAATCAGCGTCGCGCCGCTGTCGATCAGGCGCAAAGCAACATCGGATTTCCCCGCGCCTGACGCTCCGGCCAACAGCACGGCTTGCCCTTCGAGCGCGACGGAGGATGCGTGGAGGTTCATCGGGAAAGCGCTACGCCGTTATATCCAGCGCGTGTTCAAGCGTCTGATTATCCTTCTGCACCGCCTTGACGATAGCGGCGCTGGCGCCGTAATCGGTCTTTGCGAGGCTCAGAGTCACAAAGTCGGTAGCCAGATCGGAGTTCGCCGAGGTCGAATTGTTTTGCGTTGACGATGCCTTAACTATACTTGACGCGGTGTTAGCGATTTGCGAAGCCGCGTTATTGAGGCCGGAAACCGCCAAGCTCAGAGCATCGGACATTGCAAAATCTCCTAGTCACATCAGGGTTTCTTCACGCTCCGGAGAAACGCGCGAGCGCGGCGGACACTTCCCTTGTACCACGAAAGACTTAATAGTTTCTCAATATTCCCTAGCAGAATCTGAAGGTTAGAGCCTGAAAATTTTTTCAAAATAATCGAAAAAACCCCTTGCAATTAACTTCGGATTCAAGATTCGCCTATATCTTGGGTTCATCAGACGAACACAAGCGAGTCACACAGAGTTACTGATCGAGGATCGCCACCATGTCACAGAATTCGGAACTGCGTTACGCCCCGACATCCACCGACGAAACGCTTGAGCGTCTTGTCGCGATGACCAACCAGACGAATCTGGTGGCGCTCGATAAAACGATGGCCGCGATCCGCCGCTCACCGGCAAGCTATGCCGCAGCCGCAGCCCGCGTCGGCTCCATCGGCGAACGCATCCTCCGCGCCGCCCACGAAGTCGGCATGACCCTGCCTCCGCACCAACGGGCAGGATAGCTTCGATTGAGTCCCCAATATTTTATGTAGCCGATTGTGACACGGCAAGGAACGCGCAACAAGATTGCGCGTTCTTTTCATATGTGATAATTTTGTTTATGGTTAATATTGAAAGTTTGTCGAAAGTTTCGCGAATCGCACTTTTTGGTATTTAGTTGCTAAAAAATATGATGAGATGCTGCGGAAGTAGTTTGGATAGATGATATGGAGAATCATAAAAATGTCTGACGGTATGGAGTACTCGGGCACGGAATCACATGCGTGTAATCCATTTTCCGGGCTTTCAGAACAAAAATTCCGGCTCGCTGAGATGTTTGTTGGAGATATTGTTAAATGGAATGAGTTTCTTCGCGATTTTCGCCATAGCAATCCGGGGCAAGTTGTCAATTTAAGCGGTGTGGATTTAGCGGCGTTGGCAGCCACAAATGCTCAGTTAGCGGGACGAAAGGCCATGAAGTTGTGCGCCAAGGAGACTGCTCGATACGGATCGCTCAGGATCAAGACTGTACGTGACATTGAGGGTGTCAATCTTCATGGCGCCACTCTTACGGGCATATCTTTGCCCCGGGAATTTAGAGTGAGTCGTCTTTGCCATCTAAGGGAATGCCCGGGCGTCCTTGTGATAACGCAGGGCGTGCGCGAAGCGGTCGTTTCAGCAAGAAGGAAGGTGACAGATATAAACCCTGCAGCAAGTTTATTGCAAACCAAAGAACGTTTGATACCCCCCCCTCAAGAGCGTGTCGCGCGATATACTTTCGGGAGAAGTCTGGTCATTGTTGATAGAGGAGAAGGGAAAAAACCACGTTTTTTCGAAGCTACTAGTGGGGAATTGCCATTGGTTCTTAAGCGCTTGGCAGTCAAATCGCTTGATCCGTGTACGGTGCGCGGTATTTTGGCTTTGGCTAACCAGCAAGCTTATCACGATGAGCGCTGGTCGCAAATGGCAGATAGATTGACGGTACGGTTCATTAAGAAGTTTCCAGAATTATTTGCCAGCACTCCGCCCCAACCTCGGAAACCGACAACCGGCTCTGGCGTAGCAACGCCATATCGCGCAGCTGCGGCTCCTGCTTGATTTCTGCCAAAGTGATTGGGCGGGGTAAGGCGCGAATGGGCGCGACATCGACCATACCGAACCGCCCCGTCTCATCGTCGGGGTCGGGATGCCATAGCTTGACGATTTTCATGATGCCGACAATCGCGCGCTCATCGTTGGAGTGATAGAAAAACGCCTCGTCGCCGAGCTTCATCGCCTTCATGTTGTTGTTGGCTTGGTAGTTCCGCACGCCGTTCCAGCTGGTGCGGCCTTCCTTGACCAGTTGAGACCAAGGATAAACGGCGGGTTCGGATTTCATCAGCCAGAAGGCCACGCTCAAGCTCCTTCGGCTTTCAGCGGACGCGACAGCAATCCGGCAATGGCGTCGTCGATATTCATAGAGCCGTTCAGCACGGAATCGACGGCGGCGATAATCGGCATTTCGACATGATGCTTGTTCGCCAGCGCCAGCGTCGCGGCGGCGGTCGTCACGCCCTCGGCAACGCTCACGCGGGACGCCAGAATATCCGCGAGCGCCTTGCCTTCGCCGAGCGCGATGCCAAGCGACATGTTGCGCGACTGCGGGCTGGAACAGGTCAGCACCAGATCGCCGAGCCCTGACAGCCCCATCAAGGTTTCCGCGCGCGCTCCGAGCGCAAGGCCAAGCCGCAGGATTTCCGCCAGCCCGCGCGTGATGATCGAAGCGCGGGCGTTCTCGCCCAGCTTGCGCCCGGCGACGATGCCGCACGCAATCGCCAGCACGTTCTTGACCGCACCGCCAATTTCGGCGCCGACGTCGTCGTCGCTGAGATAAAGACGAAAACCGGGCGTCACCATCGCCCGCACCAGATTCTCGCCCAAGGCACGATCCTTGATCGCAAAGGTCAGAGCCGTCGGCAATCCTCGCGCAACCTCGGCGGCAAAGCTAGGCCCCGACAGCACGGCCAGAGGGTGGCCGGGCAGGACGCTTGCCGCGACATCGCCCATCAACGCCGAGGTTTTCTGTTCGATCCCTTTGGCGGCGATGATAACGGGCGGCGGAGGAACATCCGCTCTCGCCATCTCCGCAAGGTTCGCTCCTATCCTCCGCGCATGTTGCGCCGGACAGGCGATAATCCATGCGTCGCATGACGCAAGATTATCCAGATCGGACGTCGACTTTAGCGCCGGGTCGAGCGCGACGCCTTTCAGGTAAATCGTATTTTCATGCTGCTGATTAATAGCCGCTGCAACGTTCGGTTCATGCGCCCAGATCGTGACCTGCCGACCGGCGCGCACCAACGTCGCGGCCAAAGCCGTGCCCCATGCGCCCGCGCCGATAATGCCGAAGTGATTGAAAGAAAGGCGCATCATGTTCCATCCTGTATCCCTGATACGGCCTCAACTCCTGTCAGCATGTCAAGCGGCCAGCGTGGGAGCGATGCCGTATCGAGCGGATCGGTTAGTCCAAGCCGCAAACGCTCCAGTCCCGCCCACGCCACCATCACGCCGTTGTCGGTGCACAGCGCGACGGGGGGCGCGACGAACGGAATTCCCGCGCGGTTGGCCAGCGCGTCAAGCCTTGCGCGGATAGTTTGATTGGCGGCAACTCCGCCCGCGACGACCAGCGCCGAGGGTGTGACATTCATCGCGCGCGCCATACCGAAGGCACGATCCGTCCGGTCAACCAGAATATCGGCGATGACGGATTGCAGACTTGCGGCGGCATTGGCAACGATTTGGGGTGTCAGGCGATCGGCAACCGCAAGCCTCAGCGCGGTCTTGAGGCCGGAGAAAGAAAAATCACATCCCGGCCGTCCCAGCATCGGTCGTGGAAGATCGAAAGCTTTCGGATCGCCTTTCTCAGCGGCGCGTTCGAGATTGGGGCCACCCGGATAACCGAGGCCGAGCAGCTTGGCGCATTTGTCGAAACATTCACCGACGGCATCATCCATCGTCGTGCCGAGTCTTTGATACGCGCCAACACCCCTCACCAGAAGCAACTGGCAATGACCGCCAGAGACCAACAGCAGCAGGTAGGGAAACGCGACATCGTGGGTCAGGCGCGCCGTCAGCGCGTGCGCCTCCAGATGATTGACGGCGATAAAGGGCAAACGGCGGGCGGCGGCAATGGCCTTGCCGGTCATGGCGCCGACCATGACTCCACCGATCAAGCCGGGACCGCACGTCGCGGCGACACCGCTTAGGTCAGCAAACGTTATTCCGGCCTCCGCCAGCGCTTGCCGCACCAGATCGTCGATCCGTTCCAGATGCGCGCGCGCCGCAATCTCCGGCACAACGCCGCCATAGGGGCGATGCTCGACAATTTGCGAGGCGACACGGTTGGCAAGAATCCGCCGACCCGTATCGGCATTGTCATTAACAATACCGACCGCCGTTTCATCGCAACTGGTTTCAAGGCCGAGGATCATCATGCGGATAGTATCTAGCCAAAATTCCGACGAAAGCCTATGCCGCTTAACAAGAAAATCTTGCCCTCCCTCAAATTGCCAAAAAGAGCATGTCATTCCGGAAAAATCGCTTTTTTGCTCTTGCAAAAATGCGATTTTGTCCGGAATCTGATTTTCTGTTGAGCTCTATGAAATGACAAATCGGATTCCGCACAAATTTTCTTTCGCTCCGCTGCGCGGTTCGAAAAGAAAATTTTGCGGAATGACGCCGCCCTACAATTGGAACAGGTGGCAAGAGGAGAAAATAGGGAGAATCGCATGGGCACCGAAAACGTTCTTGAACACGCCTTGCCTGAGATAAAAACCTCGCCGCAGTTAAAACGCACCATGAAACTGATGGGGGCGCTGTTTTTGACCCTGTCCTCAATCACGCCCGCCGCGTCGGTGTTCATCATCGCGCCCGGCGTCGTGCAGCAGGCGGGAACGGGGGCGGTTCTCAGCTTTGCTCTGGCCGCGATTATCAATGTCTTTACCGCCCTGACCTACGCCGAATTGTCCTCGGCCTTTCCCTTGACAGGCGGCGAGTACGCGATTGTGGCACGGCTGCTTGGACCTTTTCCGGGATTTATTATTCTCGGCGTAAATTTTGCGACGCTCACATTGACGACGGCGGTTGTCGCGATGGGGCTGGGGAATTATCTCGGCGTCCTGTTGCCCGATCTGTCGCCGGTTGTGGCGGGGGTAGGCTGCGTTGTCTTCACGACCTTGTGCGGCATTCTGAACATCCGCACCAACGCCATCGTGACCGGCGTTTTTCTGCTGATCGAGATGCTAGCGCTGATCACGCTGTCGACGCTTGGTTTTCTGCATGTCAGCAGACCTTTTATGGATTTTATCACCCACCCGATGCATCTGGACGGCGGCGTTCTGGCGCCGGTATCTATCGGAGCCTTGGGGCTCGCAACAGTCGTCGCCAACTTTGCCTACAACGGTTACGGCAACGCCGTTTACCTCGGCGAGGAGATGCACGATGCGCCGAAGCATGTCGGGCGCACGATCCTGCTGGCCTTGTTGATCGGCGGCGTCGCCGAGGTCATCCCTATTGTCGCCGTGCTTCTTGGCACGCCGGATTTGAGCGCGTTGCTCGGTTCGCAAAACATGTTCAGCGATTTCATTCGCGCGCGCGGCGGCGACACGCTCAACACCATCGTCAGCCTCGGCATCGCGCTGGCCATCGTCAACGCCAACATCGCGTTCCTGATTATGGTAGCGCGGCAACTGTTCAGTAGCGGCCGCGATCATGTCTGGTCGAAAAGCGTCAATCGTGCGCTGGTGCGTGTGCATAAGCGATTCCATTCACCTTGGGTTGCGACGCTGGTTTGCGGCTTCATGGCGGCGCTTGGATGTCTGATTCCTATGAATTTCCTGCTGGTACTGACGGGAACGGGCATTATCGTGATTTATGCCGCGTTGTGTTTTGCCGTCATCGCCGGTCGCCGCAAGGGCAAAACAGCGCATGGGCATTACCGGATGCCATGGTATCCTTGGCCGCCGATTATCGCTTTGATTGGACTTGGCTACGTCATCTATGCCAACACTCTTGATCCCGATGTCGGTCTCCCAAGCCTGATCGCGACGGGAGGTATGATGCTCGTTGCGGCTTTATACTACGTTCTGGTTTTGCGCCGTCGTGGAAAATGGGTGCTGCGCGGTCCCGAAGGAGTTTGAATGTCCCGTTTATCTTTTACCCTTGCGTTTTAAGCATGCTGGATCTTCCTCCAACATCGTCGATTGTTTTCGACCCGCCAGTCATCGCGCATCGTGGCGCCAGCGCGCGGACGCCTGAGAACACGATGTCGGCTTTTCGTCGCGCCCGCGAAGACGGGGCGTTGTGGGTCGAGACCGATGTCAAGCTGACCTATGACGGCGTGCCGATCCTGATGCATGACGAGACGCTTGACCGCACAACCAACGGGAAAGGGTTTGTCGCCAACATCAACTGGAGCAATCTGAGCCAACTCGACGCCGGAAGCTGGTTCGATGTTGCTTATGAAAATGAGCGCGTGCCGATGCTGTCGGATCTTGTTCGTTTTGTCGCCGCAGAAAGCCTGAGGCTCAATCTTGAATTGAAGCCTTGTCCGGGACGCACCCGCGCCACGGTCATGGTCGCGCTGATTGAGCTTTCGAAAATCTGGCCGGAAAAAGCTCCGCCGCCTTTGATTTCCAGTTTCGATGTCGAGGCTCTGATCATCGCGGCGAATCTGCAACCCGAATGTCCGCGCGGGCTTTTGCTCGATGAATGGCGCGAGGATTGGGCCGAGTTGTCGAAACGCTGCGAGGCTTATAGCCTGCATCTTAAGGCCGATTCATTAACCCGCGACCGGGTGACAACGCTGAAAGAAAGCGGTAAGGCGGTTCTGGCTTATGTCGTCAATGAACCGGCGCGGGTCAAGGAATTGCTGCAGTGGGGTGTCAGCGCCGTGTTTTCGGATGATCCGGCGACAGTTTTAAAATCCCTCTAAATAGCTAGTCATCCCCCCCCGATCGGCCTATAATTCTGCGTCCGTCTGAAAGGAATTTTTACGTGAAAGCCTTGAACAGCATTCTGATCTCCGGTCGCGAAGCGTTGCCCCTGATTGAGGGCGGCAAGGGTATTTCCGTGTCCAACGGCGAAAGCTCCGGCGCTTGGGCGGCGGCGGGCGGCGTGGGCACATTTTCCGGCGTGAACGCCGATACCTACGATGCCGAGGGGCGGTCGCTGCCGCAAATCTACAAAGGCAGGACCCGCCTCGAACGGCACGAGGAGCTGGTGGCTTTTGCCATTCAGGGCGGCATCGCGCAGGCGCAAAAGTCCCATGAGCTGGCGAACGGGCAGGGGCGCATCCACATGAACATCTTGTGGGAAATGGGCGGCGCCGAGAGGATTCTTCAAGGTGTTCTGGATGGCGCCAAAGGCCTTGTGAACGGCGTGACCTGCGGCGCTGGCATGCCCTACAAGCTTGCCGAAATTTCGGCGCACTACCAAATCCATTATTATCCGATCGTGTCGTCCGCACGCGCGTTCCGGGCGTTATGGCTGCGTTCCTATCATAAATTCCGCGATTGGCTCGGCGGCGTCGTTTACGAAGATCCTTGGCTGGCGGGGGGGCACAACGGCCTGTCCAACAGCGAAGATCCGAAAAAACCTGAAGACCCCTATCCGCGCATCGTCGTTTTGCGCAAGCAGATGAAAGAATGGGGACTTGATAATGTGCCCATCATTATGGCGGGCGGCGTGTGGTGGTTGTCGGAATGGGAGCATTGGCTCGACAACCCCGAAATCGGTCCGATTGCCTTTCAATTCGGCACGCGTCCGTTGCTGACAGAGGAAAGCCCGATTTCCGACGCCTGGAAAAAAAGACTTCTGACGTTGAAAAAAGGCGACATTTACCTCAACAGGTTTTCGCCGACAGGGTTTTATTCCTCGGCAGTCAGCAATCCCTTCCTGAAAGAATTGCAGGAACGCTCCGAGCGACAGGTTGCCTATGCGCTTGATCAAGTTGGCGAACATACCGTTCCTTTTCAGGTCGGCGCCGTGGGCAAACCCGTGTATCTGACGGCGGGGGACACGCAGCGCGTCGGCGCTTGGGTCGGTCAGGGATTTTCCAAGCCCATTCGCACGCCGGACAGCACGCTGATTTTTGTGACCCCCAAACGCGCCCAAAGCATTCTTGCCGATCAAATCAACTGCATGGGCTGTTTGTCGGCGTGCCATTTCTCGAACTGGGCGCAGAATGAAGCCGGAACGACGGGACGCAAACCCGACCCGCGTTCTTTCTGCATTCAAAAGACGCTGCAGAATATCAGCCACGACGGCGATGTCGAAAACCAGCTGATGTTCGCCGGACACAACGCCTATCGTTTTGCCAGCGATCCTTTTTATGCCAACGGCTTCATTCCGACCGTCAAGCAGCTGGTTGAACGGATCGCAACCGGATTTTAGAAACTCTGTCGAAGCGGAGTCAAACATGCAGCGGCGCGTTTTTATCAGGCGGTTTTTTTCTTTCCTTGCCGCGCTTACCGTGTTGGGTCAAGACGGACTGTCTTTCGCCAGCGAAACCGTGGAGAAAATCATGAAACCGGACGAAGAATGGAAAAAGGAACTCAGTCCCGAACAGTATGAAGTTTTGCGGCATGAAGGCACGGAACGCCCCGGCACCAGCCCCTTGTTGAATGAACATCGCAAGGGGATTTTCGTCTGCGCCGCGTGCAACTTGCCATTGTTTCCGTCCACAACGAAATTCGACAGCGGCACAGGCTGGCCGAGTTTCTATGACGTCATCCCGAACCATATCGAAACCAAGACCGATACCAAGATCGGCATCCCGCGCACGGAATATCATTGCGCCCGTTGCGGTGGTCATCAGGGCCATGTGTTCAACGACGGCCCCAAGCCGACGGGATTGCGTTACTGCAACAATGGCGCCGCGATCAAATTTATGCCCGACGAGGGATAGTCCGCCGAGAAAACCTCGCCCATTACCGTTCCGCAACGAAGGACTTCGCCTCGGAACACGCCTTCGCTCAAGAAAATGATGCATATATTCCAATGCGTTATGACGAACGATGCGGCCACGTTTTTTTCTGGTGTATCTTGCTGAATTAGGTTAAATGTCCACGTCCCCTATAAGTTGGTTTGTTCAGTCCGGCGCGATCCGCCGGACGGGGAACTATGGGTGGATGGTGACGATAGGAGTGTAGCTCAATTGGTAGAGCACCGGTCTCCAAAACCGGGGGCTGTGGGTTCGAGTCCCCCCACTCCTGCCAGTCTTTGTTCGCGGCGCACGTTTCGGGCGAGCCCGCCTATGTGCCTACGACGGAAACAAGAATTATGATGGGAAGAACGCATGAGTACGGATGAACAAAAAACGGTCGGCAAGAAATTTAGCTTCGCCGAATTTGTGCGCGAAGCACGGGCGGAAATCGCCAAGATCACTTGGCCGACACGCAAGGAAACCGTGACGACGACCGTGATGGTCATCGCCATGGCGTTAATCACCGGCGCTTTCTTTTTTGGAATCGACACCGCTCTTGGCTTCGCCATCAGCCGCATTTTGGGGATGAATTCATGAACGACGCAACGACACTTTCGAAGACGGCGGAGGGCAAAGCCGCTGCTCCGGCGTCCAACGCCAAGCACCGCTGGTACGTTATCCATGTTTATTCGGGGTTCGAGAAAAAGGTCGCCGAGTCGGTTCGTGAAAGCGCCCTGAAAAAAGGCCTCGGCGATTTCTTTTCCGAAATTCTGGTGCCGACCGAGGAAGTGGTCGAGGTTCGCCGTGGCGCCAAGGTCAATGCCGAACGCAAATTCTTCCCCGGCTACGTCCTGATCAAGATGGAATTGACGGACGAGAGCTGGCACATGGTCAAGAACACGCCCAAGGTAACGGGCTTTCTTGGCGGCGGCGGCAAGCCCGCGCCAATCACCGAGGCCGAAGCGCAACGGATTCTTAATCAGGTTACCGAAGGCATCGAACATCCGAAACCCTCGGTTACGTTCGAGGTTGGCGAGCAAGTGCGGGTCGCCGACGGTCCCTTCGCCTCGTTCAACGGCACCGTCGAGGATGTCGACGAAGCCAAAGCGCGCCTCAAGGTCTCCGTTTCGATCTTTGGCCGCGCCACGCCGGTCGAACTCGAATACAGTCAGGTTGAAAAGGTCTAGGCTGTGTCTGCGGACATTGTTATTCGCGCCGCAACCGCCGAAGATGAAAACTTGGTTATCGGCCTCTGGCGTGTTTGCGGCCTGACCGCCAGCTACAACGATCCCGCGCAGGATTATCGCCTTGCCCTCGGCAAAGGGAACTCGGAGATCCTACTGGGTGTTGATGCTTCAAACCATATTGTGGGCAGTATTATGGTCGGTCACGATGGCCATCGCGGCTGGATTTACTACGTCGCTGTCGATCCCGCGCAGCAAGGTCTTGGCACAGGGCGTCGTATGGTCTCCGCTGCCGAACACTGGTTGGAAGAGCGCAACATAGTCAAAGTGATGTTGCTGGTGCGTGAAACAAACACGAAGGTTGTTGAGTTTTATAACCGCATCGGGTTCGAAGCCATTCCGCGCGTCGTTATGCAGAAATGGCTCATTGAGCCAAGCCAATCCTGATCGTCATTTGCTTCGACGCAGCGGCTGCCGCCGACCGGAAGACATCGCATCAAGGCTTGAATGCCGCCGGATTGACGGGCTCGTTGTTGCGCCGCCATTCGAAATAAAGCTGCGGGTGGCCTTTGGCATCCAGCGGCATGACGCCAAGCGGCTCGCCGGTTTCGACCTCCTGCCCCATTTCCGCGTCGATGCGCCCAAGCCCCGCCAGAAAACTGTGATACCCGCCGCCATGCTGCAGGATAATGATCTGGCCATAGCCCTTGAACGGTCCGACAAAGACGACCCGTCCGGCGCGCGGCGCCACCACCGGCGCAGCCGAAGACGCGGCGAAGCTGACGCCATCGCTGGTAACGCCGTCGGCATCCCTGTCGCCATAGGAATGGATAATCCGTCCCGCGACCGGCCATTTGAGCGCCGGAGATAGTCCCTCCGGCTCCGGCTGCGCTTTGCCGCCGTGACGCGGCGCAAGCTGCGCCAGCAACTGCCGCAAATCCTGCGCTTGGCTTGCGAGCGAAACCAGTTCCGCCGCCGTTTCTTCGCGTTCCTTCTCCGTGCGCTGGAGCAACCCCTGACGAGTTCGCACCAGCTGGTCGAGATCGCCTCGTTGCGCCTGTAAATTCGCCTCGACCGCCGCAACCCGCTGTTGCTGCCGATCGGCTTCGGCCTTCAGATCGTTCAGCGCCGCGAGGTCATGGGCGATGGTGTCGGTCGCCTCATGGATATTGGGCAGAACCGAACGCAGTAAAATGGTGCGATGGATGGAATCGAGCGTCAACCCGGTTTGCAGCAGCAACTCCGCCGGCGGCTCGCGGCTTAACTCGATCAGCGCATCGGTCAGCAGGATCAGCTTATGCTTCTCCTCCTGCATTTGCTTAGTCTTGGAATCGATGTCGGCGTTCAAATCGTCGAGCTTGTCCTCAAGGTTTTGCTCCTCGTCCTGCTTCGCGTTCAGCGCTTCGGTCGCCGCGATCAATCTCTGTTGCAAGGGCTTCAGCGTTTCGCTGGCGCGTTGCGCCTCCGCATTCAGCGCAGCTTCTTTTTGCTTGCGTTGGTCGAGTTCGCTTTCGACCTGTTGCAGTTTTTGCTTGGCGTCATCGGCATGCGCGTGACGTGGCACGAGCGCGGTGAAAACAAGGCCCATACAAAACAGAAGGAGGAAGCGCCGAATCATCCGCCGAGTATGCGTCGATCCGCCAAGCTTGGACAAGCGTTAGCCTTACGCCGGAAAACCCAGACGCGAGCGGAAATCCTCATAGCCGAAGGCGCTGGCGCGTTGGACGGTTCCATCCTCGTGAAGGACGAACAAATCGGGCAGAGGCACGCCGTTAAACGTGTTGTTCTGAACAAAGCTGTACTGAATCATGTCCTCGAACACCAGACGGTCGCCGACCTTAAGCGGCTTTGGAAAAGAATATTCGCCGATCACGTCGCCGGTCATGCACATGTTGCCGCCAAGAACGTACGTGTGCGGAAATTCGCCCGGCTTGCCCGCGCCTTGCAAGGGCTGGCGGTAATGGGCTTGCAGCACGATCGGCATGTGGTTGTTGGCGGAGGTATCGAGAATCGCCAAAGGTTTGGCGTTGAAATGGAAATCGAGGACCGTCGCCACCAAATATCCGGCGTCGTAAACCAACGCGCCGCCGGGTTCGAAATAGATTTCGACGTGCGGGAATATGGCGCGGAAATTCCTGATCGCCGCGATAAAAGCGTCAACATCGTAATCGGGGTGATTAAAGTAATGTCCGCCGCCGAAATTGACCGCTTTGACCTTTCCGACCTGTTCGGCAAAATTCTCGGCGACATGCTGAATCAGTTTGACCGAGCCGTCATGCAGCGAGTCGCATAACGTATGCACATGCAAAATGTCGATCTTGTCCCACGGAATGCGATGGAATTGGGCGGGCAGTTCGCCGAAACGCGAGCAGGGAGCGCAGGGATTATACAGGTCGCCGCCGACGGTCGAATTCGAGAAACCGGGATTGATGCGCAGACCGGCGCGCTTGCCTTTGGCCTTGACGCGGTCAATGTAACGTTCGACCTGCGACGCCGAGTTAAAATAAACGCAGTCGGCCAGTTCGACGATCTGCGCGAATTCCTCTTCCTTATAGGCCGGAATATAGGTGTGGATTTCCTTGTCGAATTCTTCGCGCTCCATACGCGCCTCGAACAAGCCGCTGGACGTGGTGCCGTCGAGCGTCTCGCGCATCAGCGGAAACAGAACCGGCATCGCGAACGCCTTGGTCGCCAGCAGAATCCGGCATCCCGTCTCGCGCTTGATCCGCGCCGCCGTCGCCAAATTTCTTTTGATCTTCGCGATGTCGGCGACGTAGGCGGGGGTGGGGATGGCCTCCAACCAACCGCGAAGCCTTGTCTCATGGCCTTCCCCGCTTGGGCAAGGAGCGATCATGCCGCCAAAAATTCCCGCTGCGCTTCGACCTTGATGTCCTCGACATGCCACGGCAGTCCTTGGCGGCCAACTTCTTCGAGAAACGGAATAGGCGGCAACTGCTCAACGTTGAACACGCCCGCGCCTTGCCAAAGCCCCTGCATCATCACCAGCGCCGCCGCCATCGACGGCACGCCCGCCGTATAGGAGACAGCCTGCGATTTGATCTCGCGGTTGCACTGCGCGTGATCGCAGCAATTATAGATGATTTTGCGGACAGGCTTGCCGTCCTTCACGCCCTGAATGATGCAGCCGATGGAGGTCTTGCCGGTGTAGTTCTGCGCCAGCGACGACGGATCGGGCAACAACGACGCGAGGAACTGCAGGGGAATGATCTCGACGCCCTTATAGATGACGGGATCGATGCGGGTCATGCCGACATTTTCCAGCACGTTCAGATGCTTGATGTAATTGTCCGAGAAGGTCATCCAGAAACGGATTTGCTTCAGGCCACGCAGATGGAGAACCAGCGATTCCTCCTCCTCGTGGTAAATCAGATAGCCCTTGCGCGAACCCACGCCGGGAAAATCGATCATATGGGCGATGCTAAGCGGATCTATGGCTTTCCATTCGCCGTCCTTCCAGTAACGCCCCTTCTGCGTCACTTCGCGGATATTGATTTCGGTGTTGAAGTTGGTGGCGAAGGCCTTGCCGTGATTGCCGTCGTTGCAATCGATGATGTCAACGGTGTGGATTTCGTCCATCAGCTGTTCCTGCGCGTAGGCGCAGAAAGCGTTGGTGACGCCGGGATCGAAGCCGCAACCAAGAACGGCCATCAAGCCTTTCTGGCGGAATCGTTCATGGTACGGCCACTGCGATTCATAGGTAAATCCGGCCTTGTTCCGGTCTTCGTGGCACGCGGTGTCGATGTAATGCGCTCCGGCTTCGAGGCAGGCCTCCATGATCGGCAGATTCTCGTAAGGCAGCGCCATATTGATGACGATTTTCGACTGTTGCTGCCGGATCAGCCGCGCAACCTGCGCCGCGTCGTCGGCGTCGATCGGCGACACCGTAATTTCGCTTTGGCATTCCTGCTTCACCGCTTCGCAGCGCGCCAGCGTACGTGAAGCCAAATGTACGTTCTTAAAGACATCGCGGTTCATGGCGCATTTCTTCGCCGTCACCGCCCCTGCGGCGCCCGCGCCGATAATCAAAACATTGTCCATCAAAAATCCTCCTTTCCTTGTTTAATCAGCCGATCGACGCCGAGACACCGCCCACCCCTCACCAAACCATGATTGGAGTTACGCCTGTCCCGAAACCTGTCTTGAGCGCGTTTAGGCTTTAACCAACGTCAAATTGGCGGTCGATCGCGTACGGCGCTTCGTCACCGAAGCGTCCGGTTCGTCGGCGATTTCAACCTGAAGGTCGGAATGAAAGCCGTTAAAATTCGACTGCGAAGCCGCCATATAGGAGCCCATGCCGGACAAAGCGATCCAGTCGCCTTCGCAGACATCCTCCGGCAACATGAACGGTCCCGGCATATAGTCGACCGAATCGCAGGTCGGGCCGAAGAACCGGAACGGCGCAAGCGCTCTGCTCGGAGCCTTGCGGCCACGGCGCGTCGGGCGGATCAACTGCGTGCGGTTCCGCCACTTCATGCAAGCGACTTCGAACATGTTGCCGTAGCTGCCGTCGTTGATGTAAAGGGCGTCGCCCTTGCGCAGTTCGACCTTGACGAGAAGCGTGGTCGAGGTGCCGGACAAGGCGCGCCCCGGCTCGGCCCAAATCTCGCAGGTCGGCGGAAGGTCGAGCTTGGCGATTTCCTCGCGGATCACATCGAAGAAAGCCGTCAGCGGCGGCACGTCCATGCCGAGATTCGGAATAGGAAATCCCCCGCCGACATCCAGCACGTCAAGATCGACCCCGGATTGCTTCACGATCTCGCCCGCCTTCTGGATGGCGAAAGCGTAGGAGGAAGGATCGATTGTTTGCGAGCCGACGTGGAAGGAGACGCCGACTTTGTGCGCGACCTTAGCCGCGTCCTGCAACAGCGTGGCGGCGACATCGGGCTGGCAGCCGAATTTTCCGACCAGAGGACAAGCGGCGCTGCCCTTCGGCATATTGATGCGCACAATGATGGTGAGGTCGGCGGCGACCTTGGTTTCTTCGAGAATCTTGTGCAGTTCCTCGAAAGTGTCGATAACGAAATCGCGCACACCGTAATCAAAATAGGCGCTGCGAATTGCGCTGCGGCTCTTGATCGGATGCATGAAGGCCAAATGCGCCATCGGGAACAACCCGCGCACCAACTTGATCTCGTTCAGCGACGCGACGTCGAAATGGTTGATGCCGGCGGCATACAGACGCTGCAGCACATAGGGGCTCGGATTGGCCTTGACCGCGTAAAGCGCGTGACCGGGGAAATGCTCGACAAACGCGCGCGCCGCCGCCGTCAGCTGATGGGGATGCATGCATTGCACCGACTGGTCGGGACGCAGCGTCTTCAACGCGTCCTCAATGCCGGAGAAACGCATCAGGCCGTAATCGGCTGAGGAATCATTACCGATAATGTCGGCGGTTCCGGCGCTCATGTGACTGCCCACGGAGGCTGTCGGGTTGTAATCCATCGGCCCTGCTCCTTCATTGGTTCGATGCCTAACGGCATCAATTGTTAACCAACGCAGCAAAGAAGCCCATTCTGCCAAAAGCGCGGACCGGACATGAACGAAAACCGTTCAAGCTTTCAAGGATAAGGAGCGATAGCGTGATGCGATCAACGACCAGCGACACCCAGACCCTGCCATCTTTGCCTTACAACGAAGGACGGTTTCTTCTGCCGACTAAGCCAAAAACTTTCAGGCGGCTCACCCGACAAAAGAAAGACTCTTTGCTGCATACCACGTTCCCTGACCGATCGAGACCGATCAGGGCGGCAAAGCGTCGTTACATAAACCAGTGGGGAACGGAAAAGGTGGTATTCCCTTGCGTCCTTGGGCCAGTGGTACGTGCGCTTCCGTAATTCGCAACATATATCCAAATTTTTAACATTCAATAAAAATTTTTAGTTGCAGCCACTTTTTTTCAGGTGTGGTCAAAACGCACCACTACGACGTCGGCGTGCGCATCCGAAACGCGAGTCGATCACGGCGACAAATGCACTTCGTACACGGCATAGTTAACGAGTCCCGGAATCTGCGCCTCCTTCAACCAGGACGGCACTTTGTTGAGCATCAGGCGCTGAATGAAATGCGGCGCGAAATCATCGATCGCATCGCCTTGGCGAAGCTCCTTGGAAGGGGAGACGCGCACATAGACTTCGGGAAAAGCGCGACAGGCGACCACCAGATCGATATGGCGGCGGCGGGCAATCGCCTCGGCTTCCTCCGGATAAGGCGTCGAGAAAAAGCGCGTGGCATCGACGTTTCCGGCGACATCCATATGAAAGGGCGCCGACAGAACGCTGTGGTCGGTGCGGAACAAAATCTCCGGCCCGGAACTGATCGTGTTCATGATCAGGCGTGGCCGGTCGCCGTAAGCGGCCTTGTCGCGCAGGGCGTTTTCAAGTTCATACATCTCGCATTTGTCGGTCGATGCCGACGTTCCCGCGCCAAACATCAGGATGCCGGTGTTGAAGCTGCGCCCGTCAAGAATCGCCGGATAAAGAATGGCGGGCAGAGGCCCAACCAGAAGCACGAGGCCGATTTCGGCATAGGTTCGCGCGCGCCCCCGCCAACGCTCGCCAATCGCAACCCAACCCGTTTGCAGAAGCGCCGTCAGCGGAATGATGGTTAACATTCCCATCATCGCCACGAACCGGCGCTGATAGAACATCGACAGGGCGAAAGCGGCGGCAAGCATCAGGAATTGCAGCCCCCAGCGCCAGCGCTCATCCGGTCGCCGCGTCCGGTCGCAAAGAATCCGAATCAGGACAATCATCGCGATCCAAGTCGGCACGGCGATCCGGGAAATATCGAACCAGCTGTTGCGCGCCGTCTTGAAAGGCAGCGCTTCTTCAATCTCGTCAAGGATGATTTGCGCCAGCGCCGGATCGATCCCGCCATAGGGACCGACAACCAGCTCCGGAAAATGCCGCAGGAACAGAAAACCGATCCCGACCGCCAAGCCACCACCGATTATCCAACGCAGAAATGCGGATGCATTGGCAACCAGAGCTATACCGGCAAAAGTTACGGCAATCCCTGCCGCCAGAATGACATAGACGATCGAGTAAGTCAGGACGTCGATTGTCATCAGGTCGGAAGGCGGTCGCGTCAACGCAAGGCAGACAAAACTGATGACACAGAAAACAAGGCTATACAGCAGACTTTGCCACGCCGCCGCCTTACCCTTGACGACCGCCCAAAGCCCAACCCAGCCCGACAGCAGCAACAGCCACGGCAGAATCTCCAGCGCGATCGTCTGTCCCGCTGCCATAATGAGTCCGGCATAAACCGCCCACCGCCGCTGGTCAGGACGTTCCATCATGCGCAGAACGCACCCCATAGCCAACGCGACCAGAATGACGATCAGGCCGTGATGATCGATATGGCCGGGACGAAACATGAAGAGCGCGCCGCCCGAAAACAGGGCGACGAAAGCCGACGCTCCCGCCCATTCCTTTGGCACGAAACTTTCCGCGACCCAGCGCAGCGTCGCAAAAAAGCAGCCCAACAAAATCACCGGATAAATCGTCGCCATCACGGTTCCGGCGCCGCGCGGACCGAGGCCGCAAAGCTCGAACAATCCCAGCAACGCCGCCATCGGCAATTGCGCAAGGCGCGAGAAATGGATCGGCACGCCTACCGGCGGATCGAGGCGGTGCTGGATGTTGTCGTACCAGCCTTGACCCTTCATCCAGTCGATCACCTGATTGAGATACATGTAATCGTCGGTATCCGGCAAATCGCCGCGCAAAACGGCGCTGTGCGGATAGGCGACATAACAGAAAACGATATAGAGAAGCGCGACCAGCCACAGCCCGTCAAAGGGCGGACGAAAAATCGCGGCAGTGGCACGAAGTGTTGAAGCAAGGGGGCTCTTGATCATCATCTGCGCCCCATCATGCGCGGCCATCCCGCACAATCAAACTTGCCCCGTCCATGACATCCGGCTTTGCCATCCCCATCAGCTCCAACAAAGTCGGCGCGACGTCGGCAAGCTTGCCGTCGTGCAAGGCTTTCACATCCTTTGGCGCGTTGATCAGGATCACCGGAACCCGCACCAGCGTATGCGCCGTGTGCGGGCCGTTGGTGGTCGCGTCATGCATCGTCTCGCAGTTGCCGTGATCGGCAGTCAGCAGCACGATGCCGTCCTGCTTTTCGACGGCTGAGAACAAGCGCTCCAGATTATGGTCGATGGCCTCGACTGCCCTGACCGCCGCGTCGAAGAAGCCGGTATGACCGACCATATCGGGATTGGCGTAATTCAGGACGATGAAATCATACATGCCGCTGTCGATCGCCGTGACAACCCGGTCAGTGACTTCGTTGGCCGACATCTCCGGCTGCAGATCGTAGGTGGCGACCTTGGGCGACGGCACCATGATCCGGTCTTCGCCGTTGTAGGGCTCTTCACGCCCGCCGTTGAAGAAAAACGTCACGTGCGGATATTTCTCGGTTTCGGCGATGCGCAGTTGTTTCAAGCCTTCGCGCGCCATGATCGCACCGAGCGTGTTCTCGATCTGCTTCGGCGGGAACAAAGCGGTCATGAGCGGATTGAGCTGATCGGAATACTCGACCATTCCGGCGGCGGCGGCGAAACGTATCGGTTTCTTGCGTTGGAAGCCGTTGAAGGCCGGATCGAGCAAAGCCGCCAGAATTTCCCGCGCGCGGTCGGCGCGGAAATTGGCGAACAGGATGCCGTCGCCATCCTTCATTCCGGCATAGCCGTTCAGCGCGACGGGCAACACAAATTCGTCGTTCACGCCGGCGGCATAACTCGCCTTGATCGCGGCAACGGCGTCGTCGACGCGCACGCCCGCGCCGTCGGTCAGAAGGTCATAGGCTTTCTCGACCCGCTCCCAGCGCTTGTCGCGATCCATCGCATAGTAACGACCGCAAAGCGTGGCGAGCCGCGCCTTGCCGACGGTACGAACGTCGATCTTGCGCAGATCGGCGGCGAATTTCTCAATCTGTCCGGCGGCGCTTTGCGGCGGCACGTCGCGGCCATCGAGGAAAGCGTGCACCGTGACCGGAACCCCGGCGTTTGTGACAATCTGAGCCAGCGCGACCATATGATCCTGATGCGCATGAACACCGCCGGGCGAGGCCAGCCCCATAATATGGCAGGTGCCGTTGCTTCGTTTCAGTTTGGCGATCAAATCCTGCAGCGCCGCGTTTTTCTCCAGTTCGCCGCGTTCAATGGCGCGATCGATCATCGGCAAATCCTGAAAAACCACGCGACCGGCACCGAGATTCATGTGTCCGACCTCGGAATTGCCGATCTGGCCTTTGGGCAATCCGACATGTTCTTCGGACGCATCGAGCAGCGCATGCGGGCACGTCTCCCAGACGCGGCGAAACACGGGAGCGTTGGCGCGCGTTACGGCATTGTCCGCCGCGTCGGCGCGAAAGCCCCAACCGTCCAGAACGCACAGCACGACGGGGCGGGGACGTTTTGAAGAAAGCGGGGACATCATGTAATGATCCCTTACTGCGTACCGACGGGAAGACAATTAATGCCCTGATGGATCAGGGTGACGCAAGCATCCTGCGCGGTTTTTGCATCGATATTGACCAGCCGCGCACGATAGACCACGCCACCGCTCGTCGTCGAAGTGGGTACGAGCTGCCGCTCGGCTTTGCCGAGCAGCGTCGGCGCACCCGCCACGGCATTGACCAACGCCTGACGCCCGATGACCGGATCGCTGTAAGCGCCGATCTGCACGCCCCAGCCGTTGGTTGTGACCGCCACCATTTCCGGCGGCGCGGCTTGCGGTTGCGGTTTGCGTTCCGGCACTTCATTTTGAGACGGGAAAATGGCGGCGACTTTCGCTGGCAACGTCACATATTGAACATTCTCGACGGCGTTATCGTTGCTGTCGCCTTGCGCGCCATCGGTTTGATCCTGCTGAACGGCGGGTTGTCGGCTCGCGGTGCGATTGTCCGTTCTGTCTTTCTGCGCCTTGTCGAAAGCCTCATCGAGCAGTTGCGCCATCTGGTTGTCGCGCGCGACCGCCGAATGGCCGCCGAACACGACGCCGATCAAACGCACATTGCCGCGCTTGGCGGACGCGACCAGATTGAATCCCGAAGCGCGAATATAGCCGGTCTTGATCCCGTCCATGCCGTCATAGCGGTCCATCAGATGATTGTGGTTGTGATGATACAATCCGGCATAGGTAAAGCTGTCGCGGCTGAAGAAGGGATAAAACTGCGGATAATGATGGATCAGCGCGTCGCCGAGGATCGCCATATCGCGCGCCGTCGTAATTTGCCCATCGTCGGGTAAACCGGAAGGATTGTCGAAATTGGTGCGCGTCATACCGAGCGCCCGCGCCTGTCGCGTCATAAGTTGGGCAAATCCATGCTCGCTGCCGCCCAGCCATTCCGCCAAAACAACCGCCGCGTCATTCGCCGATTCCGTCACAAGTCCAAGGATGGCGTCTTCGACCCGAATGCGTTGGCCGGGACGGAGCCCAAGCTTGGAGGGGGCTTGCTCGGCGGCATTGGCGGAAATCGGCAAGTACTGGTTGTAGCCGATTTTCCCGGCTTCGAGCGCTTGGAAGGTAATGTACAGCGTCATCATTTTGGTCAATGATGCAGGATGGCGCAACCGGTCAGGGTTGGTCGCATGCAGAATTTGCCCGGTTTCGGCGTCGATTACGATATCGGCATAGCTGGCCGTACGATCAACCGCAGCGTGTGTTACATGGTGCTTCTTATGGTGCGTTTTTGCAGAGGCTTGCTCCGGCCATGACACGACACCCACAGCACACACTAAGACAATGGAAAGTATAGATATTATTGATTTGCGACCTGACGGAAAAATCATCTATCCTTGCCCCACGTGATTCGTAAAAACCGGTTGCCAGCATGAATTTTCGCTGCCGCGAATGCAAGCGCTATTGACGAATCTGTTAATCTATCTTAAATTGCTGCAGTGCAGTAAATGGAGAATGTTAACTATAATGTCTGCCAAACCATCTGCCAAAAACAAAAAGGGCAAGGTCGCCTCCGTAAAGTCACGCGGAGAGAAGCCTGTTGCGTCGCAGCCGTCGCCTGCAGCGCAGACACGATCCTGTCCCAAGACCGAATCTGTCGTTCAACCCGTCCAACCAAGGAGTTTTGCAATGATCGCCACCGTCGAACACATGGAAAAAGCCAAGGAACAGTTAGCCAAGACCGTTGAAGACATGAACGCCTTCGCCCGCGATTCATGGAACGTCGCGCTTAAATCAAGCTCGGCCTTGACCAAGGGTTGGGACGAAACGACCCGCAGCGCCACCTCGTTGAGCCAAGAAGGGTTCAATCGAGCCGTCAACGCCAGCAAGACGATCCTGAGCGCCAAGTCACTGAGCGAAATGGTTGAACTGCAAAACGAGCATGTGAAGGAAACCCTTGATCACATCCTCGCCAGCACCAACAAATTGTCGGAAATTTCAGCGCGCGTGTTCAAGGACGTGTTTGAGCCGGTTAGCCAGCACGCCAACAGCACCGTCAGCAAGATCATGGAAAAAGTCCGTACAGCCTGATCTTTATCAAGCCTTAAGCCTTTATAATTAAAACGTGATTCAAGGGCGGTGCTTCGGCATCGCCCTTGTTGTTTCAGGAGGCCGACAGCCATTTTCCCGGTCTTGTTTAAACCCCGTCCCGTGCTATCACTGGGTAAAGTTTAATCCCTAGCCTTTGCAGGTAGTCGATCTCTTATGGCCAATTCATCTCTTCCCCCAGCCGATGAGGGGTTTCCCGAACTGGTGCGCACGTTAATCACGGCGCTGATCATCGCCATGATCATCCGCACGCTGGCGTTCGAGCCTTTTAACATACCCTCAAGCTCGATGGTGCCAAGCCTTCTGGTGGGCGATTTCCTGTTTGTCTCGAAATATTCCTACGGTTATGGCCGTACCGGGACCTTCTGGGGTCTGGCGCCTTTTGAGGGCCGCATTTTCGAACATCAGCCACACCGTGGCGATGTCGTGGTGTTCAAGACCCCGCGCGACAATACGACCGACTATATCAAACGTCTGATCGGTCTGCCGGGCGACACGATCCAGATGCGGAAAGGCCAGCTTTACATCAACGGCGTTCCTGTCGATCGGGATCGGCTGGAGACACCGCTTGGCGGCACGAACATGCCAAGCACCGACCATGCCACCGATTACATCGAGCATCTGCCGGACGGCGTGAACCATGTTATCCGCAAGCTCGGCGACGATATGCCGCTCGACAACACCGATCTTTTCGTCGTACCGCCGCACCATTATTTTTTCATGGGCGACAATCGCGATAATTCGCAAGACAGCCGTACCAAAAATGTCGGCTATGTGCCGGAGGAAAATCTGGTCGGCAAAGCCGAATTCCTGTTCTTCTCGCTCGACGACAATACCCCCTTCTGGCAAGTGTGGAAATGGCCGGCCTCGGTACGCTGGAACCGACTGTTTAACAAGATCACCTGATGACGATGCAGACCAAAAAGACCCCGGATACAGAGGAGCTGACGGTTCGGCTCGGCTATTCTTTCGCGCATCCCGAATTGCTGCAGGGAGCCCTGACACATCCCTCGCTGGCGGGGTTGCGCCCACGCAAGAAAGGTGTCGTCCCTTACGAACGGCTTGAATTTCTCGGCGACCGCGTCCTCGGCCTCGTCATCGCCGAATGGCTATACATAAAATACCCCGAAGCGACCGAAGGCGAAATGGCCAAGCGCCACGCCGCGCTCGTCAACCGCGAGGCGTTGCGCCGCGTCGCGCTGGAAATCGGTCTGGGGCAATATCTGCGACTGGCGCGCGGCGAAGACGCCGGCGCGGCGCGCAAGAACCTCGCCACGCTGCCGGACGCGATGGAGGCCTTGCTCGGCGCGCTCTATCTGGACGGCGGGTTGAACGCCGCCGCCGCTTTCATTCACCGCTATTGGCAGAATGACATCGCGATTGAAGAAACGCCCGCCGACCCTAAAACCAGCCTTCAGGAATGGGCGCAAGGACACAGCCTGCCTCTGCCGCAATATAAGGTACTGGAACACAGCGGTCCGGCGCATGCGCCGAAATTCGTGATCGAGGCCAGCGTCAAGGGTTATCCCCCCGCCGTCGCCGAAGGCAATTCCAAACGCGCGGCACAGAAAGCGGCGGCAGAGACGTTGTTAACACAGGTAACGGGCAAGACATGACGGACGCGCCACGCACCACTCGCGCCGGTTTTGTCGCCATCATGGGCGCGCCTAACGCGGGAAAATCGACGTTGCTCAACACGTTGATCGGGCAAAAAATCTCGATCACCAGTCCCAAGCCGCAAACCACGCGCATGAAAATGGTCGGCGTGCTGACCGAAGGCGAAACGCAGATCGGCTTGATGGACACGCCGGGCATTTTCAATCCGAAGGGACGGATGGATCGCGCGATGGTTCATGCGGCATGGAACGCCATCGGGGAAGCTGATGCCGTGTTGTTGCTGGTCGATGCGTTGACCAAGCGCGAAGAGATGCTGCCGCACATTATGGATGAATTAAAACAACGCGACCTCCGCCCGACGCTCGCGCTTAACAAGGTGGACAAAGCCGACAAGGCCGAGCTTCTGCCGCTGGCGCAAAAACTTCACGATACGGGCATCATCGATGCCACCTTTATGATCTCGGCATTGACCGGCGACGGCGTCGCGGATGTCAAAAAACATTTGGCCGCGAAAATGCCTGAGGGTCCGTGGTTTTTTCCGGAAGATCAACTCAGCGACATGCCCTCGCAAATTATCGCGGCGGAAATGACGCGCGAACAGCTTTACCGGCAGTTGCAGCAGGAGCTGCCCTATGCCGCGACGGTCATACCGGAAAGCTGGGAGAATAAAACCGACGGCTCGGTCGTGATCCGGCAATCAATCATCATCGCGCGCGCCGGTCACCGCCCGATCGTACTCGGCAAGCAAGGCACGCGCATCAAAGCCATCGGCGCGGCGGCGCGGCGCGACATCGGCGCGTTTCTCGGCTGTCCTGTCCATCTGTTCCTTGAGATCAAGCTCGACGAGAAATGGCAGGATCGCCGCGAGTTCTACCAGATGTTCGGGCTGGAATTCGGGAAGTAGCCGTTATCCTACTTCATTCAGAATGAAGCCATTCAGTCGACGCGAGAACAACGGTGTTCCCTCCCCCCTCGCGGGGAGTGTTAGGGAGGGGGCGTCCCGTAAGGATCAGAACATGAATGCTTGGGTTTTGAATAGGCAAACAAAGCACCAAGACGTTCTCCCCCACCCCTAACCCCTCCCGCGAGGGGAGGGGAATTCCACTGCGTTTCCTTCACCCTTATTTCCCTATATTTGGATTGAAGCAAACCACTGTCCAGCCTTGTTTCCATCTAACCCTTTGCGGCTCGCGGCGCGGCATGAAAACGCTTGCGGCGCTGGAACCCGGCGGCTTTGCCCGGACTGGCGCTATTCCCGCCGCCGTTGCCATCCCTATGGCCACCACCACCGCCATGCCCCCGATTGCGGCTACCACCACGACCACCGCGTCCTGCGGGTTCGGGGTGTGCGCCACGGAACGGCGGAGCGCCGTCACCGTGAATGAGCTTATGAATCGCGCGCCATTTGACGTAATCGGCAGGGGTCAACAGATTGACCGCCGCGCCTTCGGCTCCGGCGCGACCGGTGCGCCCTACGCGATGGATATAATCCTCCGGACATTGCGGCAGGTCGAAATTGATGACGTGTTCGATATGCGGAATGTCGAGGCCACGCGCCGCGACATCGGTCGCCACCAGAATCCGGTATTCCTTGTCGCGAAATTGCTGGATAACGCGATCGCGCTTGCGCTGCGGCAGATCGCCGTGAATGGCGCTCGCCGCATGTCCGGCCTTACCGAGACGTTCGGCAAGTCGTTCCGTTCCATGTTTCATTTTCACGAAAATGATCACCGAACCTTCGCGCGTTTTCAGCTGTTCCAACAGCTGCGGATATTTCTCGCCTTCGCTGGTCTGGATCAGTTCCTGCTTGATCTTGGCGAGCGGCGTCGTGGTCGAACCGACCGCCACGCGCACGGGATTGTGCATGTACTTTGCCGACATCTTGACGATGTTCGGCGGCAAGGTGGCCGAGAACATCATCGTCTGCCGTTCCTTGGGGATAAATCCGACGATCTTGTCGATCTGCACGCCGAAGCCCATATCGAGCATGCGGTCGGTTTCATCCAGCACCAGAAAGCGCACATTGTTCAGTTTCAGCGTGCCGCGCGCCAAATGGTCGTTGATACGACCGGGCGTGCCGATGATGATGCGCGGATGCTGATGCAGCTGCCGGAACTGGCGCGGCATCGGCTCGCCGCCGATCAACAAAGCCGAACGAATATCGAGCGTCGGATTCATCGCCTGAATCGCCGCCTGCACCTGCGTCGCCAGCTCGCGCGTCGGGGTCATAATCAACGCCGCCGTGCCTTGCTGCGTCATCAAATGGGCGATAATCGGAATGCCGAAGGCTCCGGTCTTGCCGGTGCCCGTCTGCGCTGAACCGAGTACATCTTTGCCCTCCATCGCCAACGGGATCGTTTGCGCCTGAACGGGGGTCGGGGTAGTGAATTGCATACGGTGAAGGCTTTGCAGCAGCTTGGGCGGCAAGCCGAAGGCTGCGAATTGATCTGTCATGTCGTGAATGTCCTTGATTTTCGAATGTCAACAAAAGCGGATAAGGCTTTGTCAGGCAAAATGCCATGGCGCATCAAGGACTTGCCTTAACACCCCACCATGGCTTGCTCCACCATCGGAGCCGCCATCAAACGCTTTTTTACTCAATTCAATCCAAGCGTATGGCGCGGCTTATAACACAGTCTAGCGGTTTTGGGGAAATTAGATTCGGCTTTTAGTTTCATCGCTTCAGACGATTTGAAATATCTCAAATCAACGCCTAGGATCGCGCCCATGAAAAAATCCGGAACAACGCAGCGCAAGACCCCCGACGCCAAGGCCGAAGCCGCGCTTGCCGAAGCGCTTCTGAACCTGCGCGACGCCGACGAAATGCGCCGCTTTTTGCGCGATATCTGCACACCGAAGGAAATCGCCGATCTCGCCGACCGCTGGTGGGTGGCGCGGCTGCTGGACGAGGGCAAACATTCCTACCGCGAGATTCATGAGTTGACCGGCGTCAGCGTCACGACCATCGGTCGCGTCGCGCGCTTTCTGCAGCAGGAAAATTTCCAAGGCTATCGCCTCGTCATCGACCGGATGAGAAGCGGTTCTTAAACCAGAACCCGGTGCCGCACCAAACCCAGCATCGGCATGTCGTGCGGATAATTGCCGTAGCCCCAGCCTTCGGTAAACGGACCATGTTCGGCGATATACGCACCGACCATCTCGGCCTTGCGGCGACGCACGCAATTGCCGGACACCATCTGCCCGGTGATCGCGCCGTTCTCGACCCCGATGCAGGTGCAAATCAGCGCGTCATGCGGCAGGTCTTTCACCAGCATAGGCAGATAGATGTCCAAAGCCCCGGACGCGATCACGATATGATGTCCGCTGGCGGCGTGATCGAGAAGCTCGCGCCGCATCGCCTCGTTCCATGTCTGCCAACGCGCAAGGCGTTCAATCGCGGGCGCGACGCGGTCGAGGGTTTTTCCGGCCAGAAGAGTTGTGATCAGGCGCGCCTTGATGAAGGTGCGAAGATCGGCCAAATCCGGATGGCGCGGATTGGTCATGCGCACCCAGCCAAACGCCGCCAGCGCCTCGACAATCCCCGCAAAAACAGGAACCACGCCGACGACAAAAAAGAAAAACGCCCACAGGCTGTCGCCCTTGATCAGCGTATCGTCGAAATCAAAGACGGCGAGCGTCGCCGTTTCTCTGGAAGATTCCGCCATCTCAATCCATCCAATCAAGCGCCGGAAGCGATGACGCGCCACCAGCCTGTTTTGTGAGCGCCAGACTTACGCCCGGGCTTTGCCATTCGAGCGTAATAAAACCGCCGCAATGTTTGCACGTCGCCTGCCACGCCGCGTGCGCGCCGCCGCAGCTGCGACACAACCAAGCGGGATCCGCCGTCGCATCAAGCGCCTGCGTCAGCCATGCCGTGGCCGCCTGTTCATCCTTATGCTCGCGCCGTTCAAGCTGCGCCAGCATCCGGTAGACGCCGACCGTCGCCTGCCCGCGATTGACCAAAGTTTGCAGATGCCGCCGCGCCTCGCCCCACAGATCGGCGGCCAGAGCCGCCTCGGCGACGGCGCGACGGCTCTGCGCGGCGTCCGGCGCAATGCGGCATAATTGTTCGACGCGACGATAACGTTCCAGCACGTCACTTATGTCATCGACATAAATCGCCGCGAGTTCGGGATAATTTTGCTGCGTCCAGACTTTCTCGATCAACCGGTGCGCGGCGCGGCGATGCCCCGTCTTCATCTGCGCCCGCGCAAAAGCGAGGATCGCCGGAAGCCAGTCCGGCGTTTGTTTCAAAGCCTGACCCGTCGCCTGCAACGCCTTGTTGTGATCGCCTTGCCGCGTCGCCTGTTCCGCCGCCATGATCAGGATCGCGGCGCGGGCACGACGGGCATGATCCTGTCCAATCTGCTGCGCAAGACCGGGCGACGACAATACCGCTCCGGCTTCACCCCATTTTTGCTGCCGCACGGCGAGATCGAAACGGACAAGGCCGAGCAACGGCACATCGCCCTTGATGCGCCGCAACTCATTGGCCAGACGCTCGATCTCCACGCTGTCGTCGCGCCGCCGCGCCTCCATGATCAGGCCGCGATAACCCAGAATGGCGCTGTCGGGATCGGCGGCCAAATCGCGAAAAATTTCCTGCGCCACGCCGTGATCGCCCGCGAGCTGCGCCGCCTGCGCTTGAAGCATCTTCGTCATCGCCGTCGCGCCAAGCTTGCGCCGCGCGGCGACGGCGCAGCGACCGGCTTCGGCTGCGTCGGCTCCCGCAAGAGCGACCAGACCGGCCATCACATGGCCATGCCCTTCGTTGAGAATCCGCACCCTGCGTCCGAGACGCCACATCTCCGAACCATGCCGTAGCAAGGTCCATAGCCGCAAGATTCCGTAAAACGCGACGGCGAAGACACAAGCGGCGATCATCAAAAACGAAGCCGAAGTTTCGATGATATAGCCGCGCCAAACGATCCGCGCCGAGCCGGACTGATCGGCAAGCCAGACGGCGCAACCCGCCAGCAGCGCCAAGCCGAATATAAAACCGAAGAGCCGCTTCACGGCGTTCCCTGCGCAGCGGCGAGAAGGCGCGCGATGATATTCTGCAAAGCACCGTCCAGTTTCTGCCGCGCTTCAAGCCCTGAGCGCCAATCCGCCAGATTTTGCTGCGCGGCAGGCGGCAAGGCCTTGAATGCGTCAAGCGCTCCGGCGGCGTCGCCCGCACCAAGACGGGATTCGATGGCGGCAAAAGCATCCGTAGACGCCTCGCCATGCAAGGGGCGAATCGAAACGACCCTGCGAAGTTCCGCCATTACGCGCTGCCACCAGCCTGTGGCCTCGGCGCGATCGACGGCATGCAACGCTTCGGCTTCATGGTCGATCAACCCCTCGCGCAAAGCGGCGAAGGTCGGGGCGCCAGAGGGAGCGAAAGCATCCAATTTTGCCAGTTCATCGCCGAGAGAGAGTTTGCCTGCCGTCACGCGAAACCCGGCCAATTCATCAACATAGGCATGGCCGGACAGAACTGCGTCGCGCAAAGGGATAAAAGCGAGCGCGGCGGCCAACAGGCTTTGCGTCAAGGTCGAAGCTTGCGACGACGCATCGCTGGTTTGTTTGACCGCCGACTTTACCTCCGCCAGAGACGATGACAGCGACGCCACATCATCCTGCAGACGCACAACGTCTTTGTCCGCAAGCGGCGCTTGTTGCGGAACAGGCTGAGACTGGGTTGCCGTTTCTGAGGTCGGTTGCCGTCCCTGCGCCTCAAGCGCTTCGACGCGCTGACGCAACGCATTCAATTCCGCGCCGAGACGCGCCACATCCGCGTGCGCCGAAACATCGGATGTCGCGCTTATCCTCTGTGACAGCCACGGACACGTATGCAGAGCGTAAAGCCCGCCCCCCGCGCCGAGACAAAGCAGAACCAGCCCAATCATCGCATAACGTAACAACCGGCCTTTCGGCGGAGGCAATTCCGATGGGGTCTTGGCGTCAGGCAAAGGTTCGGTCATGGGACGGAAGAACTTCCTGCAAACGTTGCAAAACCGACTCTTCCGTCGGCGCGACGGAAGCCGTCAAAAGACGCCAAGGCAAGGACGCCAGCGCGTCCGTAACGGACGCGCTTATTCCTACCGCGATCAGGCTTTTGCAGCAAGCCTCAAGACCATCGCGGCAGATTAAATCCCTGAAGACCGCCGCCGTGCGCGTGGAGAAAAATAGAGCCGCATCAAGCTGTTGCGCGCGCAAGGCTCGCGTCACGTCGGATGGGATTTCGCTTGCGGGCTCAGCGGCATAGACCAGCCAAGGTATGACCACATGTCCCGCCGCGTTAAGCTCAGCCTCTGCCGCGCTGGCAATATCACGCCCGCCAATATGCAGGATGGGTTTATCCAATTGAGGCAAATCGGCACGGATCCGCTGTGCCAGAGCCGCGCCGTCACCCGCCGCATCGCGCACGTCGCGGAAACCAAAGTCCTGCGCGCGCTCCGCCGTGCGCGTACCGACGCAAAAACAGGGCAAATCCAGCAAGGCGTAGAGCGCGGCAGCGTTGGGATCTAAAACATCAAGACTATTCCCGCTGGTGATCATCAACGCACCGAAAACGTTGGTCGGTGACGGCAACAGGGTCGGCGCAATCTTCAGCATCGGCGCGATCACGCCGTCGCAGCCGAGACGCCTCAACTCGTCTGCCAAACGTCGAGAGGCTTTCAACGGACGGGTTAGAAGGATAGTGGGCATGTCTGAAGATTAGGGGAATCAAACTGCTGAATCGAGCGGAGATTCAGGGCGTGTCTTCCGTTCTTTAATGCTTGTACACGCAATCATGCACCCAAGGATTGAAGCCAGCACAAGAGACGACCCGATGGTTCCGAATCCGAGCCCACCTTTTTCGTTCCCCTTGGTCAGAACGTCGCCGAACGTCGCTCCAAAAGGTCGCGTCAGAACGAAAGCCGCCCAGAACAGGATAACCCGTGAAATTCTGGTGCCAAAGGCCAGCAGGGTAACGAGGGCTAACGCGCCCGCGACCAACAAGGCGCCGCCCATGAAACCCAGTCCGGAATCGTCCGCCAGAAAATCCCCCAAAGCGGTGCCGAGCGTATTGGAAAAAAGGACAGCGAACCAGTACAGCAGTTCCACTTTGCGGCTAGCAATACTCTGCACCGACAACGACCCCACGGACAATCGCCAGTAACTGAGTATAGCCGCCAAGGCGGACAGCAAAATCAGGCTGCCTTCGGCATAGCCAAGTCCCAACGTGCGATCCATGTAGTCGGACAGGGTCGTCCCGGCGGTGCTGGTCGCAAGGATAACGAGCCAATAAAGCAAGGGATAATAGGTTTTCGCGATAAGCTGGATCGCAAAAGCCAGTGCGAAAAGCCCTATCAGGATCATCGAACTGACCGCGTAGCCAACGTGCAGGGTCATCGACAGAAGATCGCCCGCTGTTTCGCCTAAAGTCGTCGCGCATATCTTCATAACCCAAAAACCGAGGGTTATTTGAGGTATTTTACTCCGAAGAACCGTTTGAACGGGATTTTGATTCATTATAATTTTCCATCCGTTCTCGCCCTACGTTTCGAAAAAATCAGAAGGCAGACTATCTTTCATCTGTCGTCCCAGTTTCATTCCAATCTTTTCGGCTTGCGTCACTTCGCCGTCAGCCGTCAGCCGCAGAAGAGACGTGCCGTCAGGCCGCGCCGCCACAGCTTCGAGCAAAAGATGCGTCGGATCGATCATATGGGCGAAAGCGCCGATCGGCGTCTGGCATGATCCGTCCAGAACGCGCAGCAAAGCGCGCTCGGCGCCAACACACGCCGCCGTTTCACGTGAATGGATCGGCGCGAGCAGATCGCGCATCGCCGTGTTGCCGCTGTGAATTTCAATGCCTACCACACCCTGCGCTGCGGCGGGCAGCATGACATCCGGCTCCAGAACCGAATTGGCGACATGGCGCAAGCCAAGACGTTCCAGCCCGGCCATCGCCAAAATGGTCGCGTCAAATTTTCCGTCCTTCAGTTTTTCAAGACGGGTTCCGACATTGCCGCGTACCGGAACGATGCGGAGATCAGGTCGCCGCGCCAGAAGCTGGGCCTGACGACGCAGACTTGAGGTGCCGACGACCGCGCCTTGCGGCAAAGCATCGAGCTGTCCGACCGCTCGGCCAATGAACGCGTCACGCGGATCGATGCGATCCAGCATTGCGGCAATTTCCAGACCCTTCGGTAAATGGCTGGCGACATCCTTCATCGAATGAACGGCCATATCGATGAAATCGCCGAGCAGCGCCTCTTCGATCTCCTTGGTGAAAAGTTCCTTGTTGCCGCCAGTTTCACGAAAGCTCAGTTCGGCTTGATCGGGACGCCAATCACCGCTTGTGCGGATAGGAACGATCTCAATAGCGGCGACGGAAATCAGGTCGGGGTGGGCGGCGAAGAGCTTTTTGCGCACGTCCTCCGCTTGTAGAAGGGCGAGGGGGCTACCCCGGCTTCCAAGACGTATGGTTTTTTTCATCATAGATACCAAAAAGGAATAACTACTTACCCATGAATGGCAGAAATTAGCCAAAAGTCTTTTAACAGATTTTTTACCGTAGAATCAATGAATTAGTTTCATGTTTTCGCAGTATTATATTTTTGTGAGCAGCTGCAAAACAGATTTCAAGACAGGGCATAAAGCAATTACAGGCATCCAGAGATACCCAAAAACAGTATGTCGAGAAAGTCACAGTGCGATTAGGAATTTAAAAATGAAATACTCAAACCCGAATATTGACCGAACCGCCACGGCCGCCTTTGTCTCCACCGGAGCTTTTGCCGCCCCCTTTGCGGTTGTCTTCGTTGCTTCGCGCCTTTTGCCGACGCTCGGCGTTTGTGGAGGGATCGATAGCCCGCTGAACAAGCGGCGCGGCGGCCTGAGCCTGAATTTGGGGCAAAATCCTCGTAATCGCGTCATGGGGCAACGCGCTGGATATGATAACAGGTGGAACAGACGGAACCGGCACCTTTGCCTCTCGAGAAAAAATATCACTCGAACGGTATTATTACACCATCATAATGAAAAAGTCTTTAATCATTTAGTAGGTAATATAGTGCTAACAGTCTGTCCCACAATGGCCTTTTCGGGCCTTTGCGCAGAGCTTGGCGCAAATGCGAGCGAAGCAAAGGGACAGAAATGCTCAAGGACGGCATTGTCATGAGTAGGCTTCAGGCAAAATTGCCAGACATGGTTGCGCTCGCGCACGAACGCACCGAGGCTGCCCGCATTGAGCTTGCCGGCATGCTCGCCGACATCTGCCTCGGCAATGCCAATGAATTGTCCCTGCGCGAGCAGGAACAGGTCAATGAATTGATCGAAGTTCTTTTGCGCACGAATTCCCCGGTCTTGCGCCTTCATCTGGCTGAGCGTTTCAGCGATGTCACGAAAATGCCTCACGCGCTGGCGGCAGACCTTGCCAAGGACACGATTGATGTCGCCGCCAAGGTTCTAACGGATTGCGAAACGCTGACCGACACTGACCTGATCTCCGTGATCGAAGGCCAAAGCCACGACCACGCTGCGGCGATCGCGCGGCGCGCAAGCGTCAACGAGGCCGTTGCCGATGCCCTCGTCACGACGGGCGACATAAACGTGATGCGAATCGTTGCCGAAAATCTGGGCGCCAAATTATCGCCCAAAGCCATCACGGTCGTCGCCGACACGGCGCGCTTCACGGCCACACTGCGCGAACCGATCATGAAACGCCCCGAAATGTTCGCCGATGCGGCGTTGCGTCTTTACTGGTGGGTGTCGCCGGATCTGCGGCGCTACACGCTGAAGCGCTTTAACATTTCCGCCGGGCAAATCGATCGCGCTCTCGCCAAAACCGTCGATGATCTTTTGAGTTATCATCAGCTCGACAAGAGCAACAGCGACATTATGGAGCAAATCGCCAACTGGCTTCAGGAACGCGAAGCCATGGCGCCGCGCATCCTGCCGCAGGTTCTGCGACTTGGTCATTTCCGTCTTTTCAACATTATCCTAAGCCGCCTGACCGAACTGAGCCTCGATGTCATCGACATCATTGTCGCCGAGTCCGGTGGCCGCGAACTGGCCGTCGTATGTCGCGGGCTGGGCATTGACAAGGCAGGATTTGTCTCGATCTTCCTGCTTTCGCGCGGCGCACGTCAGGATGAACAGGTTGTTCATCCGCAGGAACTCAGCCGCGCTCTGGCCGCTTTTGACCGCCTGACGACCAATCTGGCGCATGATCTGCTGAACAGCTGGAAACTCGACCCGTCTTATATCCTGAAAACGGGCATGGAAGGTCTGGCTTTGGAAGCCTGAGCGAATCAAAAACGAAGCCGGAAACATAGGCATTTATCGACTTTATCCCTGCCCTTCAAGGCAGTTTTCTTCCCGATAACTTGATTTTATCGGAAGTCACGACCCGTTTCGGGCACAAACCCGCCAAACAGGGCACTCCAAAGGACTGTTTGCGCCCCCGCCGTGTATCCTGACCCTAAAAAGGTCATAAAATCCTAAGTTACAGGCAGAAATTTTGTCATTTTAACGATTGTACAAGCCCATACTTGACATAAGACCCCCACAATCACGCCAAGAAACTATCAAAATCATTAGGGAATCGGCATTTTTGTGCTAATAATCCTAAAGGGTCTATGTCGTTTGCTAGTCAGAATGGTTTTTCGACCGGCAAACCATAACGGTTGCGATACAAGATGAATGCGAGGAACGTGATGCCTTCTACGAAGAAACTGAAAGATGCCAAGAAGTCTGCGCCCAAAAGCAAAAAGGTCGCTTCTTCGAAAAGTCAGGCGCGCCCCCATAAAAGCAACGTCACGTTGCTGAAGCTTTCGCGTCCGAGTCTCGTCTCCCAGCTTGGCGGTCAAAGCGGCGAAAAATTGCCCGCTCGGCTGCAAGCGGTTGTCGATAAAAGCGAAATTGATAATGTGCTTGCAACCTTCGCGCGCGGCATCGACCGGATCGACGAAAATCTTCTCCGTTCGGCGCTTCATCCCGACGCGACCATCGATCTCGGCCCCGGCGTCTTTCAGGGTACCGGCAATGATTACGTGATATGGATCATTGGCGTTCTGAACGGCTTGCGCTCGACGCATCACCTGATCGGTCAAGTGCGCGCCGAGCTGAGCGGCGACGTGGCGCTGGTCGAATCCTATTTCCATCTGCATTGCCGCGTTGAGAAGCCGGTCGGACGCGAAGACGTGTTCATGGGTGGCCGCAATCTCGATCGTCTGGAACGCCGCCCCTCCGGTCCCGCCGGAGTGTGGAAGATCATCCACCGCAAGCAGATTCTGGATTGGGTACGCACCGAAGCCGTGTCGGATATTTTCTACCACCAGAATCCGGACGCTCTGTGGAGCTATCGCACCAAGGCCGACGCGTCCTATCAAATGGCGCAGTTCCCCGGCAGTCAGGGCGGGAAACTATCGTCCTTCCTCGGTCGGCGATATGAACACAAGAGCGTGAAGTTTTAAGCGCCGATAGACGTTTCAAATCCGTTATTTTGCGGAGAAGATCGTGGCCGATGAAACCAGACTTGCGGAGCTGACGGACGTTTTTTTAAGCGAGCTTAAAACGCTTGTTGGATTGCGACATACATACTCCCGATTCGGCGGGGGTGGACTGACGCGATCGGATATTCAGCAGATTTGGGCAGATGCCCACAAGGAACGCGACCGGCTTCATGCAAACTTTCCGTTGACCGATGATAGGTCGAGAGATGCAGAAGCATGGACGGCGCTTGAGCAGAATCATTTCAGGCGAGTCGAACAGGACATCAACGCTCGCGTGGTTTTACCGTTCTGTGTACGACTGGATAAAACTATCGACACTGTTATCGGCATGTGTCCCAACAATTTTATCGAGCACTGTATCCGAGATTATACGCCGGGAGCTGACGCAGAAATTCCCCCGTCTGATCTATCCGCCCGCGCGCGCCATATAGCAACCGGCGGATTAAACGGCACAACGCCGACGCACTGGGCTAGGGACATCACGCGTTTGCCGGACTGGATCGGTCGGATGATCCGGTTGCTCGACCGTCAGCCGGAGGTTTTCAAGCCCGATGAAATTCCCCAAGCGGCGGAATTTCGCCAACTTCTGATAACGATGCAAACGACCGCCGTCCGGCTTCTGGAAACGCGCAATCATATTCGGCACGAACTTGGCATGGAGCCGGTTGCCTTTGAAAATCCCGCACCCGCCGACCCTCCGGCTTGGCTCGGCACACCGCAAGGAGCCGGACATCTGCCCCCGTCAAGCGCGGCAACCTGTGCTTTGGCATAAATAATACCTGCGCCATCTTGCCTTTACGGAAAATAACGCTATGAAGAATTGCAAGGCTGCGCCCTGAATCGCGCCGAAACCTTGCTGCTTATTATTGCAAGGTGATGTTCCATGAAAAATGTCGCGGTAGTTGGCGCCCAATGGGGCGATGAGGGCAAGGGCAAGATCGTCGACTGGCTGTCGCATCGCGCCGATGTCGTGGTGCGGTTTCAGGGCGGACACAACGCAGGACACACGCTCGTCATCGACGGGACGGAATATAAGCTCAGCCTCCTGCCGTCGGGCGTCGTTCGCTCCGGCAAATTGTCGGTCATCGGCAACGGCGTCGTCGTCGATTTGTGGGCGCTGCTCAAGGAAATCGAGGCGATCCGCGCCAAGGGCGTCGCGATTTCTCCCGATAATCTGATCGTCGCCGAAAACTGCCCGCTGATCCTGCCCGTCCACGGCATCATCGACCGCGCCCGCGAAGCCTCGCGCGGCGACAGCAAGATCGGCACAACGGGACGCGGCATCGGTCCGGCCTATGAGGACAAAGTGGCGCGTCGCGCGATCCGCCTCTGCGATCTCGCCGACCCTACGGCGCTGCGCGCGAAAATCGACATTCTGTTGGCGCATTACAACGTGCTTCTGCGCGGCTTCGGCCTGCCGGAGATCGACCCCAATCAGCTCTATCAGGATCTGATGGCGCTCGCGCCGCAAGTCTTGCCCTATGCCGATGTGATATGGAAGCGCCTCGAAGACGCGCGACGCGAAGGCAAGTTGATGCTGTTCGAAGGCGCACAGGCGGCGATGCTCGATATCGATCACGGCACCTACCCCTATGTAACGTCCAGCACGACTCTGGCGGCTTGCGCCGCGTCGGGTTCCGGCGTCGGCATCAAGGTCGTCGGACGCGTGCTCGGCATCGCCAAGGCCTATACGACGCGCGTCGGCGCTGGTCCCTTCCCGACGGAGGACAAGGGCGAGGTCGGCGAAAGGCTCGGCTCGCGCGGCAAGGAATTCGGCACCGTCACCGGACGCAAGCGGCGCTGCGGCTGGTTTGACGCGGTGCTGGTGCGGCAAGCGGTCAAGGTCGGCGGCATCGACGGCATCGCGCTGACCAAGCTCGATATTCTGGACGGAATGCAGGAACTGAAAATCTGCCGCGCCTACAAACTCAACGGCAAGGAAATCGACTATCTGCCCGCGAGCCAGACGGCGCAAGCCGCCGTAGAGCCCGTCTATGACATTTGTCCGGGCTGGGAAGAAAGCACGCGCGGCGCGCGCAGCTGGGCGCAGCTTCCGGCGCGGGCGATCAAATATATCCGCCGCCTTGAGGAGCTGATCGAAGCGCCGGTGACGCTGCTTTCGACCAGCCCCGAACGCGACGATACGATCCTGATGAAGGACCCGTTTATGGATTAGAGGAGAAAATTCTATGCGCCTTGTTCGTTACGGAAATTTGGGTCACGAAAAACCCGGCCTGATGGATGCCGACGGAAATCTCCGCGATCTGTCCTCACTCGTCGCCGACATTGACGGCGCGTCGCTGGATGCGGGGGCGCTTGCCCGCTTGCGCAAGCTTGATCCGCGCGCGCTTCCCAAAGTCGAGGGCTCACCGCGCCTTGGGGCATGCATTGGCAAATCCAGCAAAGTGATCGGCGTCGCCATCAATTACCGGATGCACGGCGTTGAAACCGGCTCGAAGCAACCGACCGAACCGACCCTGTTTCTGAAAGCGCCGAGCGCGATTTGCGGCGCGACGGACGACATTCTCCTGCCGCCCGGATCGGAAAAAACCGACTGGGAGGTCGAACTGGGTGTCGTCATCGGCACGCGCGCGAAGAATATCGGCGAAGCCGAAGCCCTTGGCCACATCGCCGGATATTGCGTGCTCGACGATGTTTCGGAGCGCGCTTTCCAGCTCGAACGCGGCGGACAGCAGCACACCAAAGGCAAGAGCGCCGACAGTTTCTGCCCACTTGGTCCGTGGCTCGTCACACGTGACGAAATCCCCGATCCGCAAACCTTGCGCCTCTGGACGCGCGTCAATGGCGCTGTGATGCAGGACGGCGCAACCGCCGATATGCTGTTTCCGGTTGCGAAACTCGTCAGCTATATCAGCGAATTCATGACCCTGTTGCCCGGCGACGTGATCGCCACCGGCACACCGGACGGAGTCGGGCGCGGACGCAATCCGCCGCTCTATCTAAAAGCGGGCGATGTCATCGAGCTTGGCATCGACGGGCTCGGCGCGCAAAAACACCGCGTTGTGTAAGCTATAGACTACTTCTTATCCGCAGATTTCTGATCGTTATCCGCTGGTTTCTGATCCGCCGGAATGTCGCCTGCGGTTTTGCGGTAGCTGTCAAGAAATCCTTGAAACAGATTGACGTCGGCGATGCGCGACTGGGCGGCGGCGATGTCTTTCATCTGCCCTTCCTTCTCCGGTCGGGTCAGAAGGCCGAACGTATCGGCTTGCGGCGTGCTGGCCATCGCTGTGCCGTAATCGATCGCCAATTTGTCGAGTCCCGTCTGGTCGCCCGCGAGCGAATAAGCAATGGCGCTGTTCACCAGCCACGCGGCCTGATCGTTGGACAGGGTTTCTCCGGCCTTTGGCGGCGGTCCCACCAGATCCATCAACGTTTTCGCCGCGTCCGCCCAACGCTGGGCATGCATGGTGATGTCGGCGCGCAGCAGTTTCGCGGAATCGCGCGGATTGTTTTGCAGCAAGGCCAAGGCTTCATCGTCACGATGCAAATCGGACAAGGCCTTGGCGCGCAGCAGCTGGCGCTCATTCTGCAAATCGGCGGGGAAGGATCCGCTGTCGGCATAGGTCAATCCCGCCAAGGCCGCGTCCGGCTTATGATCGAGAAGGCGAATAGCCGCCAGCCGCGCGCTGACCTTCCCCTTGTCATCCCCCTGAAGCCTGTATTTGACGAGTTCTTCGAGCAGATCTCCGGCCTGTTCCAGCAAATCAATGGCGACAAGACGTTCGGCCAAATTGCGCGTCACGGCAATGCCGTCATCTCCCGACGGCATCAGATTACGGTATTGCTGATAGAGCGTCAGGGTATCGAGCGGCGAGATGTTTTTGCCAAGTTCGCCGAGGAAAATATCATGGAACACCTGCGCCATTTCCTGCCGAATGCGCTGCGTCATGGGACTGTTCGGATAAAGCTGCACCCCCTGCGACAGGGCGCTGAGGCCGGCTTTGACGTTTTTCGCCTGAATATAAAAACCGCCGAGACGATGCAGAATATCAAGCTCCAGATCATCGCCGCGCCATCCGAAGCGCAACGCCTCAAGCCGATCCGCCGCCTGCGCCACCGTCAAGGAGCCGTTGGCGACATCGAGATCGACCAAGGCCAGCTCGGCGCGAATTTTATAGAGATGATCGGTCGCGGCGACCGCGTCTTTCCACGCGTCCTTGGCGGCCTGAATGCGTCCTGATTTCGCGTGCAGCACACCCGACAGATAACTGATCGCGGGTTCGATCTCCCTTGCATGAGGACCACCCTGCAACCGGTCCAGCCAATCCGCCGCTTCGTGATCATTACCGACCGCCGAGGCCGACTCGATGGCAAGCACCATAAAGCGCGAATAAAACGGTTCCGGATAACCCGCGAGTATGTTTTCGCTGAGGGCGAATTTTTCCTCGGCTTCCGTCCAGTTGCGAATCCCGGCTTCGCCGACAGCCTGCCACAACTCGATCTCCGGTTGCTCCTTGAAGGATGACTGCGCCAATTCCTGCAAGCCGTCCTCAGGATGGTAGGCCAGAATCTTGGCAGCGCCGTCCAGCGCCTGAAAATCGGCATGCGCCGTCAAATCGGGGACTTGCTTGGCGAGCCAAGCCAACAAAGCGACCGCTTCCTCGCCGTTTCCGTTGGCAAAATAAAACCGCGCCAGCTCAAGCCGCGCGCGGTTGCGTTCGCGCTCCGGCACATCGACGATGGTTTGCTGCAAACGCTGGCGGGTCTGGGTAAAAGTCTCATCCGGTTTGCCGCGCCAGACGGCGAAGTCGAACAGGGATTTTCCCGCCACCTTGGCCTTGGCCTTTTGAGATGATTGTTGCGCTTCTCCGGTATCGTTCGAACCGGAGATCCGCAACCCGCCCTCCGCCGTAATTTCAATGCCGTCCGAAACCGCGCGTACGATCAGCTTGTCATTCTGCGGCTTGATGACCAACCCCTGCGCGGCAGGAAGAATCTGGAAATCGGACATGCGGCGCGCGACGCTGAAAGCCTGAGTTTGTTCGAGTGGAATCAGAACCAGATCGTCGCCGACAACAGGATCGGTCAGGCGCACCGGCTCCGGCGCATCGGGCAACGGCAGCAAATTGCGCGCCCCGAGCGCAAAATCCGGCTGCGCCACCAGCGTCGAGCTGACGGCAACGTCCGGCTGCTGGCCGGTCAAGTATATTTTCCATACCGTTCCGTCACGCGTGGCCTGAACGGTTGCGTTGTCGGGAACCGCGAAACGCAATCCGCTGGATTTGGCCAGCTCAAGCGGTTCGAACGTCACGCGGGGCGTCATTTGCCCAGCCGCCAGATCACGGGACGAAAGCGTAAATTTACGGTCGAAAACCACGTAGCCATAACCGCCGCGCTGCCAAATCACGGCGCGAGCCTCCACATGCGGATCAAGCGCGGCTATCTGCACAGGCGTATCGCCCAGTTCCAGCGGCTTGCCCGATGAGTCGGTCAAAACCGGCTTGCTGACAACAGGAGCGGGAGCTGGCGCCGGAACTGGCCCCAGAGCGGGAACAACGTCAGGCGCGGAAACGGCCTTTGTCTCAACGCTCAGCGTTGGAACTGCGGCGGATGTCGGCGGTACAGGCGCCGGTGGCGCTGCGTCAGGCTTGATGCTGACGGGCGGCACAGACGGCTGTACTTTGACTGTTTGTGTCGCTGAAGGCGCGGCAGGAACGGAAGGTCGCGCGCTTTCTTTCGGCGACAACAACGGCGTCGGCGCACCGGTTGCGGGCGGAGCGCTCGCCACCGGCGCTGAAGGCGGAATCGGAGCCGATGCGGAATTCGACGGAGGGGGCGATTGCGACGCTGCTGGTGGATTGGCTGACGCAACGGATGGACTGGCCGGCGCGGGGGTGGCAAGGGTCGGCGGCTGGATCGTCGCCGCGACAGGTTGCGATTGTCCGGAATTGGGTTGCGCCGCCGGTTGCGGGGGAACCTGTTTCTCCGGCGTTGGCGACGTTGCGCCGACAATATCGACAGCGATCGAATTACCGCTGGTGAAATCCTTCAACGACGCCTTGGCGTCAACCGTGAACGATACGACCAGATTGCCCTTGGCATCGACGCTGGCGGCAAAGCCGCGCGCGCGGGTCAAAAAGGAAAAACCGTTGAAATGCGCGTCCGCCGGAGCGTCGAAAGCGAGCGTGACATTCGCCCCGTCGCGATGAAGATGATAGGGCGTCGGACGCGGCCAGTCGAAAACGATCCGGTCAAAATCGGGATGTTCCCCCGCGCGCGCCGTCAAGGCGATCTTGGCGGACGCCGACGCCGACGCCGACGCAACGGCGTCCTCGGCATAGGCCGAAGCGTAAAGCCCCATCAGCAGGGGAACAGTCAAGGTAAGCAGATGAATCCGGATCCGCATGAAGCGCCGACGAAGGGGTCAAAATCCGCAGGACGAATCGCGCCTGCTACTGTTTTTTAGAATACGACAGGAACTTGGGGAGTTCCAGAACCTTATCAAGCGCCAATGAAATGCAACCCTACGAGGTTTTGTCGCGCCGACCGACCCGCACCGGACGTTCGGCGAAGGAGCCGAGCGAGATCATGCGGTCATAAATCACGATTGCTCCGGCGATGCCGACATTGACGCAGAACTTGGCGGGAATTTTGACGATATGGTCGCAACGCCGCGTCAGCTCAGGCGACAGACTGCCTTTTTCCGGCCCCAACACATAGGCGGCGCGCAGCGGATGCCGGAAGCTCGGCAGGTTCACGGCCTCGTCCAGAAGCTCAACCCCGACCAGCGCGCAATCTTTCGGCAAGGTGAAATCCGCGAGATTGTCATAGGCATAAAACGGCAAATGCAGATCGGCGTGGGAGGTGTCGGTCGATTTGACCTCGGCATAGCTGACCGACGCGCCAATAGTGAAAAAGAAGCTCGCGCCGAAGGAATGCGACGTGCGCACCAGATTGCCGAGATTGAATCCCTTGCTGATGCCCTCGACCCCGACGGCAAAATAGCCGCGCTGAAGCGACGATTCCTTCTCAACGCCACGCGTCATGTTTTTGGTTCCCACAAGTCATAAATTTTGCAAACCCCTCGATTCTACGGAATAAATCGAGTATGTTGCGAAGCAGCATAAAACAGGTTGGAACCCCTGTCGAATCCGGGCAAATGAAGTATAGTCACCACAGGGACGCTATGGACAAAAGCCAGCAATTCAACCCGGACATCTATAAACACTGGACTGAGGATCATGTGCGCTTCAGCGACCTCGACCCCGTCGGGCATGTCAACAACAACGCGATCAGCCAGTATTTCGAAAACGCGCGCGCCTTTCTTTACATGACGATCACGCCGAGCTGGCCGCAGGGCGAACGCGTTTTCGTCCTTGCACACATCGCCATCGACTACCGCCGCGAGCTGCACATGCCTGCCGATCTGCGCATCGGCACAGGGCTTTTGCGCATTGGCCGCACGTCAGTGACGGTGGCCAACGCGCTGTTTCGCGGCGAGGACGGCATCGCGTGGTGCGAAAGCGTCTCGGTGCTGATCGACCAAAAGACGCGAAACCCGATGGAAATTCCGCCCGATCTGCGGCAACATTGCGAACGGTACATGCTATGAAAAAACTTATCCGCCTAACCCTTGTCCTCTTCGCGCTGGCCTGTTGCGAAACGACGGTCGCCGAAGCCGCCGATCCCAAACCCGCCGCGTTGTCGCCCTATGACACGAACGACATTCAGCGCATCGAGGCCTATCTGAACGATTTGAAAAGCATCTCCGCCGATTTCATGCAGATCGACGATCAGGGCGGCATGATGACCGGAAAAATCGCCATTAAGCGTCCGGGCAAAATGCGCGTCACCTACGACCCGCCGAGCAAGGACTTCATCGTCGCCGACGGCGATACCGTCCATATCTGGAACGACGATCTGAAAGCGCAGACCAATGTCGACGAAGCCTCAAGCCTCGCCGAATTTATCCTGCGCGATCCGATCAAGCTGAGCGGCGAAATTGTCATCACCAAATTCAAACGCTTTCCCGCCAAGCTTGAGCTCACGCTCGCCGAAGCCAAGGATCCGGGCGCGGGGCAACTGACCCTGATCTTCGAGGACAATCCCCTGTTGCTCCGCCAATGGCGCGTGATCGATCCGCAAGGCCGCACCACCGGCGTCAATCTTCAGAACGAAGAACAGGGCGTGTCCTTCCCGTCCAACACCTTTTCCTTTGTTCCACCAAGCTTCGGCAAGGGTGGGAAGGCGGACTAAGGTTTTCTAAAACCCCTCGACCGGCATATCCATGATCGTTTTCGATCCGGCGAGGATGGCGATATTAAGCGCGTTGGCCTGCGGCAGGATTTTGGCGAAGTAAAACCGCGCCGTCTTCAGTTTCGCTTCATAGAAACCGGCGCGTTCGCCCGCTGAGGGCTTTTTGGCCGCTGCGACCTTGGCCATTTTCAGCCACATGAACCCGACCGCGACCAGCGCAAACAGCCGCAGATAATCGGATGCCGCCGCTGCCGCTTCGTCCGCATTGCCGACGCCGCGCATCGCGACCGTCATCGTCGTGATTTGCAGCTTGCCGAACGCGCTCATGAAATAAGGCAGCATGTCGGCCAGCGCGGCGTTGTCCTTTTCCGCCTTCAGAAACGCCGCCACCGGATGGAAGAAACGCCGCATCAGGCGACCATAATCCTCCGACATCTTACGCCCGACGAGATCGAGCGCCTGAATGCCGTTGGCGCCTTCGTAAATCTGCGTGATGCGCGCGTCGCGCACATATTGTTCCATGCCGTGATCGCGGATATAGCCGTGGCCGCCGTAAATCTGCACACCGAGATTGGCGACGTCCGAACCGACATCGGTCAGAAAGCTCTTGATAATCGGGGTCATCAGCGCGACGAAATCGGCGGCCTCGGCGCGGGTTTTCTCGTCGCCATGCTTGGCTTCGATGTCGAGTTCGCGCCCGACCCAGAACGCCAGAGCGCGGCTTCCCTCGGTTAAAGCCTTCATCGTCAGCAAATTGCGCCGCACATCGGGATGCACGATCAACGGGTCGGCGGGCTTATCAGGGCATTTCACGCCCGTCAGAGCGCGTCCCTGCAACCGGTCTTTCGCATAGGCCAAAGCGTTCTGATACGCGACTTCGGCAAGCCCAAGACCTTGCAATCCGACCGCCAAGCGCGCTTCGTTCATCATCGTGAACATCGCGCTCATGCCTTTGTTCGGCGTGCCGATCAACCAGCCGGTCGCGCCGTCAAAATTCATCGTGCAGGTGGCCGAAGCCTTGATTCCCATCTTGTGTTCGATGCTGCCGCACATCATGGCGTTGCGCGCGCCGATCTTGCCGTCGGCTTTGGGAACATATTTCGGCACGAGGAACAAGCTGATGCCCTTGGTTCCAGCCGGAGCGTCCGGCAAGCGCGCCAGCACCAGATGGATAATATTCTCGGCCAAATCATGCTCGCCCGCCGAGATAAAAATTTTCGTGCCGGTAATCTTGAAACTGCCGTCCGGCTGGGGCTCGGCCTTGGTGCGCACCAATCCCAAATCCGTGCCGCATTGCGGCTCGGTCAGGCACATGGTTCCCGTCCATGTTCCATCCACCAGCTTCGGCAAATAAAGTTTTTTCAGGCTGTCGTTGGCATGTTTTTCAATCGCATTATATGCGCCGTGCGACAGGCCGGGATACATGCCGAGCGACATATTCGCCGAACACACCATTTCGTCGATGACAAAATTCAGCAGCAGCGGCAAGCCCTGACCGCCAAAGGCTTGATTGCAGGACAAGCCCGTCCACCCACCCTGACGGAACGTTTGATAGGCTTCCTTGAAGCCCTTCGGCGTGCGCACCGCGCTCCTGTCATAGACGCACCCTTCGGCATCGCCCGACTGGTTGAGCGGGAACAAAACTTCCTCGCAAATCTTGGCGGCTTCGTCCAAAATACTGTCGACAGCCTCCGGCGTCGCTTCGGCGTAGCCCGGAAGCGCCGTCAGCGCAGAAGCGTCAATCAGCTCATTTAGGATGAAACGAATATCGTCAAGCGGGGCTTTGTAGGCGGGCATTGGTGGCTCCTGACGTTGTCATGGCTGAGAAAGTAGGGTTAACGGGCGGTTGTAAACTTACCCTTAACTTAATTTTGCTGAAAGGCTACAGTGCCAAGTCGAACATAAACCTGATTCGAGGTTTTTCTTTGCCTAAAAACAAACTGACTATTTTTTCCGGATATTTTGGCGTCAGCATGGCAACGGTATGCGCTGCCGTTTTGATGCCGATTCTCCCCGCTGAATCTCAAACGGTCGGGATCGGCACCGCTATGCCGATTATGCCCTCGCCGTCTATGCCGTCCATGTCGCCTTCCGCAAACGCCGTAGGCACCAGCGCGATCGGCTTGGCAAAAAATCTGGCGCCCGCATCGACTCCCGCGTTGCCGCCTACCTCAACTGCCGATCAAGGCAAAGGCATCGCCTTGCCGATTCAGCCGCCGTCACCGCCCTTGGGAACCGACCTGACCATCAACGCCAACGATCTGGCTGCGCAAGCCGAAAGCGCGGCACACAACGCGCAGGCTGAAGCCATGACCGCCAGAAAGCGCGCCGAGCAAGAACATGTTGAAAAATCGTTCGACCGCGCGGAGTCAGGCTTGATGCCGCTGTCGGACGAGCAAATTCGCCGCTTTATGCAGAAAATGGAAGCGTCGCAAGAAGCGGAACAAGCCCCCTCCAGTGGTCCGCCGCAAGGACATGTCGGCATCATCACGCTGCAGCTTGATCCGGGCGTAACTCCGCCGCAAATCCATCTCGCAGCCAATTATGTCACGACGATCGACATTCTCGATTCGACTGGCGCACCGTGGCCGATCTTGGATGTTGGCGTTGGAGGTAACTTTGAAGTGTCGCCGACACCGTCCGGATCGCATGTCGTTCGCATCATGCCGCTTTCGCGCGTCGGCGATGGCAACCTGTCGGTCATCTTGAAAGACCTGCCGACGCCGGTCATTTTCCGCCTCTCCGCTGGCGGTCCGAGCGTTGATTTGCGTTATGAAGTGCGCGTGCCGAAATTCGGTCCCAACGCCAAGATACCTTTGGTCAACCGCCCGCCGCCACTTGAGGCCGGGGATAATTTGATCCTCGATATTCTTCAGAACAACCCTCCGGCGGATGCCAAACGCCTCACTGTCGGCGGCCTCGACGCCCGCACTATGGCGTGGACGTACGGCGATCATACCTACGTCCGTACGCCGCTTACTCTTCTGTCCCCAGCGTGGAACGCAAGTGTGACATCGGGCGACGGGATGACCGTTTATGAAATCGGCGACGCGCCTATCCTTCTAATGTCGGACAACGGCGCGATGATACGCGCCCATCTTGTGCGGGATGACAATCATGACAAATGACTTCGACGATCTCGAACATCACGATATGGAACATGACATGGAGCAGGCGCCACGGAGTGGCGTGCGAGCAAACCTTGTCAATGCATGGCGCACGCAGCCTGTGGTCAAGCTTTTTGTTTTGATCGTCATTGCCGTTTCCGTTGCTGCTGTCGGCCTAACCCTGTTCAACAACGGCCCTGAACACAAGAATACGTCCAGCGTCACTACCCCGCCGCATTTAAACGAACCGCCCGGCGGCGCCGCCTCGCCTTATGTCCGCGAACAAACCGAGCTTGCCAACCAACAACGCGAAGAACAGGCCTTAAAAGAAAAAGGCAGCAGTCTGCCGACGCCGCTTGGCGGCGATACCTCCAACAAGGATGACGCGCTTAAGGAACTCAAGGCGCAGATCGAAGCGCTGACCCACGAAGTTAATAAACCGAAACCCGCCCCGTCACCACCGCAGCAACCGGTTGTTCAGGTCCAGCAGCCCGAGCAATTCGACGACAGCCTCGCCAAAGCGATGCAAAAACAAATGGGCGAATTGATTGGCACGTGGAGACCTATGTCCATCAAACAGGTCTCCGTTTCGAAAGACACGGACGGAGCAACGTCACAGTCGGGCATCGTCGCAGGGCAACCGGCAGGCAATGCAGCGGCCTCGGCCACCACGCCGCCGAAGATTCCGAAAATTCTCATCCCTGCTGGCACCATCAGCTATGCCAAACTTCTAACTCAGGCCAATTCCGACGTGCCGGGAACGATTCTGGCGCAGATTGTATCGGGACCTCTGACAGGTGCGCGCGCGATCGGCAGCTTCCAAGTCACCAATGCCTATAATCAGTATCTCGTTCTGCGATTCAATCTCGCCGAGATCAACGGCAAGGAATATCAAATCAACACGGTCGCCGTTGACCCAGACACCTCGCTGGCCGGTATGGTAACGGATGTCGACGAACGTTATTTTGATCGTGTCATTCTTCCCGCTGCGGCTTCGTTCATTCAGGGCTTCAGCAGCGCTCTCAGCAACACCGGATCGACCGTCGCCACAAACGGTACGACGACGATTGTGTCCCAATCTTCAAACGGTATCCAGCAGGGACTCTATTCCGGCGGCAGCCAAATGGCGAATACCCTAAGCCAGTTTCTTCAGAATCAGGCCAACCAAACAAGTCCGTTGATTGTCGTCGCGGCGGGAACTCCGATGGGCTTGTTGTTCATCACATCGGTCAAGGATGCGCCGCCACCGACAGCAGGCGTGGGCGTGGGAACATCGGCGCCGCTTGGGTTGGCAGGCTATTCCGAATCGACCCCGACCAGCGCGCCGACGACAGCGCCTTCGACTCCCATTTATCCCGGAACGACCATCCCCGGTTATGGCGGTGCCTACCCCTCGCCGACAGGTTACGGAGTATACACACCGGGAGCCTATGCTGGTCAGTCGGGATATATTCCGCCGGGCTCGGTCATTGGAGGTTATCCTCACTGATCGCCGCAGCACAGGCAAATTCGGCGCTCGAAAAAAAGATTGTCGGTTCACCGTCTTTTCCTTATGAGTGGGAACCTCCCGTTGCGTTTTCCAACCCGCACGTTGCAAGCTTGAGTTCAGGAATCGATCCATGACAGATGACATCCACGATTTTCCGCCCCATGATCCGGATAATCATAATCAGGATACGGACACTGCATCCGATCCGCATCAGGAAGCCGATCAGACCGTCTGGCACGATGCGCCCGTTGACGGCTTTAGCGACGAGCCTGCGGCTGCGACGATTTCCGAAGAACCCGAAGCTCCGAGTGAAGAATCCGACGACTTGGAGCCGCAACCAGCCAAACGCAATCCGCTTCTGGCGGGCGCCATCATCGTTGGCGGCGTCGTGTTTCTGGGCGCTCTTGGGTACTTGCAATTTGGCGGCATGCTGCATGGAAAGAGCAACAACATTCAGCCCTTGCCTCCTCCGATCGCGGCAGCGGAACAACCGACAAACGCAGCGCCAAAGACATCGATGCTGCCCACGGCACCGACCATTGTTTCTTCGCCCGGAACCGGAACGGCCATGCCGGAAAAACCAGCGGCTGTCGCGGTCGCCTTGCCCCCGTCTCCGCCAACAGAACTTCCGTCAACGTCTCCGGCCTTGGCTCCTGCGATGCAAGGCCGTGCGGAATTGCCGCTACCGACCGCGACTTCGACGGCACCTGTTATGACATCCGGCGCGCCACCAGCCCCCATGCCTGCCGCTGCACTACCGTCGGCTCCATCCATGTCCCCGCCACCTTCCGTGAACGTTGCTTCAGCGCCGTCGGTCGCCGATGAAGCACGCCTTTCCCTGCTTGCGTCGCGCGTCGATGACATGCAGAAATCCCTGCAGGACGCAGCGCAGAAGCTGGCTGAAATCAGCGTCAAGATCAGCGCCAACCAACAACAGCAAGCCAATCCCGATATTGCCGATCGTCTCAGCAAAATCGAACAGAAGCTGACTGAAGTCGAACAACGCGCCGCGCCAGCTCCAGCACCTGTTGCCGTTACCGACTCAGCGCCGAACCGCACTGCCGGAATCAGTCAGGCCGCGAGCGGTATGCCAACCGATCTCTCGCAGGAACCGCAGCACAAAGCGCTTGTTCACAAAACGCATGGCCATAAAATCGTCCAGCGCAAAAAGGTAAAAACAAAAACCGTTTCGCACAAGACGGCTTCGCCATCGACACACTGGGTCTTGCGCGCGGCCAGCACCAATCAAGCTTGGGTTGCCAAAGATGAGAAAACCGCCGAGCTTCGCGCGGTTCATGTCGGCGACAATCTTCCCGGCATCGGCCAAATTCAGACCATTGCCGAGGGTGAAGGGGGCTGGATTATTCAGGGGACAACAGGAACGATACACTGAGACAATGCCGTCTGATCCCTTGATATAGTTGCTCGAATTGCGAGATCAATAAGTTATTGAAAACCTTGAAATTAAAATCTTTTTAAGTCTTTTTGTGCAAAATGCTGCATATGGCTTAAATTTAAGCTAAAATGCGTCACAAACGCATGTTAAGGCTCGGTATCGGCTATGAACACCGCTTTTAATAAAATTCATTTTCATCTTAACCGTGGCAATTTTTCCGGTTTGATGACGTTTTGGCTTGCGCTTTTTCTTTCGACCTTCTGGCCACATGCAGCGATGGCGGCCAATTTCGCAGCATGGACTCTCGGCGACATGTTCTGCTCGGTCACCATGAATATGATGCCGTCGGCAACGGGCGGTAGCGGTTTTGGAATGGGAAGCCTTATACAAGGCATGGCCTATATTGCGGGAGCGATCCTGATCGGCACGTCCTTGATGCACCTCATCCGTCATTATGACGGCGACAAGCAGGCACCCCTGTACCAGATCTTTGCGCGCATGCTGGGCGGCAGCGGCTTGATCGCCTTGCCCGCGATGATTCAATGGTTGTTCAACACCCTTGCTCTCCAAAGCGAGGGAAGCGGCATTTATTCGACAACCGCTTGTACCGGATCTATCGGAGATCATAGTCCAACCGCTGTCGATTGGATAAACGGCACAACCGGCGGTCTGGATGTTTTGGTGACAAATCTTGTTTACAGCATCATGGACCCGATCACGCTGTTCCTCTCCATCCTCGCCGTCATTGTCGGCATGGTTTTGGTTTATAAGGGACTTGTGAAAGCTTCAAAATATGGAACCGATCCGCGCACCTATTCCGTGCCAAGCATCCTCGTCAATCTTGTCATCGGCGCGATTCTGATCACGGTTGGCACCAGCCTTGATATGGACATGAACACGATTTTCGGTACCGGTGTTAAGGGCTCCTCATGGTTCTGGACTTCTTTCGGTGGCGGGTATCTCGCAACCACAATCATAGCATCGGGAGGAAGCCTTGACGTTTTCGAAAGCACGATCACCGCTGCCCTGACCTTCTTCCAGATCATCGGCTTTATTAGCTTCATCCGTGGCTGGCTGATCCTCAAGAATTCGGTCGAAGGCACGGGGCAGGCGACGATGGCTCAGGGTTTGACCCATATCTTTGGCGGCGCGCTCGCGATCAATATTTATTATATCCTCAATGTTCTCGATTACACTTTCGGCACAGGGTTTCTGTCGTAAGACACACGCCCTTCCGGCGCTCATCCGCTTTCCAGTCACACCCAACATGCCCCCTCCTATTCCTTCGCAAGACATCCAGCTTGAAATCACGCTGGCCTCCGGAATCAAGGTGCCGCGCGCGCTTTTGCGCGACCTTCTGAACGCCGCACAAACCACCGAACTGTTTCTGCCAAAGTCACGCCGTTTTCCGGCAAGCGCCAATCTGCTGATTACCGACAACGCCGCCGTCAAAAGGCTCAATCGCGATTTTCGTGGCATCGATAAGCCAACGAATGTCCTGTCCTTCCCGCAATTAACGCCACGGCAGATCGCCCGGCTGAAGCCCGACCGGAGAATCATCGAATTGGGCGATATAGCCATCGCTTATCAATATGTAGTGGTTGAAGCCAAGAAGGACAACAAGATACTGAAGAATCACATAGTGCATCTTGTTATTCACGGTCTTTTGCATCTTTTCGGCTATGATCATATAATCGACCGAGACGCCCTCCATATGGAACGGCTGGAGACAAGGATTATGGCGGCGCTGGATCTTCCCGATCCCTATGCCGCATCGGACGGAAAAAAGGAGCCAAAACGGGCCGGAGCTAGCGTGAAAAAGCGCTAACCTGCTGTGTACGCCACAACATGAACGACCCTGTTTTATCGACAATCGAACAAACGACCGAAGACGGCAACGAAGACTGCCGAGGTCTTTGGCGTGGCCTCTGGCACTGGCTGCACAGCCTTGTGCGCCCGCCGCCCGATGCCGAAGCGTTGCGCGAAGTCGTCGAGGAAATCATCGAGGAGCCGTTGTCGGAGTCGGGTATTTCCCCCGCCGAACGCATGCTGCTCGGCAACGTGATGATGTTGCGCAAGCGCAAAGTCGGCGATTGCATGATCCAGCGCGCCGATATGATCGGCGCCGACATCGATTCCAGCTTGCACGACATCGTCGACCTGATGGCGGCGCATGCGCACAGCCGCATTCCGATCTACCGCGAGACTTTGGATGACGTGCTGGGACTCGTGCATATGAAGGACATCATGCCCTGTCTCGCCTATCAACAGTCCCGCACCGTGGCCGATCTGCTGCGGCCGGTTCTGTTCGTGGCGCCCTCCATGCCCGCCGCGAAATTGCTGCTGCAAATGCGGCAGACGCGCCAGCATATGGCGATGGTAATCGATGAATTCGGCGGCGTGGACGGTATGGTGACGATCGAGGATCTGGTCGAAGAAGTTGTCGGCGAGATCGAAGACGAGCATGACATCGCCGCGCCGCCCAACTTGATCAAACGCGCCGACGGCACGATTTTGGTCGACGCGCGCTTGTCGATAGACGAATTCGAGGCCAAAACCGGCACACGCCTGAACCCGCAGGACGGCGAGGATGTCGATACGCTCGGCGGTTATGTCGCCAATTTGGCCGGGCGTATGCTGCGGATCGGCGAAAGCGTTTCGGGGGAAAGCTTTCATTTCGAAATTCTGGAAATGGATCAGGGGCGCGTCCGCCGCTTGCGCCTGCGTCCGGCGCGCGCCGACGATTCCCGCTCCGCAAAAACCCCGACGACCAATAGCTCCTCCGACGCGGCCTCAGTCCCGTCCCACGCCCAAGCCGGAACCGGATACTGACCGCTCATGACTTCGTCACATTCGCCTCATGACCTTCAACACGACGATGCGGTAAAGTTGTTTGCTGGCGCCTGCGATTTCCTTCGCGCCACGGCCAGCGCCGAGCAGTTTCCTCCTTCCAAACTGCCTGAGATCGCCATTTGGGGACGTTCGAACGTCGGCAAATCGTCGCTGATCAACGCGCTGACCGGTCGCGCCCATCTCGCCCGCGCCTCGAAGACGCCGGGACGAACGCAGGAAATCATCTTCTTCAATCTCGGTGATCGCCTGATGCTGGTCGATTTGCCCGGCTATGGCCACGCCAAAGCGCCGCAGAGCGAACGCTCCCGCTGGAACGAATTGATCCAGCAATATCTGCAAACACGCCCGCCGTTGCGGCTCGTGGTTTTGTTGATCGACGGGCGGCACGGGCTGCTCGCCAACGACCTCTCCACGCTGCAGCTGCTCGATCGTTGCGGCGTCAGCACACAGCTCGTCCTCACCAAAATCGATCAGGTGCATGCGACCGAGCGCGACGAACGCCGCGCTCAGGTCGCGGCAGCCTTGACCAAACATCCGGCGGCGCGCGCGAATGTTTTGGCGGTTAGCGCCGAAAAGCGCATCGGCCTTGACGAGCTAAAATCCTGCCTGATGGACACCGCCTCGAAACCCAAGCGGAGTCGGTAAAAATACGAGGCTTTACAAGGATTACAGGCTCAGCCTAGATTTCAGTGCCGTAATGAAAACGTCTTAATTCCGCCACAAGGTTTTCCCAGTTTACACCCCTTCGACATCAGGCAGTCACCGCATGACACAACTTCCGATTGACGAGATTCTCGACATCGTCGCGCAAAAAGCGCTGATCGACCGCAGCAAGCTCAATCCGACGGCCAAGCTCGCCGACCTCAATGTCAGCTCGCTCGACATGGTCGAGGTGATGTTCGCGCTGGAAGACAAGTTCGGCATCGAGCTGCCCTTTAACGCCAACACCAATGCCGATGAATTTGAGACCGTCGGCGACGTGATCGCGCTGGTCGAGAAGCAACTGGCCGTAAAAAAAGGCGCGAGCGGGGGATAGTTTTTCCCCGCAGGCGCCTCTTAAACACGATCTGAACTTAAGCGTTTAGAACAGCGAGTCCCTTTTCTGTCGGACAAAACTGTCCCTTAAGAAAATATGGACGAGCCAAACACTGCTCTTCAAGAAGCCTTCCCACCGCGCCTTGGTAATACTCCGCACTAGGCGAGGTATGCGCAAGCCGTACATCTTCGTCATCTAGCAGTCCCGGGGTCTTGCTGGCTTTGGCTCTCTCAACCAATGTTCTCAAATAGTCGCGGTCTGAACTATTAAGGGAAATTCTAGTGGCTAACGGGTTCATATCAATTCTCCATATTCCGAATGTATTTTGTGAGTAATGGTCACAGCGGCCATTCAATCCTCATGCGTAATGTACATCTCATTCCTGCAACTAAATAACGAAATCGGCAACGCCCTGTTAACCAAGAACGTCTTGTTAAGTAAAGATTTTCCCGACGTTTTCTGCTACCTTTCTCTCAGAGCTTGTTCACAAAGTTGCTAAACGCCTGAGCATGAGTGTTGAGGCGGTGAAGTGGATCATGGCCTCAGAGGTTTTTGGATCGTGCTCATAGTCTTTGGATAGACGACGATACCAGTTGAACCAACCAAAGGTTCGCT
>CAIQVS010000209.1 GCA_903875345.1 uncultured Pseudomonadota bacterium | reverse complement strand
GCGACGGTGAGCGATCTGTCGTGAAGGGGGCGCGCGGTCATCCGCCTCACACTGGCTGGCAAGCCGATCCTATCCGGTGCCTGAGCAATTACCACCCATTGGCTTCAGCGCGATATAACGCGTTGGCTTCCCTAAATGATTGATTCAAAATAATAATTAATAATTTGCAGATTAAGAATAAATGGTTCCGCGCGGACAAGATCGAGGCTATTGCGTATTTATGCGCATATAATAACAAGTACGAACTGTTGACAGATCATAAACAATTAGGCTTTATTCGTGTGCGTTAATCTAACGAGGAAGAGGCGCGTTAGGTTGATGCTTGATTAGCGCCTCGCTCGATTTTTCGCGCTATCCATCTGAAAAGAAGGGGGATTTAATGAAAAAAGCTATGTATCTTGGCGCCGCCTCGGCTCTGGCCGTCATGGTCGGATTTTCGGTAGGCGCGCATGCGGCCGTGATCGATGGCATCACGGTGACCGACTCGGGACTCGCCAACCCGGGGTCGCCCGACTATACCCAGCCCGCCGCCTTTTCATCGTCGGGAGCGCAAGTCCAGTTCGCCTGGACCGGTACGGGCCTGTCCAACAACGGCTGGGATCCTTTCGGCCCGTCCGATACGTCTCACCATTGGTGGAATATCGGCGATTATGGCGGTAGCGTGGTCTTCAACCTGTCCGGAACGGGCTTGAACATTGTCTGGGGGTCGCCGAACGACAATAATACGGTCTCGTTCTATTCCGGCGCGGGCGGCACGGGTAGCGTCGTCGGCGCGGTGACGACGTCGGATCTTGTCTCGGCTTTTGGCGTCGGCAACTATGACCAACCCGGCTATCTGATCAGCTTCAGCACGCCGCAGCCCTTCAGCAGCGTGGTGTTTTCAACCGGACCCACCGCGTTTGAATTCGCCGTCGCCGCCCCCGAACTTTCCACCTGGGGCATGATGCTCGCGGGCTTCGCGGGCCTTGGCTTCGTCGGCTACAGCCGGAAGCGCAAGGAAGCCGAGTTGTCCGCCTGAACGGTTGCAACGTAATCGAAACCTGCAAAGACCGCCGCGAGGCGGTCTTTCTGTTTTGGGCCGCCCCGGCGGCGACTTCCAGCCTTTGTGTCGTCCAGTCCCCGATCTGGTTGGGGTAAACTTCAAAGCCTTGCCCAGGCCTTTCAATCATGATTTGAAACGCCTGATCATCCTGCGGCTGACCGCTTTGGGCCAACTTGAGCATTCATGGGGTTAGCGAGAATGATCCGATTGCGACCGACCCATCGGTAACCGTCAAGCAATATGTCAAAGGAATCGTCGGCCCGCGGTCCCGTTTCCTTCACGGCACATGGTCCACGCTGTGCGAAAACGCGGAAGCGATCCGCGCAGATGCCGAGGCCCTGAGCTGGGGCCTTCTGCGGCTTGCCAGTCTCGCGCTCGACCGGTACGGCGCGTCAAAATCACCGGCTGACAGCGCGACGGCATTTCTCGTCTGGATCAACGCCGAGCGCGAAGCTCGTGTTCAGGTCGCTTAAACGCGGTCGGCGACCCGTGAGTTTCGAGGGGAGCAGAAATCAAGACTTTTGAAACAAACCCAGGCCATTGGCGCGATTGGGCTTTTCTGTTTCATAAGTCTGTTGCATAAAAGGGCATGATTTTTGGCTATGCCCGCGTCTCGACCAATGCCCAAGACCTCACCAGCCAGCTTGCCCAATTGAAGGCCGCAGGCTGTGAGCGTGTGTTCCGCGAAAAGATCAGCGGCGCGACTGCCGACCGGCCCCAGCTCAAAAAACTTTTGGCGGCGATTGGTCACGGCGACGTGCTGATAATTCCTGCCGTTGATCGCCTGTCTCGCGACACGACCGACCTTCTTGTGATCGCCCGCGAGCTGCAAACGGCGGGCGCGGGCCTCCGTTCGCTGGCGGAGCCTGTCGTTGACACGACCTCGGATTTTGCCGAGCTGGTTCTTGCCATGCTGGGCGTTGCCGCGAAATTAGAGCGTCGACGGATCAAGGAGCGCACCGATCACGGGCGCGCCGATGCGAAGGCCAAGGGCGTGAAGTTCGGGCGCAAGCCGAAGCTTACCCCTCACCAAGCGCGCGAGGCGATCAAGCGCCGCGACGTTGACGGCGAGACGCTGCGCTCGATTGGCCGCAGCTACAATGTCAGCGCGGCGACGATTTCGAGGCTTTCGGTATGACCGTTGCGATGACCCCATGATTGCGATTTTGAAATTTGTCGAATAGCATCCCGGCGCATTTACGCGGGGAAGGTTCATGTTTTTAAGATTTCTTATTTTGGTGCCAGTGATCGCTCTTTCCGGATGCAGCACAGCTCCATTGATCGTTGAGGCTACTGGAGGCCCAAATCAAGCACAGGTCGCCACAGCGCCACGTCGGCAATTGTCGCAGCCAGAGCAAGCGTTTATTCAGGAACAAATCGCATCAACACTCAAAGACCCGTCGTCAGCCCAATTTAAGCATTATCCCCTTGTGCTGTGGAAACTAAAAAATGGCGGATATGTTTATTGTGCACAAGTAAATGGAAAGAATTCATATGGCGGTTATGTCGGTTATTCGTGGTCATACAACGTTATTTTTCCAGATTCTTCGGGAAAAATAACGTCAGTCCGCCCGATCTCTATTGATTCTGGTGAAATGCGGACAGCCGCCGACCTTTGTAGCGCATATGGATATGTTACCTAGAAAAAGAAAAAAATTCTTAAACTACTAACTTCTAAAAGGCTTACGTCGACACGTTGATCGCAAGCCGTTATCCGCACTACAATTCAAAAGGATAAACGATGACTCAATCACAGTTTCCAATACCCGCCGCCGGGCACGTAAAAATTACAGAATTATCGTCGGATGATACGTTTTCTATTGAATACACAGGATTGAACAAAGCTGACAGAGACCTATTGATTGGTTTTTTTAGCGAAATGAAGGGGCGATTTGGTGCTTTCCGTTTCGAATTCGAAAAATATATTTTCCCGCATTGTCGCTTTGATAGTGACACTGGGCCTTGGATAGAAGGCGGCCCCGGCCCGTACAGCTTGACTTTTCCGATTAAAGTTCTTCGCCCTCCGGTCGTATGAACGCCCCATTCTGTATTTGAAGGTTTAAGATGAATTAGAAATGTTTTTCCCGTGCCAGAGCAAGCGCCAATTCGTCGCGGCAAACTTGTTCCAGTGCTGGCAAATCATCTTGCGCGAGCTTCCACAGCACATCAGGGGCGATACGCTCGTAATTGTGCCGCAACACGTTGCCGATGCCCGCGACCTTGCGCCACGGAATTGCCGGATGCTGTTCTTTGATGTCATCTGGTAAATGGCGGCTTGCCTCGGAAACAATCTCAATGCCGCGCTCTACAAGCCACCTTTTTTGCCAGTCGCCTTCAAACGCATCGAGCGTGACGCCGTGCAGCACAGCGCGAACATGTTCGCTTGCTTCTACAATGTCGCCTAAGCGAGGGGAAATGATGCGTGACGGCATTAAAATACGAGCACGGCAGATTCT
>CAIQVS010000208.1 GCA_903875345.1 uncultured Pseudomonadota bacterium | reverse complement strand
GTACGAACCCATTCTGTACGGCTGGCCCGAAGGCGGCAAGCATCACTGGTGCGGCGACCGTGACCAGAGCGATGTGTGGCAGATCAAAAAGCCCCACAAGAACGATTTGCACCCGACCATGAAGCCGGTCGAACTGGTGGAGCGCGCTGTCCGCAACAGCAGCAAAAGCCGCGACATCGTCCTTGATTGCTTCGGCGGCTCAGGCACCACGCTTATCGCGTGCGAGAAACTTGGGCGGCAAGCGCGGCTGATCGAGCTTGATCCCAAATACTGCGATGTGATCGTCCAACGCTGGGAAGAATTTACGGGCAAGAAAGCGGAACGCATCGAAGCACAATAATCAGATTGTCCGAACATGATCGGTTTACGCCGCAGATAGCCATAAGATTATCCACTTATTGAGTGGATAATCCCTGCGAATGAAGCGTTCATGGATGTGTGATTAGCAAAGAGGCACACATGAATAGCACGATCAAAGTCGGATTTGCCCGCAAGCCGTCATGCATCGGCGACGTCAAGGAAAGCTCTTTCGGGCTTGATCCGCTGGACACGATGGTCGTTGAAACTAAGGCAATGAGCGCAGAAGAATACGACGCCTTCGCGCAAGACTTTTACGCCAGCCGTGACTGGCTGGACGGCAAAGGCGGATCAAGAAACGGTGTGATGCTGGCGATTGAAATCACCGCGCCTGAGCGTGAACCACTTTATGTCAATCCAGAAGGCCACAGTTACGCCCGCTACGTTGGCATCCGCGTCGAAGCCGAACAGGCATCGACGACCAAGTATCCGAATGTCCATGTGCAACTGACAGGAAAGGATGGTAACGCCTTTTTTATCCTCGGCCGCTGCCAAGGCGCCGCGCGCAAGGCTGGAGTCCCGAACGACCAGATCAAAGCCTTCATGAACGAGGCCAGCGCCGGTGATTACGACCATCTGCTGGCGACATGCATGCGCTGGTTCGATTGCGCCTGAGGATCAACTGAAAGGAAAATGTCATGAGCAAACCCAAGGTCAACAAAACAAAGAAAGCCCCCGTCCCCGCCACCAAGCCAAAGGCAGCGCCGAAGAAAAGCAAACCGTTAGGCAACGACAAGCATCCCGAAGAAATGAGCACGCCGATGCAAGCTGGTCTCGCGGCGGTCGCGGCTCTGCCATCGGAACCGGCCAAGGAAAGCAAGTTGGCTCTCGTCATAAAATTGCTGTCGCGTCCCGAAGGCGCGACGATTGACGACCTTGTCACCGCCACCGGCTGGCAAAAGCATACGGTGCGCGCAGCCATCTCACACGCGCTTGCCAAGAAACGTGGTTACCAAATCGCTTCCGAAAAGCTTCAAGGTGGCAAGCGTACCTACAAGATCGCGGAGCCTCCCAAAGACGATCATTAGATAATCGTCTTTGCCCCGTCTTCGCAAAGAAACAATCACTTATCTAGTTGATAATCAACGGAATAAGAGCGTTCATGGTGTTGTAAACAACGAGGAGAACGCCATGAAAAACAACCAGCCACTGCCCACCGCAAACCTCGAATGGGGCTTTTGGGGAACCAGCATTCATAACGGCTATGACGCGCCGATGGCCTGGGATGCGGCCAGTCGAGTGTTGGCCGACGCCTTCAAACTCTCGCCGGAACAAACGCGCGATCTTCTGGATGCGCGGTTCGGCAGGCATCTTGCCGACGACCTGAGTTTTATCAAAGGCGGGCCGACCAGCGCGCAAGCGATCACCGACCACATCAACAGCCGCCTCGCGGACAGAAAATGGCGCAGCACTTTTGAACGCGCGGTGCGCGAAGTCAAAAGCGCGTAGAAGGCAGCCATGACCGACATCGACCAAATCATCGCCGACATCGCCCGCAAGCAGCTGCGGATCGAAACGTTAGAAATACGCAAATCCGACAGCCTCGACTTTCACGATGTCAGCGTCTGGGGCTTGCGCACGGCCTTGCTGTGCGCCTTTGAAGCCGGCCGCAAGGCGGCGCGCGCCAAGCCAAGGGTCATTGAGACCGGCAAGAAGGACACGAGCTACCGCGCCACCATTGAGGCCAGCTACCAAGACCTCGTAGAGGTTTGGGGTGAGCCAGCCAAAGGCGACGGCTACAAAACCGAAGCCGAGTGGGTCATTCGTCCAACCGGCAAGTCGGTCATCACGATTTACAATTACAAAAGCAGCCGGTCCTATGCCGACAAGAATCCTGAGATCAAGGATTTGCGAGAGTGGCACGTCGGCGGCCACAGCGCCGATGTCGTTGATCGCCTGCTGCGGATGATGAATGGCCGCGCCAAGCTGATCCACCGAGCCGACTAAACCTGCCATGCCATGGAAGCCGCCAATCCACCGCCCACACGGTTGGAGGCCAGCGAAGCGTGAGCGCCGTGATCGTGTTGACCGATCTTACGGCACGCAGGCGTGGCGCAAGCTCGCGGCTGCGGTCGTCGCCCGCGACAACGGCATCTGCCACGTCTGCGGTCAGCCTGGCGCCGACACGGCGCACCACCTGATCGAGAAGCGGCACGGCGGCACCGACGATCCAATCAACCTGGCTGCCGTACATCGCGGTTGTCACAACAGAATTCACGGGCGCGCCCGCCATTAGGCGGGGGGCGGTTTAAACCTGGCCACCTTTCGATGATGCGACCGATTTTGGGTTTTGCGTATCCGTGGCCAAAATGCAGAGGGGGGGTATAGCGGTGCTTACTGTCGAGTCTTGGCCGGTCACACGGCTTGTTCCTTACGCGCGAAACCCGCGCAAAAACGATGAAGTCGTGGACAAAATGGCGGCGGCGATTAAGGAGTTCGGGTTCCGCATTCCGATTGTTGCCCGTTCAGATGGCTCAATCATTGATGGCCATTTGCGCCTCAAAGCCGCACAGCGTCTTGGGCTGACGGAAGTACCCGTCGCGCTGGCCGACGATTTGTCGGAGGCGCAGATCAAAGCCTTCCGTTTGCTGGCCAACCGTTCTGTGGCCTGGGCGGAATGGGATAACGAACTGCTTTCTCTCGAATTGAAGGATTTGCAGGATCTCGGCTACGACCTCGGTCTAACCGGCTTTGATGCCGACGAACTGAAAAACCTAACCGAAGACGAGCAATCCGCTGGGCTTACCGACGAAGATGCGGTGCCAGAGGCTCCCGCCGAGCCTGTCACCAAGCCAGGCGATGTTTATGTTCTTGGCAATCATCGTTTGCTCTGTGGCGACAGCACCGTCCTCGCCAACGTCGAAAAGGTTCTCGACGGCGCCCTGGCGGACATGGTGTTCACAGATCCGCCCTACAATGTGAATTATGCCAACACGGCGAAAGACAAGATGCGTGGGAAAAACCGCGCAATCCTGAATGACGATCTCGGCGAAGGTTTTGAAAAGTTTCTCTACGATGCCTGCGTCAATATGCTGACCGTCTGCAAAGGTGCAATCTATGTCTGCATGTCGTCGAGCGAATTGCACACGCTGCAGAAGGCTTTCGTCGAGGCGGGCGGTAAATGGTCGACCTTCGTCATTTGGGCGAAGAACACTTTCACTCTCGGTCGCGCCGATTATCAGCGTCAGTACGAACCTATCCTTTACGGCTGGAAGCAAGGTG
>CAIQVS010000207.1 GCA_903875345.1 uncultured Pseudomonadota bacterium | reverse complement strand
GAATGTTGGCATGTCCAAAAGCCGACATCTGGGCCAAAGGGTTAGCTGCAGTAAACTGGACGCCAATAGTAAATGGTTTTCCATTGGTCGAATCGTAATGCTGCCATACCCCGTCTTGGGTCGCGATCATATCGACCGTGTCGAAAACCATGTCGAAATAGCTGTGTTCGGACGCTCCCGCACTTTGCGCCAACCCGGCCGACGCCATGCTGATCTGGTCTTGCTGGTTGGGAAGCGCCGAACTCCCTAGCGTAACGGTTGCACCAAGATCAACCGTATCCACCCACCGTTTAAACTCCAGCAATCTTGGCAGGACATTGTCGTCATAGATTGGGTCCTGCATGGTCGGGGTCAATCTTGGCCCTTCCGTCGCGGGTATAGCCGCCGCGACATCGCTCATTTCAGCCTGCAACCGCGCGATCGTATTAAACCACGCGCCCGCCGACACCCAACCTTGCAGCGCAGAGACGTCTGCAACAGCCTGAAGGACGGAAGATAAACTCGACAGAGCTACAAAATCATTGTTAAGCTCGCCTAGATATCCTACCAGCACGTTTTCAATCGGAGTGATATTTTTAGAGATTGTCGCCCCTTCCGATCCGCCCAAGCAGGCTGGGGTATAATAAGAGAGGGGATCCGCTACGTAACTTTGCGCATTTGACTGCATATTGGTAAAGGCCGTATATACTTTGCCTGAGGAAATGCCTCCAGCAGTAGTGCCGAAAAGTGTCGTCAGATAGTCATATATGTAACCATTGACGGCATCGGTGGCCGTGATTGGCCCGCCGCCGCTGCCAGCTGCCGCACCCTGTGGTATATCCGGCGGCGGCGAAAACGTATAATGTCCACAAATATTTCTTTGAATTTTGGTGCCTTTTCCCGTTGACGGATCTATACCATAATTTCCAACGGAAGGCCCCCCTTGCACTTGCGATACAGGTTGAGACTCCATAACAGCATGAAGCGAGGTACTGGAATATGTAGGCGGGTCCCCCGATGGGACACTGGCATTCAATGGAGGGGATCCGGCGCATTGAGGGTAAGTTGTTAACAGATTTGTTGCTGGCCAGCTGAACCAATCGTTCAATGCCCCACTTGTCGCCGTGCCAGACCAACCGTCAACATATGCATTATAAATCCCCATGCACGCTTCGGACATGACCGTGTCGTAAACGGCCTTTGGCACATAGGGTGCGATCGGGGTAACAAGTGAGGTATCAGCAGCCAACTGGTTAAGAAATACGGCCCAAGCCTGATCGGCCATGTTGGAGCCCCAAGCGGCAACCTGAATGACGACACGTTGCCCCATATTCAAGCCGCCGGCCAATGGCACCAAAAGGCCGATGGCAAGAACGATGCGGATGGGAGTCCAGATATGCCGCTCGCGCTTGCCCAAAACTTCCCCTTTATGGGCTGTTTCGACAATCATGGAGGTCAAGTGATAGAACAGCACGATCGCCGCGACGACAAGGATCGCGTTGCTGTAGAACCCCAGAGCCGCCAGAAGCGCATCCTGAATATAGGTCGACTGCAGAGCATTGTAATTCAGTATTATCTTATCAAAAAATAAATAATTGATCCAGTTCAGCGCAACGTCATTGCCCGTGCTGTCGCATGGGCTGAACATCCCGGGTTCGCAGGTGACTCCTCCCCAAGCTCCCGTGGCGGCATGCGCCTTGCCGATAAAAAGTGAAAAAACGACGATCAGCAGCGCGATACCGGTAAAGCCCAGAATCGCCACAACGGCAAAAAACAAGATAATCTGAGGCAACTTGGCTTTCGTAAACGACAGGTTGTTCCATGCCGTTCCAATGACGAGCGGCAATGTCAGACGGGGGGCATCCTTAACTCCAAGCAAAGCCGGATGCTGACGCGGAAATAATCCCTGCGAGGCAAAAATCATCGCCAAAAGATGGATAAAAACCTTGGCCGTTTCACCAAGAGGCCGAACCGTCGCGCCAATCTCAGGATTAAACAGAAGCCCCAGTACGGTACGCCCATCCTTTGATTTCGGCGCGTTATTTTTCGCTTTGGAAAAAAGCATGAAATGCGCTCCTTTATGCGCTAATAGCTATTTTCTACGCCAGACTTTGAAAATAAGTGTTAATTTTTATCATTTTTAATGAAAAAGAAAATGACCATTTTCCCCTGAGTGAATATCCGAAAATTGCGCTTGACAAAAATAGAACATATAGGGAACATTTGCGCATGACAAAATCAGCGATCCACTATGTCTGCCAGAATTGCGGTTCCTCCTCCAGCAAATGGGCTGGCAAATGCGAAGATTGCAACAGTTGGAACAGTTTGGTCGAGGAGACGGCGCCAGCCGGGCCCCCTAAAGGCTTAAATGATCCGCGCAACCGTAGCGGTGGCAAGGCACGTTCAAGCCCCATTGAGTTTGTCCCCCTGAAGGGAATATCGGAAAATCTGCCTCGGCGGCTTTCGGGTATCGGCGAATTTGACCGTGTTGTCGGCGGAGGCCTTGTCCCCGGATCGGCGATTCTGGTCGGCGGCGATCCGGGCATCGGCAAATCAACCCTTCTGCTGCAAGTCGTCTGCAAGCTCGCGGCGTCCTATCGGACAGCCTATGTCTCCGGCGAAGAAGCCATTGATCAGGTGCGTTTGCGCGCCCAGCGGCTTGGATTGTCGGATTCCAACTGCGCGCTCGCCGCCGCGACGTCGGTACGCGATATCGTCAACGTCATCGACGCGGTTGACGCGCCCGAAATCCTCATCATCGATTCCATTCAGACCATGTACGTCGATACGCTCGACAGCGCCCCCGGCACCGTCGCGCAAGTCCGCACCTCGGCGCAGGAATTGATACGAGTCGCCAAACGCCGTGGCATCGCTCTTTTTCTTGTCGGCCACGTCACCAAGGAAGGCACCATCGCGGGACCTCGCGTTCTTGAACATATGGTCGATACGGTTCTCTATCTTGAGGGTGATCGCGGCCATCAATTCCGTGTTTTGCGCGGCGTCAAAAATCGTTTCGGCCCGACCGATGAAATCGGCGTCTTTGAAATGACGGATAAAGGGCTGCTTGACGTGCCGAACCCGTCGGCGCTGTTTCTCGCCGACCGGCGGGGCGACACTTCCGGCGCTGCCGTGTTTGCCGGACTGGAAGGCACACGGCCTGTCCTCGTTGAAATTCAGGCGCTGGTCGCGCCGTCATCTTACGGCACGCCTCGGCGCGCCGTCATCGGATGGGATTCCGGACGCCTCGCTATGGTTCTGGCTGTGCTTGAATCGCGCTGCGGCGTAACCTTCGGCAACAACGACGTTTATTTGAATGTCGCAGGCGGTTTCCGCATCAGCGAACCCGCCGCCGATCTGGCGGTCGCAGCCGCTCTCGTTTCGTCCCTGACCGGCGAACCCGTCCCCACGGAATGCGTCGTGTTTGGGGAAATCGGCCTTTCGGGCGAAGTGCGCCGGGTCAGCCAACCGGATTTGCGGCTTAAGGAAGCCGTCAAGCTTGGATTCGCACAAGCGATCATGCCGCCCGTTGATACGCGACGGAAATCCTCGACGGAAACCGTCATCCGCCGCACTGAAATCAACCAGCTTAGCGAGCTACTTCCCTTGTTTCAGGCCGCGCCAAAACTGAAACGGGCGTGATCGGCCACAACTACAAAAAATCCGTTTTTTATATCGCCTGCACACGCGCGATAAAATCGCCGACTTCTTTCTTAAGCAATTCTGCCTGCTGCGAAAGCTCCGCTGCGGACGATAAGGTTTCATTTGCCATCCGTCCGGTTTCGCTCGACGCCTTGGATATGTTGGCAATGCTCGACGAAACACTGGTCGTTCCGCGCGCCGCTTCACCGACACTGCGGGCAATCTCCTGCGTAGCCGACCGTTGTTGCTCGGCAGCCGTGGCGATGCCGCTCATCAAAGAGTTAATCTCCGTGACCGTTCCTGCAATGGTATCAATGTCCTTCCGCGCTTCGCTGGTCGCGCCCTGAATGCCGGAAATCTGTCCCGAAATCTCTTCCGTCGCTTTGGCCGTTTGATTGGCGAGACTTTTGACCTCGCTGGCAACAACAGCGAATCCCTTACCGGCCTCTCCCGCACGAGCGGCTTCGATAGTTGCGTTCAGCGCTAGAAGATTGGTCTGTCCCGCAATCGCCTGCACCAGCTCGATGACCGAGCCGATCTTCTGCGCCATGGTAGCCAGCGCCTCCATCGTTTCACTCGTCTTATGCGCCTGACGGCTCGCATTCTCGGCCTGCCGCGACGCATCGCCGACGCGGTTGCTGATTTCCGATATGGACGCCGTCAATTCCTCGGATGATGAAGCCACCGTTTGCACATTTGCGCTGGCCTCCTCCGCACCGGAAGCCACCGATATCGCCTGAGAGCTGGTTTCCTGCGCCGTACCCGACAAGGTTTCTGATGCTGCCCGCATCTCGGTCGAGGCCGAAGCGACCGCGTTAACAACGCGCGCAATCTTTGTTTCGAAATCCCTGATCTCAAGCTCAAGCCGTCCGGTGCGTTCTTGTTGTTTCAGAGTCGCCTGTCGCTGTTCCTCTTCCAACCGCTCCCGCTCCACGCCGTTTTTCTTAAAGACCTCTAGCGCCGCCGCCAACAGTCCCAATTCGTTGCGGTCACCAAGATTGGGAACGACGGTGTTGAATTTGTGTTCCGCGATTGAAGACATCGCCTTTGTCATGCGCAGCAAGGGACCGACAATCCAGTTGAAAACCACGCGAACGCCACCCATAAAAATAATCAGAGTGACCAACCCGGTTCCCATGTAGGTTTTGAGAGCTTGTTCACAAAGTTTTAGGATATGAGGATTCAACTGCCGATTCTTTCATAAGAGAGGGAACGGCATGGGATACGAAACGGATATACCGGATAAGGAATGGGCAATACTGG
>CAIQVS010000206.1 GCA_903875345.1 uncultured Pseudomonadota bacterium | reverse complement strand
CGGCGTCTATTTGCAGGCGCGCATGGAGCCGCAGGCCGAGTGATGGAGTGGATGCCCCCTCCCGACGGCATCGCGATGTGCCAAGGTGGAGATGTTTGCGCATCCCACAAACAGAGAGGGCACCCATGGAACAGAATAACATCATCGGTCTCGACCTTGCAAAGCGGGCCTTCCAACTGCATGGAGCCCGTTGCGACGGTAGCGTTGCTTTCCGGAAGAAGCTTTCGCGCGAGAAGGTGCTCACTTTTCTGGCCGAGCAACCGCGTTGCATCGTCGCCATGGAGGCCTGCGGCAGCGCGCATCACTGGGGCCGGGCAATCAGCGGCATCGGACACGAGGTACGCCTGATTCCGCCCGTTTATGTCAAACCCTTTGTCAAACGCCAGAAGAACGACGCGGCGGACGCAGAGGCGATCGCTGAAGCAGCGAGCCGGCCGACCATGCGTTTCCTGGCGGTGAAGACTGAGGAGCAACAGGCGCGCGCCATGCTGTTCCGAACCCGCGATCTTTTGGTCCGTCAGCGGACCCAGTTGATCAACGCCTTGCGCGGCCATCTGGCTGAACATGGGATCGTGGCCCCACAGGGTCCGGCCAAACTGACGGTGCTCGAACAGGCGGTCGAAGACACGGGACAGTCCCTGCCAATTCTCGTCATCGAACTCGCGCGCATCTATCTCGACCAAGTTGATCGGCTGTCGGAAAAGATCGCCGAACTCGAAAAGGCTACCGCCCACGAAGCCAAGCGCGGGGCGATGACGCGGCGATTGCAGACTATGCCGGGCGTGGGACCGATCACCGCGATCGCGGTCGAGACCTTCGCGCCGCCGATGGAGGTCTTCCAAAGAGGTCGCGACTTCGCCGCGTGGCTTGGGCTCGTTCCTCGCCAGCATTCGACCGGCGGCAAACAAATTCTCGGGAAAACCTCGAAGATGGGCCAGCGCGACATCAGGCGGCTGTTGATCATCGGTGCCATGGCGGTGGTGCGAGCGGCCTGCCGGAAAGGAGCGCCGGAAGGAACGTGGCTCCATCGCATGCTGGCGCGCAAACCGCGGATGCTGGTGGCAATCGCGCTCGCTAACAAGATGGCCCGTTCGATCTGGGCCATGCTGACGAAAAACCAGGATTATCGAGTTCCTGTGGCTGCGGCGGCCTGATCGAAAATCAGCCAAAGCAACCGGAGGACTGTCGGGCGTGTAGGAGGTCGACGAACGGTAAGGTCAAATTGATCGGTTAGATCTGGGTCTGGAAACGCATCAGCATGCATCGAGTTCGACAGCTCGCCCGAGTGATTTGCGCCAGGTCCGCTTTCTCCATACCTGCCAGCGGCCATATCAGGTCGCGTACCAAGGCCTGATACATGACCGCATCCGATCACGCGATCAAAACCGCTCAAAAACTTCTTGCACGAACGGGGGCATCCATACATGCATGCTGGTGCTGATGGGGGCGACGCCGGAGGGCGGGAAGGAGTTGATCGGCTTCCAGACGGGCCAGCGGGAAAGCACGCAAAGCTGGAAGGAATTGCTGGTCGATCTAAAGGCGCGCGGTCTTTCCATCGCGCCGGAAGTCGCCACCGGCGATGGCGCGCTCGGGTTTTGGAAAGCCCTCGACGAGGCTTTCCCGGCGACGCGCCATCAGCGCTGCTGGCTGCACAAGACGCTGAACGTTCTCGACAAATTTCCGAAGTCGATGCAGCCCAACGCGCATAAGGACTTACGGGAAATATGGCTGTCGCCGGATCGCGCCGCGGCGGAGGCGGCGATGACGACATTCGGCGAAAAATACGCGCCCAAATATTCCAAGGCCGTCGAATGCCTGATCAAGGATCGCGAGCAGATGCTGACGTTTTTCGATTTTCCCGCCGATCATTGGGATCATTTGCGCACGTCGAACCCGATTGAAAGCGTGTTCGCCACGGTCAGACATCGCACGGTCCGCATGAAGGGCGCTCTGTCGCAAGACACCGCGCGGCTGATGGTTTTCAAACTGGTGATGGCGGCGTCGAAAACCTGGCGACGCTTGAAAGGACAAAATCAGTTGCCGAAAGTT
>CAIQVS010000205.1 GCA_903875345.1 uncultured Pseudomonadota bacterium | reverse complement strand
TACAGTTTTTACACTCTTGAATAGCTATATAAAAGGCTTTACTGGTGTTTGCTCGGACCTAAATGGTGCCCCGCAAGCAGCGGATAAGGAAGAAGTATTTCTATCGCAAACTTCATCCGATAGGTATCAAGTTATTGGAGATAACTTTTCAAAGTTTCCAGGAAGTGCAATCGCATTTTGGGCCCCAAATTCAGTAATGGATATTTTCGGCAATACTCCAAAGTTAGGCGAAACCTATTCTGCTCGGTCTGGGGTAATGACGGGCGACGATGAGTATTTTTTAAAATATTGGTATGAAGTTGATTTTCGATCAATCGGATTCAATTGCACCAATGAAACCGAAACTCTTTCATCCCAAAAATTTTTTCCAATGAATAAAGAGGAAGGCTTTAAGAAGTGGTCTGGAAGATATTCAACCGTATTTCGGTACTTGGACCACGGCTCAGAATACGCTGCAAGGGATGATATTAACTATCGCCTCAGAGATAAAGGTCTCTATTTCAAGGAAGGTATTTCATGGGGTGATGTCACAAGCGGTCCACTATCGTTTCGCTATCAAAAATCTGGTTTGATCTTTGCTGCTAGAGCCCCGACTATTTTCTCGAACGATCATATGCTTTTGGCATTCCTAAACTGCAAAGTTACAAACTACTTCTGTGGTTTGATAAACCCAACATTAAGCTTTAACTTAGTTGACTTATACCAACTGCCACTTTTGACTGAACGGTTTAGTAGCCTTAAAAGTCAAATTGAAAATTCAGTTGATATTCTGATTCGATTAAGCGAGAGCGACTGGGCAGGATGCGAACGGTCGTGGGACTTTCAATCTTTTGCTCTGTTGACGCAGCCAACTGGACTATCACTAAGCCTTGAGAGAAGTTATTCAGCATGGAATGCGACGAACAGAGAAACTATTTCAATGATGAAGCGACTTGAAGAAGAAATCAACAGTCACTTCGCTGAAGTTTACGGCCTAACGGAGACATTAACCTCAGAAGTGCCCATAGATCAGATCACACTTAACGTGAATCCGGCATATCGCTACGGAAGCAAATTTACTAATGAAGAGAAAAGTCTACGCTTTCGAGAGAACTCAGTTGAGGATTTGATCTCCTACGCTATCGGCTGCATGATGGGCCGCTACAGCTTGGACGAGCCCGGCCTGATCTACGCGCATTCAGGCAACATCGAGTTCGAGCCAGGCCGCTACAAAACCTTCCCTGCAGATGCCGATGGCATCGTTCCCATCACCGACGAACTCTGGTTTGAAGACGATGCCGCCAGCCGTGTCCGTGAATTCCTTCTCGCTGCATTGGGACAAGACACACTTGAAGAAAACATGGCTTGGCTGGCTGAGAGCCTTGGTACCAAGGCGTCTGAAACCCCGGATGAGACCATTCGCCGCTACATCGCTGACAAGTTCTTTAAAGACCACCTGCAGACTTATAAGAAGCGTCCGATTTACTGGCTCTTTAGCAGCGGCAAACAGGGTGCATTTCAAGCCTTGGTCTATCTGCATCGCTACCACGAAGGCACTTTGTCCAGGCTGCGTGCCGAATACGTTGTGCCCCTCACCGGCAAGATCCAAAGCCGCATCGAAATGCTGCAAAGAGACACCGATGCCGCCAGCAGCACTTCTGTTCGCAACAAGCTGGCCAAGGAAGTGGAAAAGCTTAAGAAGAAGCACTCTGAGCTACTTGCCTATGACGAGCAACTGCGTCACTACGCTGACATGCGGATCACACTGGACGTAGATGATGGGGTGAAGGTGAACTATGGCAAGTTTGGAGAATTGCTGGACAGCGTGAAAGTGGTGACTGGTGGTGCGGGGGATGAGTGAAATGGCATCGCTCGCATCAGTATTGGAACCATCACTACGCGACCTTAACGAAACGATTTCTGACTTTTGTGACGCATCGTTCCAGTCCAGTGAAAGTGTTCTTCGCAGATTTGTGCATCAATTGGACGATGAGCCTCTTGCGGGATTTCTACGGTCGGTCCTTCCAATTCCCGATTTCGACGCATGGCTTGCTAGGACACAGGGATCAATTAAGTCTATGGTCGGGTCAGGCGTACTGGAATGGCCGGAAAGTAGGCCAGAACGGATTGCCATGCAAATTGCTCTCTGCCGCGCCTTGGCAGATCAGACAGTTCGGTTCTTGGACTTCCTGCACAACTTTATGTACACAGGAAGCGATCTGGCCGGGCATGTAGCCTGCTTTGCGACCAAACTTCTCCAACCATTAGTTCGAGACATCGAGAGGCTCACCGACCACAGGCAAATACCTCCAATACTGTTTGAAGCGATGGGAACACTTCCACCGAGCGGCGACTACATCCTTGATGAACTGTTGGCAGATGCCTGCAAAAAATTCAAGGATGCGACTCCGAAATCACGTGCCGAAGGAACTGAAAAGCTGTGGGACGCTTGGGAACGTCTGAAATCTATTGATGTTCAAGGGGACAAGCGAATGTCTGTCGCCAGCCTACTTGAACAATGTTCGCCAGAGCCAACGTTTCGAGCGCAATTGAACTCTGAGGC
>CAIQVS010000204.1 GCA_903875345.1 uncultured Pseudomonadota bacterium | reverse complement strand
CTGATTGATCGGTAACTCTCGGATGCGTTTGGCCTGGGTATTGAGTATGCTTGTCAAGCGTTGGCCCAAAGGATCGATGAAAACGCTCAATCCGCAGTTGTATCGTGGTAAAGGCGCCATTTCGATAAAAAGAGTGCGACGATGTCCAAAAAGGGTTTCGAGGTATATGTTTTGGCTAAAGGTCACAACAACGTCTGGAGCATATTTTCGGTCGATCTCGCGAAAAATACGTACTAACGAAATATTCGTTTCCTTGCAGTCTTCGCGGGCATATAAATTGCGCGCGTAAGCATGGCGGTTGAATTCAAAAGGCTCGAGAATGTCTTTGGGATTAATAATGAACTGATAGTGGGGAATGTCGTCGGCGCGTTCGCGCAGGGATTTGCAGAGGAATGTGCTTGAGGCAAAGCCAAAAACCATGTCGTTACCATGTTGGGCGTGCATGATTTCCGAAATCAACTCTACGCAGTGCAAAAAAAACAAAGGATCATTGCGAAAACAGACCGGTTCCAAGTAAAATAGAACAGAGATGGGATTCATTGAGTTAATCTCGTTGAAAAAGGGAGTTGTCTTTTGTCCGTGTCGACGTTCTCTCCGTTATGTCGCCACGTGGGGTTAGAGCCTTTGGTTAAAAATAGTCATGTTTTGGTTTGAGGGCAAGCGGCAGGCTGCTCGACCGCAAGAGTCGAGAGCAGACTGACGTGATAGGCGGTTGGAGGCATGTTTCCGATACTGCCGTGAGAGCGAACATTGTTGTAATCATCCCGCCATGCCGCAATGAGCCGCGGAGCGTGAAACACATGTTCGTTGAGGCATTCGTCACGGATATGCCCGTTCAGGCTCTCGGTGTAGCCATTTTCTCTGGGCTTGCCGGTGTGATGTAATGATCTGGAGTTAAAGCCGTTCATCAATGTAAAGACTTACTCTTGGCTCCTGCGCCCGTTATGTCGAAGGTACCATTCGTTGCGGATCGCCAATAGGAGCGGACGCAGACTTTCGGGCATAAGATCGGCAATGGGTTTGAGGCTATTCAAGTGGCCTTCAAAGATATTCTGGGTCATGCTTCGTGATTGGCGCGTGCGACGGTAAAGCATCAGGACTTCGGGTATGATGTCGATGCGGTAGCCAGCAATGATGGCACGAGTAAGAAGTTCAAAATCTTCCAGTACTGCGCTCTTATGTGTCGAAAAACCGCCGAGTTTTTCGAAGACGTTGCGCCGGAAGAGAGAGTTTGTTTCGCCAAGAACATTGACGTAAACGGCCAGCAAAAGGTTGCCGCCAATCGGCGTCCACCCAACAGGACGCGTTGCCGAACCTGCTCGTTCAGGCAGATGGGCTGTCGGCGGAAAGGCGAATTCGCTTTCCGAGTGCATGCCTATAATACAGGCGAGAATGTCATAGCCTTGACGCGCAGCCAGAGCGAAGCGTTCGAGTTCATCCGGATAGGCAATGTTGTCATCGTCCATAAACAACAAATGATCTCCGCGCGCTATTTTTGCAGCATGATTGCGGGCTGACGCAGGGCCGGTGTTGTCTTGTCGTATCCAACGCCAGCGCCTTTCGTTAAAGAGCGGCTCGAATTCATTTTGCAGGTTGCGCATGGCCGGGTTTGTGCTGCCATCATCCACGACAATGACTTCAAAATGAGCATAGGTTTGTTGTTGTAGGGATCGTAAAGCGCCACGCAGCCAGTCAGGTCTATTATAGACGGCCATACAGACCGAGATGAAAATGGACTTGTCTGAAGGTTGAGCGGATAGAACGGGAGTTTGTATTAAATTGAGGAGCCATGAACCTAGGGATTCCATGACCAGCGGTTGGTCGGTAGCTAGGCACGCAATGGAGGCAGGCAATGTCCAGCCCGATTCCTGAAGCCATAAACCCGTTTCACTCTCCAAAACTAGCAATGCGTCTGCGCGCTTAACCGTTTCTCGTTCCATGAAATCGATTTCAAAATCGTGGCGGCCTGTCGGAAACTGCATGGCCTGTTCGAGCCTTCGAGCGTGAAGTTGTGATGTCGCCATAATGATCGGCGTTTGGATCAAGGCAAGATTTCCCCGACGTGCTGAGCAACTATAGAACCCCACTGCACATTCATCGCAAAAAATGATCAAATCAAACGACTGCGTACGCAGCCAATGATAGGCCGTTAGCGATTGCATTTGGATATACCAGTTTGTTTGCCGGTAGAGGCCTGCCAATCTTTGGTATTCGACTCCCTCAATGGGCTGGTCGGGGATATTGGGCTCTGATGAGTCAAGGAGGGTAATGCGCCAGCCGTCGGCTTGCATTTGATATGCGAGATGCTCTGTTGTGGCGGGAGACATGACGCGGTTGCTGACGATGCACGCGCGCCGTCCCTGTGCAGCGCCGGACGCTTTTGCACTTAAAGGGGAAAAGTGAACGGCGCGTTTGACAGAGGGAACGGTAAGTCCTTTGAACATGCAATCCTGAAGGGAGTTTGCGGGCGTTATGTGACCAGAGGCAACATTGCCGACCCCATTTCAGGTCGTCAAGCGGCGCTCTTTGGAAACAGCAAACCTCGCACTAGTTTTTCATAAACGCTATATTCCCGAGCGTAGAGAGAATTTTGAGGAAAATCAGGGAGCCAAGGTTTTTTATTGGTGCGAAAATGGTAGATTGCAGGATCAGCTTTGATGTGCGCCAGTTCGTTCTTGTCGAGGTGAAAATAGACAGGATTGAGGTTGACGTCTTCGTGATAATTCCAGCTCGGTGACACGACCACCCACCGTCCTCGAATGGCTTTGTTGAGAGGAGACTGATCATGAAATTGGTGGGGATAATTTTTCGCCGCAAAGTCTCTGGCGCTGTCCAGCGCCTGTTGCCCCAAGCGCTCTTTGCGCCATTGAGCAAGATTAATCAGCATAACGCCGGCATTGAAATAATCGCCGCCGCAATCCTGCGCCAGACTTACGACATCATGCCCGATGGGATCGCGCGCCGCCGCGATGAAATGATCGCCTAATTCTGTCCGCCACAGGTCGGTGACATCGTGACGCACGATAAGATCACAATCAAGATACAGCACTCGCTCAAGATCGGGTAAATAATCGGGCAGGAACAGACGCCAATACGTGGCATTGCTTTCTTTGCCCCACATAACGCTTGAGGGGGCGTTGTCTTCAAGGGCTGATTGTGATGGAATAACGGTGACGTGATGGCCAAAATGATTTGCTACGCGCTGTATGCGTTCAATGTTGTCATTGTGCATCGCCGCGACAAGATAAAGTTCAATTCGGCTTTTTGCGGAGCATAAAAGTGAGGCAATCGTAACGCAGGCCTGTATTAAATAATGATCATCCGCGCACAAGGCAACATGAATGCTTTCTTGAAGAGGTGACGGCGACAGTAATTGTTGTATAGAAAAATTTGTATAAGCATCTGACTGGGGGGCGTTTGGGAAACGAGTGACGCTGTGCCGCAGATTATTAAAAGCACGAAAAGGTAAAACCATGGATCGGAGCGAGGCAGGAAGGGATTCGGCAAAGGTCGCCAGAAGACCGACATCGCACGCATATCTGTTTTCGTTCCAGAGCATACGCCAGATTTTATCGCGGCGGCTATGGGCGAGAACTTCGGGTGAGGTAAGAATTTGATAACCGCACGTGGCGGCGCGCAGCAAAAGTTGATATCCGTAGTCAATATTAGCATTGTTATGGTCGAAGCCGCCCAATGCAAGAAAAGCGCTTTTTTTGAAAAGACTGCAGGCTGTGCCGATGACATTAACAATTAGTCCTGTTGCCAGATTGGCTCCATAAAAAATCCAGCCGACGGAACAGGGTAAGGCGGATGCGGAACGCGCGGGAAGTTGCGCGAGCGCGGCAATCGTATTGTCGCAGTTGGCGTGTTTTCCGACAATGCTGGTCAAAATGTCGATGTTCGAGGTTCGCACGCAATGCTGCAAAATTTGAATCGTATCGGGCAGAAGAACATCATCTTCATCAAGGAAATAAATATACTCGTTTTTTGCTTGGTGTGCGGCGTCGTTGCGCAGGCGCGCTTCGTCAGCGTGTTCGTGTTTGAGCCACGACCAGAAACGTGCTTGAAAAATGGGAGCAAAATGGAGCCGCAGGGCATCAATTTCCGGATTGTTAGAGCCATCCATAAGGATGAGTTCGAAATCCTCAGCGGTCTGATCGCGTAGGGAGATCAGAAGCTCCGTTAGATATTTTGTTTTGCCTGTGGTGATGACGCAAACAGATATGGCAGGAGAGGATTCTAGTTTTTGCTTTGTATCTACCCTGACTCCTGCAAGCCATTCTCCGATCGTTTGATCCGCTTTTGGTGTCAGCAGAGCCAGAGAAAGAGTCGATTTGCCTGATAGCCACCCTGTTTTTTGTAGCCAATCAAGCGCTCGTTTATCGGATGTTAAGATGCCATCGGCTTTTGCGATCGTGCCTCGTTCAAGATAATCAATCTCGGAGTCGGTGCGGAAGGAATCGAATGTTGGCAAATGATGCGATTGTTCCAGCCAGAAGGCATAGGGGTTATCGGCTAATACGAGGAGCGGCGTTGACTTAAAGGCAAGTCCCAAGGTCTTGGCCATACAACAAAAGTAACCGGCGCCAAAGCCATGCTGAAACAGGATTACGTCATAAGGGCGTTCTTTCAGCCAATGATAGGCGCAGAGCGCCTGCATTGGTGCGAACCAGTTTCTTTCCTGAAAATGGCCAGCAAGTTTTACATAACCATAAGAACCAGAATGATTTTTCTTAAGGTGATTGGGTTCCGGTTCGGGCGATGAAAATGGTGTGAGATCAAGAAGCGTTACTCTCCAGCCGTCTTTCACCAACCATTCAGCCAATTGTGCGGCGTTGATCGGTAACGCGGCGCGTGAATCGCTTACAAGGCATATGGCTTTTCCACAGCCAGCTTGGCTCAGCCGACTGTTGAGAAGAATCGGTTGAAACTGTGTCTCCTCATTTGACTTGCTGAGCGTGCTGAACATGGGGGCATTGGGTGAACGTGAGTTTTTGTCTGGCGCTGCCTCAATAAACCACGACAAGACATCACATGACAGGGACTTGAAGCTACCGCAT
>CAIQVS010000203.1 GCA_903875345.1 uncultured Pseudomonadota bacterium | reverse complement strand
GCGCGAATTGATGGATGCCGAGGCTTTGGGAGCTGCCGTTGCTGCCGCTTTGTCCCCCATTAATCCGGAGCTAATTCCTGTGCGCGGCGCGACGTGTGGCGGGGAAAAGCAGGACATGTTTTTGGCCGCCGCCCCTGTCGATCATGTGCCGCGTCCCTATTATCTGGCGCATGCCCGCGACGCCTATGCGATCTATGTCGTCGGGCATGCGATGGCGCCGATGTACCGACCGCGTCAGTTGCTGTTCGTCAACCCGTACAAACCGCCGTCGCCCGGCAACGGCGTCGTTATCATCGACCAAAAAGGCGCGGTTCTGATTAAGGAGTTCGTGCGTTCGAAACCAAACGGTGTCGTTGTGCGGGAATATCAACCGACACAGCGCGATTTCACTGTTCCGCAAGCCGACATCGCCAGCCTTCACGCCGTCGTCGGCGCGGTGGAGCCGTAATTACAACAGTTTCTTTTGCGCTTTCGCGAGGCATTCGGCGCGGTCCGGCCTGAAGTCCTCGGCGATCCACCAATCCTCAAGCGCTCGAAGCGTCGTACCCATTTCGGGTCCGGACGGCATGCCGAGCTTGAGCAAATCCGCGCCTTGCAGGGGGAAAACAGGTTTGTCCCACGTCGCGGCGGAGGCAAGGGCGGATTCGATGTCGAGCGCCGGATGCTCGGCGGCAAGCAGCAACAATCCATCCCGCGCATTGTCGATCCCGTATTCGTAAAGCGCTCGGCGGAATGGAACGGGATCAAGTTTTCCGTTCAGTCGGCGCGGCATGGAGGCGAGCGCGATCATGCGGGCGGCTTCGCGTTTCGATACTTTCAAGCGCTGCGCGACGGTTGCCGCGACGGTCTCGTCCTGCGGCAATAAGGCCGTGAGCCGCACAAGCGGATGCGCGCGTGCTGCGTATTTTTTTTCCACCGCCAGAAGGGAGCGAAGGCGCGGCACATTTTCGCCTTCCTGAAGAAATTGAATCAGAACCCCGCAATCCGACATCCTTTGCCAGCTCAAGGCGGGATCATCGGCGGCAAGCAATTTGACGATCTCGTGCCAGATACGCTCGACCGATAATTGAGGAATGAGTTCGGCGAGCTTGCTGCAAGCGTCCAGTCCTTCGGCATCGGCCTCGCCGCGTCCGAACCATGCCGAGAAGCGGAAAAATCGCAGAATACGCAAAACGTCCTCGCGAATCCGCGTTTCTGCGTCGCCAATAAAACGCACATGCCCAATCGTCAGATCGGCGCGCCCGCAAAAATAATCATAGAGATTGCCACCGGCGTCGACGTACAAGGCGTTGATCGTGAAATCGCGGCGGGCAGCGTCGGCTTGCCAATCGTCTGTGAAAGTAACCTTGGCATGTCGTCCGTCCGTTTCCACGTCACGGCGCAGGGTGGTGATTTCGAAACCTCTGTGATCGACGACGGCAGTGATCGTGCCGTGGTCGATGCCGGTCGGAACGACCTTGATACCGGCGGCTTTGAGAATCGTTGAAACATCGTGCGGAGGAAGGTTGACGGCGAGATCGATTTCCTTGACCTCGCGTCCCAGCAAGGCGTCACGCACCGCGCCACCGACGATCCGCGCCTCGCCGCCCGCTTGTTTGATCGCGAGCAAAATGCGGCGCAGAGAATCGTCGCGCAGCCAAGCATGTGATGCTGCATCAAGTTTTTGCGGAGTATCGACCATAAACCCAAGATGCCCCGGATTTCCGCCGGTATCAATTGGTTTGGTCATAGATTAGGATGTTAGGGCTGATGCCGCTATCTCACGATAGAGAGGCGCACGCTCGGCGACAAAAGGCTGCTCATGCCCCAATTGAGCTGCCGTTTGCCAATCGGCATAAATTTTTCTGACGATTTCGGGATCTTTGTGTTCACGCAAGGATACCACGATCTGCGCAGCCATGCGGCAGGTTCGTCCAATCGCGTCTTCCACGCAGCACGCAACGAATAATTCCTCCATCCGTTTTTTGCTCGGAGGCTTTTTGTGACGTTTTGGCAGAGGGTTAATTGTATTGGAGTCATTATACTGTTGGAAGAGGTCGTGTATATTAAGCCGTGTCCAGTCGAGTATCGCCTGCCGTCCGGCTTCACCGATGGCATCGGGATTTTCGCAATTACTGTAATGCCGAGCGACAGATTTGGTATGTCGGGAGCATGCGACAGAATTTTTCTTATAACTATTTAAAATAGCAAGAACATTCTCTCTTTCTTCGTCGATTATCTTGACGATTTGACGATGGATGCGTTTGTTAGCGTAAGCCCAAATGTCTACGGCGCTTTCTTGACGTATCCGCATGCTTTCAGGGAGTGTAACACTAATCGTCTCAGGGACTTTCAGTTCCAAAACCAATTCTCTGGCCTCGTCCAAAACTTTTACTTGCGCTTGGCACAGGTGGATCGCGAGATCACGCCATTTCAGTAAATCAATGCTACGCCTTTTATGTTTGCCCATTAAAACGACCTGAACCATGAATATGTGTGACGCAATCGCGATGGCGCACCATAACGAAAAGATGCCCGCTTTCAAGTTATAACTTTAGTTAAAGATGCCCGCTTTCAAGTTATAACTTTAGTTGCGGCGTCAAATCGGCTAACCTGAGCATGGTTAATTTCGCTATGAGGCGCTCCCGTGACTTCTGCTTTTACCTCCCGTGTGGCATCGGCCAATTCGCAACCGGCGGATTTGATGGCTGCGATTGATGCGTGCAGCCGCGCGCTGGCGACGATCCGCCAGAATCTCGGCGGAGTCATCTTCGGACAAGATGAAGTCGTGAACCAGAGCTTGACCGCCATTCTGTCGGGCGGACATATGCTGCTGATCGGCGTGCCGGGGCTTGCCAAAACGCGGCTCGTCAAGGCGCTCGGCACCGTTCTGGGATTGGACGCGCGGCGCATTCAATGCACGCCGGATTTGATGCCCTCGGATATACTCGGCGCCGAAGTGATGGAGGAAAGCGACGCAGGCCGTCGCGCGTTTCGCTTCATTCCGGGGCCGGTGTTCAGCCAGTTGCTGATGGCCGACGAAATCAACCGCGCCAGCCCGCGCACGCAATCGGCGTTGCTGCAGGCGATGCAGGAAAAGCACGTCACCGTCGCGGGCGAGAATCATGCGCTGCCGACGCCCTTTCACGTGCTGGCGACGCAGAATCCGATTGAGCAGGAGGGAACCTATCCGCTGCCCGAAGCGCAACTCGATCGGTTTTTGCTGCAGATCGATATCGGCTATCCCGACCTCGATGCCGAACGTCATATGCTGATCGCGACGACGACGGCGGCCGAGGCTGTTTTGAAGCCCGTCATCACGGCGGCGGATTTGCTGGAGTTCCAAAAGCTCGTGCGTCTGATGCCGATCAGCGAAAAGACGGTCGAGGGCATTTTGAATCTGGTTCGGAACGGGCGTCCGGAAACGACCGCGCTGGATATCGTCAAGCAGCATGTCGCGTGGGGACCGGGACCGCGCGCATCGCAAGCGTTGAGCCTCGCGGCGCGAGCGCGGGCGCTGATCGATGGGCGGCTGTCGCCGTCGCTGGATGACGTTCTGGCTTTGGCGAAGCCTGCGTTGCAACACCGCATGGCGCTGAATTTCACCGCTCGCGCTGAAGGCGTGACGTTGGATCAGGTTTTGAATGCGATGATGGCGGGAATTCGGTAAAGCCTTAAGTTGCGTGATTGTAAAAAACCGGGAGAAATGTTGCTGAATATTTGATTTTAATATCAAATGGTTATGGAGTTTTATAATGAAAGTATTGCGGATGCTTTCTTGATCGCTGATTTTTTGGTACAAGAATCGCACAATATCATTCACGCATTGAAAGGAGACTAATATGGGCGATAGAGCAGAACGATTTAGACAACGCGGACAGGCCGTTCGTGAGGCTGCTGCAGAGCCGGGTGTAACTGTTCAGGGATATCTCAGAGGACAGGCTGAACGGCGGGCTGGCCAACTAGCTGCATCGACATTTGGTTCGCTTCCGGCGGGTCTTGTACCGGTCTTGCCGGGAGCAAGGCTTGTACATGTTGATTCTTTGGGTCGCTTTAGACAGGCGGTGGGAACGTTGGAGATCGCAGTGCTTCAGTCAAAAACCTTGGATGCTTAAGAATACAGCCCATGCAGTTTGATGTTTTGACGTGCAATGTCGCGATTAAGGCAATGCTTACGTAACATGATTTGATGGTGAAACGTAATCACGTTTCCCCATTTTGCGTTCTGTGCTGTAATTGCACGCGATGGAATCATCTTATCTTCACAAAGCGCAAGCTCTGGCGGCGCGTTTTCCGCCGTTGTTGCTTGATGCCGAACGCGTTGCGCAGACGGTTTATCAGGGTGTGCATGGCCGTCGCCGCGCCGGGGCGGGCGAGAGCTTTTGGCAATTCCGCGATTACGCGCCGGGTGATTCCGCCGAGCGCATCGACTGGCGGCAATCGGCGCGTTCGTCGCGGGTTTATGTGCGCGAGCGCGAATGGGAAGCGGCGCAGAGCGCGCATGTCTGGGCGGACAGTTCCGGCTCGATGGATTACGCCTCGGCGGCGTCTCTGCCGACCAAACGCGCCCGCGCCGAGCTTCTGATGCTGGCGTTGTCCAGTTTGCTATTACGCGGCGGCGAGAAAGTCACATGGCTCGACGCCGCCAATCCCGTCACTGTTTTCGGCGGCGCGGGGCTGGAACGGATCGTGAGCCGTCTGACGGAAACTGTCATGCGGCAAGGACGGTCGAATTCCCTTCCCCTCGCGGGGAGGGCTAGGGAGGGGGGAGATCAGCACGAACAAAGCTCAAGTTCTGGCGGAACGCCCCCCCACCCATCCTCCCCCGCGAGGGGGGAGGAGTACCTTGGTTCCTCATTGAAATTCCATTCCAACCTTCCGCCTTTGCACCCCATCTCCCGCGATGCCGCCGTTATTTTGTGCAGCGATTTTCTGATGCCGCCGGATGAGCTGACCCAACGGATGCGGGCTTATGCGGCGCAGCGCGCGCGTGGAGTCCTCGTGCATATCCTTGATCCCATCGAGGAAAGCTTTGCATTCGAAGGCCGGGTTGAAATGCGCGGGTGCGAAGATGAACCCGTTCTTGTCTTGCCCAACGCCGCCGCGCTGCGCGATGCCTACCGCCAACGGCTTGCGGCGCATAAGGCGCGGGTGCAGGCGCTGGCCGAAAGCGTCGGCTGGGCTTATGTCCGTCATGCCACGCATGACATGCCGCATCTGACTTTGGCGCAGATTTATCAGAATCTCGCGGCGGATCGGCGAGAATGAGGATGCGCCTCGCGACTTGGAACATCAATTCGGTGCGGTTGCGGATCGGACTCGTTGAGCGGTTCATCGACGAGCAGAATCCGGATGTCATTTGCCTGCAGGAAACCAAGGTCGTTGATGAGCTGTTTCCGCGCGAGGCGTTTACGGCCAAAGGTTACAAGCATCACCATGTCAACGGCATGAAAAGCTATAACGGCGTCGCCATTCTGTCGCGGTTGCCGTTCGGAAAAACCGGCGTTCACAACTGGCAGGGGCGCGAGGATTGCCGCCATATTTTCGCCGAGCTGTCGAACGGCGTCGAGTTGCACAATGTCTACGTTCCGGCGGGCGGCGATATTCCCGATCCCGTCGTCAATCCGAAATTCGCGCACAAGCTCGGTTTTATGGACGAGCAGGCGGCGTGGTGGGCAGAACGCAAGGACAAGAAACTGCGCATCCTCGTCGGCGATCTGAACGTCGCGCCGTTGGAACATGATGTCTGGTCGCATAAACAGTTGCTCGATGTCGTGTCGCACACGCCGGTCGAGGTCGAAAAGTTTACCGCGTGGCAAACGGCGCATGATTGGGTCGATTCCGTTCGCGCCTTCGTGCCGCCGACGGACAAGCTTTATTCGTGGTGGAGTTATCGGGCGGGGGACTGGAACATATCGAATCGGGGACGTCGGCTCGATCACGTCTGGGTCACGCCTGATCTTGCGCCGATGTTAAAAAGCGCCAAAATTCTCCGCGCCGCGCGCGGTTGGGAACCGAAACCGAGCGATCATGTTCCGGTGGTGGTGGAGATTAGTTAGCGTTATGTTTTTTGGAGTTTTGTAATGGATCATCAAATTTTGGTTATGGCGTTTCTGGTGGTGGCCGGAGCTTTCACGGGCGTGATTTCGTCGGTCGCGGGCAGCGGCGGGCTGCTGATCACGCCGTTGCTTCTGTTTATCGGCCTGTCGCCGTTGCAGACGATCGCGACGCAAAATCTCTACTCCGTATCGACGCATATTTCCGCCTCATGGTATTTCGGGCGGCGCGGGCATCTGCCCGCGAACATCGCGTCGTTCGTCCCGGGCATGCTGATTTTCGGCGCGGCGGGAGCGTTTTGCGTCGGAATGCTGCCGACGGAGATGCTGAAAAAGGCGCTGCCGCTGGCGCTGCTGGGGTTGGCGGTCTGGGTCGCCCTGCATCCGGATCTGAAGGCGAAGCGGGCGACGCGGCGCTTGACCGTCCCGCAGTTCCGCACGTTCGTCGCGCCCGCGCTGTCGTTCTACAACGGTTTTCTTAGCATCAGCTCCACGACGTTCACCACGCTCGCGTATTTGAATCTTCTGGGGCGCAGCGTCGTCGAGTCGACGGCGGCGGCGAAAATTTTCTCGGCGGTATCGTCGCTTGCCGCCGTGGTGATTTTTATCATTCACGGCGACATCGTCTGGCCGGACGGGTTGGCGTTGGCGGCGGGCGGGATTCTCGGCGGGCGCATCGGCTCGTCGCTGGTCATTCGGCACGGAGCGCCGCTGGTGCGCTGGATCGTGATCGCGACCTCCATCGCGGCGAGCCTCAAGCTGGCCTATGACCAGTTCGGCGCAGCACTGTTTTCGTGAGTGTGCGCTGTCACAACACAAACTTCGACAGATCGACGTTTTTGGCGAAGTCGGCGAGGCGGTCGCGGACATAGGCGGCGTCGATTGTGTGCGTCATGCCGGGTCTGTCGCTGGCGTCGAAGCTGATGTCTTCCAGTAAACGTTCCAGCAACGTGTGCAGCCGCCGAGCGCCGATATTTTCGACATTGCCGTTGACTTCGGCGGCGATACGCGCGAGTTCGTCGATGGAATCCGGCGTGAAGTCGAGCGTCACCTTTTCCGTTTCCATCAGCGCCTTGTACTGCTTGATCAGGCTCGCTTCCGGCTCGACGAGGATGCGTTTGAAATCATCCTGCGTCAGCGCTTGAAGCTCGACGCGGATCGGCAGGCGGCCTTGCAGTTCCGGCAGCAGGTCGGACGGCTTGGCGAGATGGAACGCGCCCGAGGCGATGAACAGGATATGATCGGTTTTCACCGTGCCGTATTTGGTCGAGACGGTCGTGCCCTCGATCAGCGGCAGCAAATCGCGCTGCACGCCTTCGCGGCTGACATCGCCGCCGCCGCGCACGTTTTCGGAACGCGAGGCGATCTTGTCGATCTCATCCAGAAAGACGATGCCGTTTTGCTCGACCGCGTTCAGCGCTTCGGCGGTGACTTTGTCCTGATCGAGCAGCTTGTCGGATTCGTCGGCGCGGAGAACGTCCCGCGCCTCCTTGACCGTGCATTTGCGGGTTTTGGTTTTGTTGCCGCCGAAGGCTTTGCCGAGCATGTCGCCGACGTTGAGCATGCCCATCTGCGCGCCGGGCATTCCGGGCACGTCGAACATTGGCATGCCGGTTGGATTGCCGGTGTCCTGCACTTCGATTTCGATCTCGCGCTCGTCGAGCTCGCCGTCCCGCAACATGTGGCGGAATTTGGCGCGCGTTTCGGGCGTCGCGCTTTCGCCGACCAGAGCGTTGAGAATGCGTTCCTCGGCGGCGTCTTCGGCGCGTTGCGTCACGTCCTTGCGCATCCGTTCGCGCGTCATCTTGATCGCGACCTCGACCAGATCGCGGATGATCTGCTCAACATCGCGGCCAACATAGCCGACCTCGGTGAACTTCGTCGCCTCGACCTTGAAGAACGGCGCTTGCGCCAGCTTGGCGAGCCGCCGCGCGATTTCGGTTTTGCCGACGCCCGTCGGTCCGATCATCAGGATGTTTTTCGGCACGACCTCCTCGCGCAGTCCCTCCGGCAGTTGCTGGCGGCGCCAACGGTTGCGCAAAGCTATGGCGACGGCGCGTTTGGCGTCGGTTTGCCCGACGATATAGCGGTCAAGTTCTGCCGTGATCTGGCGAGGGGAGAGTTGGGTCATTTAAAGTTCAATCGCTTCCAGCGTGACGTTGGTGTTGGTGTAAACGCAGATTCCGGCGGCGATCCCAAGCGATTTACGGGCTATCGCTTCGGCGTCCATCTCCGGAATATCGATCAAGGCGCGCGCTGCCGACAGGGCAAAGGGTCCGCCGGAGCCGATGCCGATCAATCCGTCCTCCGGTTCCAGCACATCGCCGGTGCCGGACAGGATCAGGCTGGTCGTCTTGTCGGCCACGGCCATCATCGCTTCCAGCCGCCGCAGGTAACGGTCGGTGCGCCAATCCTTCGCCATTTCGACACAAGCGCGCATCAACTGGCCGGGATGTTTCTCAAGCTTGCCTTCCAGCCGTTCGAAAAGAGCGAAGGCGTCGGCGGTCGCTCCGGCAAAGCCGCCGATTACATCACCGCCCGTTCCGCTTTTCAGACGACGGACTTTTCTGGCGTTGGCCTTGACGATGGTCGCGCCCATCGAGACTTGCCCGTCGCCAGCGACGACGACGCGATTGCCCTTGCGGACGCAAAGGATGGTGGTGCCGTGCCAGACGGGTTGCTGATTTTCGTTCATGAAGACAGGCTTTCTCTGATTATTGCAGCATAGAGATGGGGATTGAGCAAGGCGAATGCAAGTGGCATAAAACCCCTATGATCCTCTACCCCTCCATCCACATCAAGAACGGCGTCGTGGCGCGACTGACGCGCAGCGCGGGCGATTTGCAACAGGTCGAGGTTCTTCACGCCGATCCGGGGCAGCGCGCCGCCGATTTCGAGGCGCAGGGTTTTTCTTGGCTGCATGTCGTCGATCTGGACGGCGCATTCGAGGGACGCAGCGTCAACGGCGCGGCGATCGACGCGATTCTCTCTGCGGTGAAAATTCCGGTGCAGCTCAGCGGCGGCTTGCGCGACATGAAGGAAATCGAGCATTGGCTTGATCGAGGCGTGGCGCGGGTTGTTCTGACCTCGGCGGCGTTGCAAGCGCCTGAACTGACGCGCGAAGCTTGCCAGCGTTTTCGCGGGCGCATCGCGGTCAAGGTGGATTCGCGCGGCGGGTATGTCGCCACGACGGGGTGGGCGGATACGACGTCGATCAAGGCGCTCGACCTCGCCTTGCGCGTCGAGGAAGCGGGCGCGGCGGCGTTGATCTATGCCGACATCAATCAGGACGGCGCGCTCAGCGAAATCAACACCGAGGCGATCATCGATCTCGCCTTCGCGTTGACGATGCCGGTCATCGCCTCAGGCGGAGTCAATTCGCTGCAGGATCTGGCCGAATTAAAGGAAAACACTCGCGCCGGAATAGCAGGACTCATTCTTGGCCGCGCCTTGTACAATGGCCGCATCAACGCCGAGGAAGCGCTGCAACTCGCGGCGGGGTGATTCCTACAAACTCTGCTTCACCCAGAGGCCGACGCGGCCAAGCATGTTGGCGGCGCTGGACAGTTCGCCAAAGCTTCCTGAGGCCGCGAGTTCGGGTTGCATCGCCACGGCCAGCAATCCCGCCGTCGTCGCGAACGCCGGGCCGGAAGTCGCTTCGGCAAGTCCTGTGAAGGATGTTCCGCCGCTTTTGCTGGCGACTGACAGGGGGCGCGCGACGCGCAAGGGGCGGCCAAGGCGCACCTGTTTATCGAGTACGCGCTGCGCCAGCTCGCGCACGCCGGGCAACTGGCTCGCGCCGCCGGTCAGCACGACGCGCCGTCCGGCGGTTTCGGCAAAGCCGCTTTTTTCCAGATGCGTACGCAGCAGTTCAAAGATTTCCTCAAGCCTCGGCTGGATGATGCGGATCAGGTGCGATCGCGGCACATGGTTGGCGTTTTCAGGCGCTTCCTCGCCGACCTGCGGCACGTCGATCACTTCGCGCTCATCCATCGCGCTCGGTACGGCGTTGCCGTAAAGCGTCTTGAGGCGTTCGGCATGCGCGAGCGAGGTCGTCAGGCCGCGCGCGATGTCGCTGGTGACATGCGCGCCGCCGACAGGAATTCCGCCGGTGTAAACGACATTGCCGTCGAAGAAGACGGCGAAGCTGGTCGTGCCCGCCCCCATATCGACGACAAGACAGCCGAGATCCATTTCATCCTCGACAAGGCAGGCGAGGCCGCTGGCGTAAGGCGCTGCGACGAGCTTTTCAACGTCAAGATGGCAACGCGCAATCGTGGCGACAAGCGTGCGCACGGGACCGAACGTGGCGGAAATGAGGTGCAGTTGCGTTTGCAACAACGATCCCGTCATGCCGATCGGATCGCGGATGCCTTTTTGGCTGTCCAAAGTGTAGTTGACCGGCAGCGTGTGGATCAGCTCCACGGCATGTCCCTGCGCCTCGTCGGGCGCGAGCGTCTGTCCCTGCGCGATGATGCGGTTCAGATCGCTCTCGTGAACCTCGCGGCCATTCAGCGGCAATTCGATATTGACGGTTTGCGACTGCAACAGGGGTCCCGCGACGTTCAACGTGACGCGTTCGATCGTGCCGCCAGCCATCTGCTCGGCCGTGGCGACCGCTTGGCTGATGCTTCTTTGCAAGGCATCGATGTTGGCGACGGCGCCATTGCGGACGCCTTCCGACACATGGTGCCCGATGCCGATCACGCGCGGCGGCTCATTCTTTTCGGCGCGGGCGATGAAGCAGACAATCTTGCTCGATCCGACATCCAGCGCGGCGATCAGATCGCCTTGCGCCGCGCGCGGCTTGGCAAAAAGCCAGTTGGACAGAAGGCTCATAGGCGGGGTTCTCCGGCAGGATGATTGGCGGGGACGGGCGTGTTGGGCTCGATAACAAAGCGATCCGGAAAACGCAGATCGATCGAGGCCGGATTGCGCTCAAGAACTTTGTCGTCGGTGATGAGGTCGGCCAGCCGTTTCAGCCCGTCTTCGAGATGCCCCTCCTGCAGATGCACGACGATTTTCGGTTGCAGGTAAAGATCCCAGCGGCGAAGGCCGACCCATGTCGCGGCGGTCATTTTCTCTGTCACAACAGGAACCTCCCTAAGCGCCGTGATCAGGTTTTTTGCCTCGACCGATGCGCCTGCCCCAACGACGAGCGGCAGATTGGCGAATTGTTCCGGCGGGGCTTCGGGCAATTCCCTGCCGTCTTCATCGACCACGGCGATGCGCCCATCATGTTGCCAGCGCGCCAGCGGCACGCGTTCGACAAGATGCACCATAATCGTGTCGGGCAGACGCCGCTCGACGGTCACGGAATTGACCCACGGCATTTTGGCGATCCGCGTGGCGGCGGCGGCGGGATCGAATTTCAGGATCGGTTCGCCGGACGACGTATTCAAAGCGGCGGTCAGCGCGTCCTTGTCCGTGTGGTGGCGTCCTTCCACCTTGATTTCGACGACGGAAAAATGCGCTTTTTGTGTCAGGTTGATCACGGCATCTGCGGCGTGTTCAATCTGGCGTTGCGGCCAACCGATATGCCACAGCCAGAGCGCGAGGCCGAGGATCAGCGTCAGCGATCCGGCGACAAGACTGACGCGCATTATCGGGCTGAACAAGAATCCTTCCTGCGCATCGAGGCGCATGGATGGTTTGTTTTGCGTGACGCTGCCGCGCAGCGAAAGGCGTTTGGAAGAACGAAGCTTCATGACAGGCGATTGTACTCGCCTCATGACTCGCTGCACAAGCGGGATGCGAAAATTCCGCAGGCGGCGATTTGAAGTTTGTTCCGATTCTGACTCGAACTCGAGTTATGGGTTTATCCGCGCCATTGAAAAAAGAGTCATTCCGGCGCAAGCCGGAATCCAGCGCCCCCACTTTCTTAAGGGGGCGCTTGATGCGAAGCATCAAAACGCCGCAAGAAAGCGCTTACGGCGTTTTGCCGCTTCGCGGCAAAGGACGCTGATGAAAGCGCGTCCTT
>CAIQVS010000202.1 GCA_903875345.1 uncultured Pseudomonadota bacterium | reverse complement strand
TCTTAAGGGGGCGCTTGATGCGAAGCATCAAAACGCCGCAAGAAAGCGCTTACGGCGTTTTGCCGCTTCGCGGCAAAGGACGCTGATGAAAGCGCGTCCTTAGATTCCGGCTTTCGCCGGAATGACACGTGTTTTCTATGATTCCCGTTACACTCAAACCCGTAGCCCGGGTGACTCGCCGCCTACTTCGCCGCCGGATTGGTGGCGATGCCTTTTCTGGCAAGGGTCTTTTGCAGCTCGCCGCTCTGAAGCATCTCGCGCATGATGTCGCAGCCGCCGATGAATTCCCCCTTGACGTAGAGTTGGGGAATGGTCGGCCAGTTGCTGTAATCCTTGATGCCTTGGCGGATGCCCGGATCGGCGAGGACATCGACGCCCTTGAACGGCGTGCCGAGCATATTCAGAATTTGCACCGCCTGTGCCGAAAATCCGCATTGCGGGAAAACGGGCGTGCCCTTCATGTACAGAACAATATCATTGCTCTCGATATCGTTGCGAATGCGTTCGGCGACGACGGGATCCATGATGTTCTCCTTGCTATCTCTTGTTTCAAGCGTGACGCGCAGGCTATTCGGTCTGAGCCGATGTCGTCAATGCCAGCGCATGCAAAACGCCGCCGACGCGTCCCTGCAATGCGGCATAGACCATCTGGTGCTGCTGCACGCGCGTCCGGCCCGTGAAGGCGGAACTGACGACATGCGCTTGATAATGATCGCCGTCGCCGCGCAAATCCTTAAGTTCGATTCGCGCGTCGGGCAGGGCGTCCTTGATCAGGCGTTCGATTTCGTCGGCGTTCATCGGCATAGGTATATCCTTCAGGCGGCCTTGCCAGCCTTCATGTGGCGTTCAAGCCGGTCAAGCCTGGATTTGATCGACGCGTCGATCAGGCGCGAACCGATACGCGCCTTAAATCCGCCGATCAGGGATTTATCTTCATGCAAGGACAAATGGACTTCGCCGCCCGCGATCTGCCGCAATCTTGCGGAAATCTGTTCCTGCTGGGTGGGCGTGAGCGGGAAGGCCGCGTAAACTTCAGCCGTGTGTTCGCCGCGTCGTGCCGCCAGTTCGGCCAGAAAAGATTCAATAACGGCGCCGAGGATGTCGAGCCGCCGATTCTGCGCCACAAGAGCGAGGAAATTGCCGGTCAGCTTGCCCAGCTTGGCGCTTGCGGCAATCGATTTTGCTGCTGTGACGAGCTGGGTTCGCGTCAGGCGCGGATGATTCGCAATCGTCTGGAATTCCCGGCTTTCCGCAACCAGATTCTTCAGAAGGCGCAGATCAGCCGTCACCGAGTCTATCTGGTTCTGTTCATCGGCCAGTTCGTACAGCGACCCGCCATAACGCCGCGCGAGTATGGCGGCATCACCCGAAACAATCTTTCCTTTGGCAGCGTGGGACAAGGAATCCTCGTATGGTTAATGCGTTGCTTGGAAGGCCAATTCCGCCTGTGCGACGAATAGCAGAGCCGAAAATTCCTTGCAACTAATTACGGGGGGTGACACGGCGCGAGTCCATCGCGTATGTTTTTCGTGTCATCGATCAGGCTTTTTTAAAGGAGGCATTTAAATGTCAGACCCAGTTCAAGATTGGCGTACCGAAGGTCGAATTGTTTTAACTCGTGGCCAAAAAATAGGGATCGCTGCCTTAGGATTACTTCTTGTTGGTGCCGCTGCAACTGTGACTTTGGTAGCAAATCCGGATAATGACCCGGCTGGGTTAGGGTGTATTAATAGCCTGAGGTTTAGAGGGCAGAATGAGGCTCCCGATCCACATGCGCCACAATTATATATTCCAAGACAACCAACGATTGGGGCTAAACATAATAAATCTGATCGCCCCACTACTCCTCCTCCTGCTCCTTCAGTCGCGCAGACCGCGAGGCCATGTTGATCGGCATTTTGTGATACGGCAATCTTTCTGCTAAACCCTTGGCATGACGGATGCACGGAAATTACTGGCGGATTTGGAATGGCAAGTCGGCTTTGGCGCCGACGAGGCCGTAGGGGACGTTCCTACCCTTTCCCAATGGGGACAGCGGAGGCCGGACGACATCGCCGCAAAGGCTGGTCAAGGGTCTCCGGCGGCGACCGTCATTCCTGCTTCCGTGATTTCTGCAGCCCCGAAGCCTGAACCGAGGCCGACATCCACGTTTCGTTCCTCGGCCAACTCTGTCGAGGCTCTGCGCGAAGAGGTTAAGAATTTCGACGGTTGTGCGTTGCGTCATACGGCGATGAATTTGGTTTTCGCCGATGGCAATCCCGCCGCTTCCGTCATGATGATCGGTGAAGCTCCGGGTGAAGATGAAGATCGGCAAGGCCTTCCTTTTGTGGGGGTTAGCGGCCAACTTCTCAACCAGATGTTGAGCTATGTCGGCCTGAGCCGCACCGAGAATGTCTATATAAGTAACATCATTTTCTGGCGTCCTCCGGGTAATCGCTCGCCGACCGACGCTGAAATTTCCGCATGTTTGCCATTTACAGAACGTCATATCGCATTGATTAAGCCGAAGTTTTTGGTTTTGCTCGGCGGCGTTGCGGCGAAAAGCCTGTTGCACACCAAGGAAGGTATTACCCGGTTGCGTGGGCGTTGGGTCGATTATGTTCCCCCTGTCGGCAGCGGTCTCGATCATCCCATTCCTTGCCTTCCGATCTATCATCCGGCCTATTTGTTGCGCACGCCTGCGGCCAAACGGCAGGCTTGGGGCGATATTCTGCAATTAGTCAAAAGGTTACGCGAAACGAATGATTTGAAAAATAAAGAATAAACAGCGTTAACTATAATCAGCGTTCGATTTCTCTTGCCCAGAATTAATATCCCGACTAACAACCCGACACTATGAAACAGACTACAGCCCAGAAGCGTTTGCGAATCCGTCTTTCACGATTGACGACGGCCACGGTATTTTTTTTCCTGATGGGATCAAATACTCGAATTGAAGCTATGAATACTTCTCTTGTTGCCGAGCATGCGCCGCAACAAGGAGCGGTCGGCTTGCCGCAGATCCAATCGGACGTTACCGTTAATCTGCAAGTTCTTTCCCCTCAAGACGCTGACCTCTATCGCGCTATCTTCGGGGCGCAGGCCAAAGGCGATTGGAAGACGGCGGATCAAGACAGCGCGCTTCTTTCCGAGCGGCGGTTGTTTGGCCATGTTCTGGCGGATCGGTATCGGCGCCGCGCTGCTACATCCGGGGAACTGCAATCTTGGCTTCTCTCCTATGGAAGCTTGCCGGAAGCCGGTCAGATTTACCGGTTGGCGCAGAAGGCGTCTGCCGGACAAGGCGTTAACCTGACCAAGCCTGCCGCCAGCGGATTATGGGCTGGAGCCGGTTATGGCGGTCCGCTTGGGTTTTGGACCGAGGATGGCGATCACGCCTTTCGCTCGGTCTGGGTCAGCGGCATCAAGGCATGGAAACAGGGCGACGCGTCCAAGGCGAGTCTGATTTTTTCGCGGCTGGCGATCCAGAAGGGCTTGTCGTCTTGGGATCGCGCCGCTGCGGCTTTCTGGGCTTACCGTTCCTTGAAACGCTCCGGCGATACGGAGGATGCCTATTACTGGCTCCGTCAGGCGGGCGATCAACCCCATAGTTTCTACGGCATGATCGCCAACAATCTTCTGGGGCGGGATGCCGCGTGGTCGTGGCGTTTGCCGCAATTCGGCGAAACGCAAAAGAAAGTCCTTATCTCTTATGCGTCCGGTTGGCGGGCTTTGGCGTTGATGCAAATCGGCAAGCCGGATCTGGCGGAGGCCGAATTGCATAACCTGAATCCGCAAGGACGGCGCGATGTTCAGGACGCAATGGTGGCCTTGGCTGATCTTGCGCATATGCCGTCTTTGGCGCTCAAGCTCGGCGCGATAGCGGTCAATGATAACGGCAAATTCTACGATGCCGCTTTGTATCCTCTTCCGGAATGGCGTCCGACCGAAGGATTTCAGGTCGATCGCGCCTTGCTTTTTGCCGTGATGCGGCATGAATCCCAATTCGATCCAATGGCGATCAGCGATCGCGGCGCTTGCGGCTTGATGCAGCTGATGCCTTCGACGGCGCGTTCCGTGTCCGGAGAAGGCGCTTCGATCGGCACATGCTCAGGACGGCTTCTCGATCCCACAATAAATCTGGCTTTGGGGCAGGGCTATGTGAAGAGTCTCGCGGCGCAGCCAAATATCGGCGACAATCTATTGTTGTTGCTGGCGGCCTATAACGGAGGGCCGAATCGCGCGGCGCATTGGCTGAATGAAACGACGCAACACGATCCTTTGCTGTTTATCGAAAGCCTGCCTGTGCGCCAAACGCGCGACTACGTGCAGCAGGTGTTGATGCACTATGTGATCTATCGCGCCCGCCTTGGGCAACCGGCCTCGGCTTTGGCGCAGCTCGCGCGCGGCGAATGGCCGAGCTTTGCCTTGCGTGACGACATTATGGATACGCAGCGTGACGCTGTGTCAGACGTCAAGCTCGCGAGTAATGACGGGCGGTAGGTCAATATTTAACGAACGTTTCCGCTTGACGGGGCAATTCCGCCAAGCTTACGCTTGCGAAACGTTTCCCTTGTATATGAAGGAGTTCTTATTATGGCTGTTGCCGTCCATCCAGACAACCCTGAGTTTCGGCTTGATGGTGATTCCGGTTTTTGGTTCCACAGAGACAATTTTCCCCACTTCTATATAGTTGTTGATGGATTGACAGAGGCAAAAAAGCGGGAAATTGCCGATCAAGTGCGGGGAGTTCTAGGGATAACAGCCAGTGTGGCAAACCACCGCGACTCGGATGTCTTTGGCGATGGCCCCTACAGTGGCTGTCCGGTTGATCGCTGGTACATGGTGCGGTTCTTTGTGACGGGATGTCGGCGAGCAGAAGCCGGAAAGATGGCGCAAACTGTAGCCGATGCTGTCGGTATGGATGTGAGACAGGAAGCATGGGACAGGAATCGATATGGCCATTCAGTCCAAGTAGATGGAGGACGTGTTGCGGCCAGTCCTGCCGTTCCAAAGGGGAGGAATTATGGGGGGGCATCGGCGGTTGTCGGCGTTTCTGGTGCGAGGTCTGCCCCAACGTTGTGAGGCGCAGACTTTCTCAAGAAGCTGCAGCCCCTGTCTCCGCCTAATCCTCGTCGCTCTTCGGCTGGCAGAGCGGACGGCTGGAGTCGGCGCGGATGAATTCAACGATGCGCCCAACCTGTTCCTGATTCTTATAGTGCGTTGCCGTTTCCTCAAGCCGTTCGGCGAGCGTGCCTTCCGGCGCGAACAACATGCGGTAGGCGCTGCGCAAGGCGCGGACATCGTCGCGGCTGAATCCCCGGCGTTCCAGACCGACCATATTTAAACCGGCCAGATGCGCGCGTTCGCCTTTGACGAGGCCGAAGGGAATGACGTCGCTTTCGACGCCCGACATGCCGCCGATGATCGCGTAGGAGCCGATGCGCACGAATTGATGCACGGCGGACAGGCCGCCGATGATGACGAAATCGCCGATCGTGACATGCCCCGCGAGCGTGGCGTTGTTGGCGAGGATGACGTTGTTGCCGAGCTGGCAATCATGCGCGACGTGCGCCGCCATCATGAACAGGCAGTTGTCGCCGACGCGCGTGATCATGCCGCCGCCTTCGGTGCCGGGATTCATCGTCACATGCTCGCGAATCTGATTGTTCGCGCCGATCTCAAGCGTCGAGGGCTCGCCCTTGTATTTCAAATCCTGCGGACGGTGGCCGAGCGAGGCGAAAGGATAGACGACGGTGTTCGCGCCGATGCTCGTGCGTCCGTCGATAACGACGTGCGAGAGCAACTGAACCCCATCGTCCAACCGGACATTCGCGCCGATAACGCAATAGGGGCCTACGGAGACGTTCGCGCCAATCTGCGCTGCCGGATCGACGATCGCCGTCGCGTGAATGTGCGTTGCCATACCGGGTTATCCTGCCGTGGATTCCGGCTGAGTGTCGCCTTTTGGAACCAGCATCGCGGTGTAAACCGCCTCGGCGCACAGAACATCGCCAACGTAGGCTTCGCCGCGAAACTTCCAGACGCTGCCGCGCTGACGGTCTTTTTTGACTTTGATATGGAGGCGATCGCCGGGGACGACCGGCTTGCGGAAACGCGCGCTTTCGATTGTCATAAAGTACACGACATGCGTGTCGCAGCTTACGCCTTCCAGCGAAGCGACGACCAGAGTCGCCGAAGTTTGCGCCATCGCTTCGATGATGAACACGCCCGGCATGATCGGGTGGCCGGGGAAATGCCCCTGAAATACGGGCTCGTTGGCGCTGACGTTCTTGATTCCGGTGCAGCTCTCGCCAAGCACGACGTCGACGACTCGGTCGATCAGCAACATTGGGTAACGGTGGGGGATTCGTGCCATAATCCCGGCGACATCAATCGTGTTCGTCGGGGCGACATCAGTTTTAGGCTTGGTCATGAGCGGCTCGCTTTGGCTGGACAATCTGTCTTTGTAGCCCGTTTCGGGAATGGCTTTCAATAGGTTGGCCTGAAAAATTAAGCGAAAGTCTTTTCGAGATTTCTCCAATCATAAGAAAATCCGTGAAACCGGATAAGAAATTCCTCAAGAAACCATTAAATTGGCTTGACGCGTTGGGAAAAAGATCATAGAAACCGCCTGCCTTTTCGGAGTCGGTGGTGGATCATCAATCCAGACGCGGTTCCGGATGTCGCAAAAGTTACATAGCCTCTGGCAATGAAACGGCTGTCGCCGGAAGTTTGGCGGCGAGCGGGTTGCAAGGTGTTAGGTAATAGTCCTCTTCAGAGCGCGAATGGGCGTGCTCGGACGGGGTTTTGTGTTTTTTACGTGTGGAACGACGGATAAACGGAGATCGGATGCCTACAGTTAACCAGCTGATACGCAAGAAGCGCCGCCCGCAGCGTGCGCGCGACAAGGTTCCGGCTTTGCAGGAATGCCCGCAGAAGCGCGGCGTCTGCACCCGCGTTTACACGACGACGCCGAAGAAGCCGAACTCGGCTTTGCGTAAGGTCGCGCGCGTGCGCCTGACCAACGGTCACGAAGTCATCAGCTACATTCCGGGCGAAGGTCACAATCTGCAGGAACACAGCGTCGTCATGATTCGCGGCGGCCGCGTTAAGGATTTGCCCGGCGTTCGTTACCACATCATCCGTGGCGTGCTCGACACGCAAGGCGTTAAGGATCGCAAGAAGCGTCGTTCGCAATATGGCGCCAAGCGGCCGAAGTAAGGGGATCTCAACATGTCTCGTCGTCATCGCGCAGAAAAACGTGAAGTTCTCCCGGATCCCAAGTTCGGCGAGATTCTCATCACCAAGTTCATGAACGTCCTGATGTATGACGGCAAGAAGTCTGCCGCCGAACAGATCATCTATGGCGCTCTGGAAAAGATTCAGCGTCAGGCCAAGAACGGCAACGCGCTGGAAATTTTCAAGACGGCTATCGAAAACGTCCGTCCGCATCTGGAGGTGCGTTCACGTCGCGTCGGTGGTGCCACCTATCAGGTTCCGGTCGATGTGCGTATGGATCGCGGTATTGCTCTGGCGATGCGCTGGATCATTACGGCAGCTCGCGCCCGTTCCGAACACACGATGACGGATCGGCTGGCGGGGGAAATTTATGCCGCCGCCAACCAGAATGGCGCGTCGGTCAAGAAACGCGAAGACACGCACCGCATGGCAGAGGCCAACAAAGCCTTCTCCCATTTCCGTTGGTAAGGAAAACACGTTATGTCTCGTCAAACTCCCATCGAGAAGTATCGCAATATCGGCATCATGGCGCATATCGATGCCGGCAAAACGACGACGACCGAGCGTATTCTCTATTACACCGGCAAGTCCTACAAAATCGGTGAAGTTCACGAAGGCACTGCAACCATGGATTACATGGAGCAGGAGCAGGAGCGTGGCATCACGATCACGTCCGCCGCGACGACGACCTTCTGGAAGAATCATCGCATCAACATTATTGATACGCCCGGACACGTCGACTTCACGATTGAAGTCGAACGTTCGATGCGCGTGCTTGACGGTGCCGTATGCCTGCTTGACGCCGTCGCTGGCGTAGAGCCGCAAACCGAAACCGTGTGGCGTCAAGGCGACAAGTACGATGTTTCGCGCATGGTGTTCGTCAACAAGATGGACCGCACCGGCGCCAATTTCTATCGCTGCGTCGAAATGATCAAGAAGCAGCTGACGCCGGACATCATTATTCTGCAGTTGCCGATTGGTAACGGCAGCGACTTCAAGGGTATCGTCGATCTGCGCCGCATGAAGGCCGTGATCTGGGAAAACGAAGCGCTCGGCGCGAACTATCACGACGAAGACATTCCCGCCGACATGATGGATGAAGCGCTGAAGTATCGTCAGATGATGATCGAAACGCTGGTTGAATGCGACGACGCGGCTTTGGAAGCGTATCTCGGCGGCACGGAGCCTACCGTTGAACTGATGGACGCGTGTATCCGCAAGGGTACGATCAGCATGAAGTTCGTGCCGATCCTTTGCGGCGCCTCGTTCAAGAACAAGGGCGTGCAGCCTCTGCTCGATGCCGTTGTCGATTATCTGCCGTCGCCGCAGGACATTGGCGCGGTCAAGGGCTTCAAGCCGGGCGTGACCATCACGGCGGAAAACGAAGAAGCGAATACGATCAGCCGCAAGCCTCTGGACTCGGAGCCGTTTGCCGGTCTTGCGTTCAAGGTCATCAAGGACGCGTTCGTCGGCTCGTTGACTTTCGTGCGCATTTATTCCGGCACGTTGAATACCGGCACCTATATTCAGAACAGCATCAAGGACGAGCGCGAACGAGTCGGTCGCATGTTGTTGATGCATGCCAACACCCGTGAAGAAATCAAGGAAGCTTTCGCAGGCGACATCGTCGCTCTCGCGGCGCTGAAGGATACGACGACCGGCCAGACGCTTTGCGATATCGAGAACCCGATCATCCTTGAGCGTATGGATTTCCCAGAGCCGGTTATCGAAATGTCGATCGAGCCGAAGACCAAGGGCGATCAGGACAAAATGACAGGCGCCTTGCTTGATCTCGTGCGCGAAGATCCGTCCTTCCGTCTTGCCACCAATGCGGAAACCGGGCAGACGACGATCAAGGGCATGGGCGAACTGCATCTCGACATCAAGGTCGACATTCTGTTGCGTACCTATAAGGTCGAAGTCAATGTCGGCGCGCCACAGGTTGCGTATCGCGAAACCATCACCAAGAAATACACGGTCGATTACACGCACAAAAAGCAATCGGGCGGTTCAGGCCAGTTCGCGCGCGTCATTATTGAGTTTGAGCCGCAAGAACCGGGCGCTGGCTATGAGTTCGTAAGCAAGGTTGTCGGCGGCGCTATTCCGAAGGAATTTATTCCGGGCGTTGAGAAAGGCCTCGCGGCGGCTCTCAATACCGGCGTGATGGCGGGCTTTCCGACTATCGATTTCAAGGCAACTTTGATCGACGGCGCGTATCACGATGTTGACTCGTCGGCGCTGGCGTTCGAAATCGCGGCGCGCGCCGCCTTCCGCGAAGGCATGGCCAAGGCGGGTCCGGTGCTTCTGGAACCGATCATGAAGGTCGAAGTGACCGTGCCGGATGAATTCGTCGGCGACGTTATCGGTGATTTGTCCTCGAAGCGCGCCGTTATCGGCGAACAGGGCAGCCGTGGCATCGCCCGCACGATTCCGGCGATGGTGCCGCTAGAAATGATGTTCAAGTATGTCGGAAAACTGCGCGGCATGACCAAGGGTCGCGGTAGCTACACGATGGAATTTGATCATTACGAACAAGTCCCGTCGTCCATCGCGGCGGAAATCAAGTTGAAGCTGGCGGGTTAGCTGGCGGTTTTTAAGCAGTCGTTCTCAACAAACTGGGGAAAACGGAGAGAGTAAAATGGCAAAAGCAAAGTTCGAACGTAACAAGCCGCACTGCAACATTGGTACCATTGGTCACGTCGATCATGGTAAAACATCGCTGACGGCAGCGATCACCAAGATTTTGGCCAAGACTGGCGGCGCGGTGTTCACCGCCTATGATCAGATTGACAAGGCGCCGGAAGAACGCGCGCGCGGCATCACGATTTCGACAGCGCACGTCGAATACGAAACCAAGAACCGCCATTACGCGCACGTCGATTGCCCCGGCCATGCCGACTACGTCAAGAATATGATCACCGGCGCGGCGCAGATGGACGGCGCGATCCTCGTTGTGTCGGCTGCCGATGGTCCGATGCCCCAGACCCGTGAGCATATCCTGCTCGCCCGTCAGGTTGGTGTTCCTTCGATCGTCGTCTTCATGAACAAGATGGATATGGCCGATCCGGAACTGGCCGAGCTGGTCGAAATGGAAATTCGCGACCTGCTGACCAAGTATCAGTTCCCCGGCGACAAGACCCCGATCATTCGCGGTTCGGCGCTTTGCGCGCTCGAAGACAAGAATCCGGAACTGGGCGAGCAAGCGATCCTCAAGCTGATGGAAGCCGTTGATGCGTTCATCCCGCAACCCGATCGTCCGAAGGACAAGCCCTTCTTGATGCCGGTCGAAGACGTGTTCTCGATCTCTGGTCGTGGTACCGTTGTTACCGGTCGCGTCGAACGCGGCATTATTAAGGTCAACGAAGAAGTCGAAATCGTCGGCCTCCGTCCGACGCAGAAGACGGTCGTGACCGGCGTCGAAATGTTCCGCAAGCTGCTCGATCAAGGTGAAGCGGGCGACAATATCGGCGCTCTGCTGCGCGGTACGAAGCGCGAAGAAGTCGAGCGTGGTCAGGTTTTGGCCAAGCCCGGCTCGATCACGCCGCACACCAAGTTCAAGGCTGAATGCTACATCCTGACCAAGGATGAAGGTGGCCGTCACACGCCGTTCTTTACCAACTATCGCCCGCAGTTCTACTTCCGCACGACGGATGTGACCGGCGAAGTGATCCTGCCTGCGGGTACGGAAATGGTGATGCCCGGCGACAACATTTCGGTCGAAGTGCATTTGATTGCGCCGATCGCGATGGACGAAGGCCTGCGTTTCGCTATCCGCGAAGGCGGTCGCACCGTCGGCGCCGGAGTCGTGGCGAAGATTGTGGAGTAAGAAAAATTAAGTTCCCGCATTCCGGCGACGGGATGCGGGACTAACTAAGCGAAGGAGTTAAGTGCTGTGAAGAGCTGGTTTGAGACCGAAGAAGGCAGAGAATATTTGGCCAAGCAGAGGGGGGCGGTATCGCAAGGTCGATCGCGGTTACCTGAGCAGGGGGATTACCGTCCCGAGCGGCAACAAATTATTTGGTACGGGATAGTTTCTCCCAGCGGTCAACTGAACCAAGGCTGAATGCGTCTTTGGTAAAGCAAGAAAAATTGCAGCGCAGAAACGGAATTGAAGACTGGAATAAGGTAACGGAACATGGACACGCAGACGATACGGATACGCTTGAAAGCGTTTGATCATCGCATGCTCGATCACGCGACCAGCGAGATCATCAGCACGGCGAAGCGCACGGGCGCGCAGGTGCGTGGCCCCATCCCGTTGCCCACATGGATCGAAAAATTCACGGTCAATCGCGGTCCGCACGTCGACAAAAAATCGCGTGACCAGTTCGAAATCCGCACGCATCGCCGCTTGCTGGATATTCTGGAGCCGACGCCGCAGACGATCGACGCGTTGTCGAAGATCGACCTCGCCGCTGGCGTCGATGTTGAGATCAGGGTGTAAGCCATGACAACGACAACAAAAACAAAAGCTCTCCGCGCCGGTTTGCTCACCAAGAAAATCGGTATGACCCGCGTGTTCGATGAACATGGCGAGCATGTTCCGGTTACGGTTCTGAAGCTGGACAATGTTCAGGTCACGGGCGTGCGTACCAAGGACAAGAATGGCTACAGCGCCGTTCAGGTCGGTTACGGCAAGGCCAAGGTCAAGAACGTGTCGAAGGCGATGCGCGGGGTTTATGCCCAAGCAAAGGTCGAGCCGAAGATGAAGCTGGTCGAATTCCGCGTCGATGACGATGCGATTCTGGACGTCGGTACCGAACTCAAGGCCGATCATTTCAAGGCCGGTCAGCTGGTAGACGTGATCTCGACCACGATCGGTAAGGGCTTTGCCGGTCCGATGAAGCGCTGGAATTTTAAAGGATTGCGCGCCACGCACGGCGTGTCGATCCGTCACCGCAGCCACGGTTCAACCGGTGGCCGTCAGGATCCGGGTCGCGTCTTCAAGAACAAAAAGATGGCGGGACATATGGGCGTTGACCGCGTTACGACGTTGAATTTGCAGGTTGTGGCCGTCGATGTCGAATTGGGCGTCGTCATGGTCAAGGGCGCGGTTCCGGGCAGCGAAGGTACGTACGTTTTGCTGCGCGACAATATCCAGAACAAGAAGCCGAAGGCGCCGAAGCCCGTGTTTGTCGCCGACAAGAAGGGCGACAAAAAGGCCGCCGACAAGAAACCCGCGAAGGCGGCTTGAGGATTGAATCATGAAAGCGAAGATTAAAAATCTTGAGAACAAGGACATCGGCGAGATTGAGCTGTTGGATGGCGTTTTCGCTATCGAGCCGCGCCGCGATATCCTGACCCGCACCGTGAATTGGCAGCTCGCCAAGCGTCGCTCGGGCAATCACAAGGCCAAGGGAATCAGCGACGTTTCCGGCACGACCAAGAAGCCGTGGGCGCAAAAGGGCACAGGCCGCGCGCGTCAGGGCAGCCTGCGTTCGCCGCAATTCCGCAAGGGCGGAGTGATTTTCGGGCCGGTCGTTCGCGATCACGCCCATGATCTGCCGAAGAAGGTTCGCCAACTGGCGTTGCGCATGGCGCTTTCGACCAAGCAACAGGATGGAAAGCTGATCATCCTCGACGCCGCAAAGGTCGATAGCCACAAGACCAAGGCGCTGGCTGAACAATTTGCCAAGCTCGGTCTGGCGAGTGTGTTGATCATCGACGGCGCGAACCTCGACGCGAATTTCGTCAAGGCGGCGCGCAACCTGCCGCATGTCGATGTGCTGCCGGAGCAGGGCGCGAACGTGTATGACATTCTGCGCCGCGACGTTCTGGTCTTGACCAAGAACGCGGTCGAGCAGTTGCAAGAGAGGCTGAAATGAGCAAAGACAACAAAGCCGCCAAAACGGCAGGCGATTTGACCTCGCATTATCAGGTCATTCTCTCGCCGGTCATTACGGAAAAAGCGACCAACGGTTCGCAACATAATCAGGTGACCTTCCGCGTGCAGAAGAGCGCGACCAAGCCGGTTATCAAGTCGGCGGTGGAGAAGCTGTTCAACGTCAAGGTCAAGGCGGTCAATACCCATAACCGTCAGGGCAAGACCAAGCGTTTCAAGGGACGCGTCGGTTTTCGCGCGGATGTCAAATTTGCCGTTGTTACGCTTGCCGAAGGCAGCCGTATCGACGTGACGACTGGATTGTGAGGCGGATAGATCATGGCACTTAAAAGATTCAGCCCCGTAACCCCCGGCCTGCGGCATGCCGTTCAGGTTGACCGCTCCGAATTGTGGAAGGGCAAGCCCGTCAAGGCGCTGACCGAAGGTCTGAAGCGCACGGGTGGCCGCAACAACACCGGTCGCATTACAACGCGCCATATCGGCGGCGGTCATGCGCGTCGTTATCGCCTCGTCGATTTCAAGCGTCGCAAGCATGGTATCGAGGCCGTGGTCGAACGTCTGGAATACGATCCCAATCGCACCGCTTTTATCGCTCTCATTATCTACAAGGATGGCGAGAAGGCCTATATTCTGGCGCCGCAGCGTTTGCAGAAGGGCGACACCGTCGTCGCTGGCGATAAGGTTGACGTTAAGCCCGGCAACGCCATGCGCATGAAGAACATTCCCGTCGGCACGATTATCCACAATGTGGAAATGAAGGTCGGCAAGGGTGGGCAGATCGCGCGTTCGGCTGGAGCTTATGCGCAGTTGGTTGGCCGTGACTCGGGCGTGGCGCAAATCAAGTTGTCGTCGGGCGAGCTTCGCTGCGTGCCGCAAGAATGTATGGCGACGGTTGGCGCTGTTTCGAACGCCGATCATCTGAACGTCAAGGTTGGCAAGGCCGGTCGCAATCGTTGGAAGGGTATCCGCCCGACCGTTCGCGGCGTGGTCATGAACCCGATCGATCATCCGCATGGCGGCGGCGAAGGCAAGACGACGGCTGGCCGTCATCCGGTCACGCCGTGGGGCAAGGGCACCAAGGGCACTAAGACTCGTAACAACAAACGCACCGACCGCTGGATCATTCGCCGTGCTAATAAGCGCCGCGACCGGCAAGCGGCGTAAGGGAGGCTGAGAGATGACACGTTCAGTTTGGAAAGGTCCGTTTGTCGACAGCTACATGCTGAAGAAGGCGGATAAATCACGCGGATCAGGCCGTAACGAGATCATCAAGATCTGGTCGCGCCGCTCGACGATTTTGCCGCAATTCGTCGGACTGACCTTCGGCGTCTACAACGGCAACAAGTTTCTGCCGGTGTCGGTCACGGAAAATATGATCGGCCATAAATTCGGCGAATTCGCGCCTACGCGCACGTTCAAGGCGCATAGCGCCGCCGAAAAGAAGGTCGAGAAATAAGGCTAAGTAATACTGGTGTGTCATCCCCGCGAAGGCGGGGATCCAGCGCCGAGCGTCAGCGAGGCATATGACGATAAGAAGCAGGGGACGAGAGAGTGAGTGGATATTTTGTCTACATACTCGCAAGTCAAAGAAATGGAACGTTTTATGTTGGCGTTACGAATAATTTAGTGCGTCGTATCAAAGAGCATAAAGACAAGAAAGCCGAAGGTTTTTCGGCTAAGTATGGAGTGAATAGGCTGGTTTATTACGAGGTTTATGGTCGCATTGAAGATGCGATAGCTCGGGAGAAACGGCTGAAGAAGTGGGAAAGAAGTTGGAAGTTGAGAATTATCGAAGAAATGAATCCTGATTGGCGGGATTTGTACAACGATATTCTCTTGCAGTAATGGATTTTTATCGCGCGGACGCGCGATGCTGGATCCCCGCACAAGGCGGGGATGACAGTGGAGTGGGTGGCAGTTAACGGAGTACAGGATGGTAATGCTGAAACAAAAACTGCGAAGCGAAAAGGGCGCATTGGCCAAGGCTAAGGCCGTGCGTTCCGGCGCGCGCAAGCTGAATCTGGTCGCGGCAAGCATTCGCGGCAAGGAAGCAGCCGCAGCGCTGACGCAACTGCGCTTTGAAAAGCGCCGCGTGGCGCGCGAAGTCGGTCGCGTCCTGCAGGCCGCCATCGCCAACGCCGAGAATAATCATGGTCTCGACGTCGACCGTTTGTACGTCGCCGAAGCGTGGGTCGGTCGCGCCTTTGTGATGAAGCGTTTTCATGCGCGTGGCCGTGGCAAGAGTTCCAGCATCGAGAAGCCCTTCAGCAACTTGACGATCGTCGTCAAGGAACGCGAAGAAGGCGAAAAAAAGATGACGGCCAAGCGCGCGCGCGGGTTGTCCAAGACGAAATCTGAACAGGCGGCTCAAGCCGCGACGGGAGCCTAAACCATGGGTCAAAAAGTCAATCCGATCAGCATGCGCCTCGGCATCAACCGCACTTGGGATAGCCGTTGGTTCGCGGGCAAGGAGTACGGCAATCTTCTGCACGAGGATTTCCGCATCCGTAAATTCCTTGAGGAAAAGATCGGCAAGCTCGCCAGCGTCTCCAAGATCGTGATCGAACGTCCGACCAAGAAAGTTCGCGTCGTCGTTCATTCAGCGCGTCCGGGCGTCATCATCGGTAAGAAGGGCGCGGACATCGAGAAGCTGCGCTCGGCGATTACGAAAATGACCAGCGGCGAAGTCAGCCTCAACATCGTCGAAATCCGCAAGCCGGACGTCGATGCCAAGCTGGTCGCTGCCAGCATCGCCGATCAGCTCGAACGCCGCATCGCTTTCCGCCGCGCTATGAAGCGCGCGGTCCAGTCGGCCTTGCGGGCGGGCGCTCTCGGCATTCGTATTAATTGCGGCGGTCGTTTGGGCGGCGCGGAAATTGCGCGTATGGAATGGTACCGCGAAGGCCGCGTGCCGTTGCATACGCTGCGCGCCGATGTCGATTACGGCACTTCGACCGCGTTCACGACGATGGGAACTTGCGGCGTCAAGGTATGGATTTTCCGCGGCGAGATTCTGGAACATGACCCGATGGCGCAGGACAAGCGCGCGATCGAAGGTCAGCCGCAAAGGTCATAAGGTCATAGGCGAGACGTAACATGTTACAACCGAAACGCACAAAATATCGCAAGGCTCACAAGGGGCGCATTCACGGCGCGGCGAAGGGCGGCTTCCGTCTTAGCTACGGCGCGTTTGGCCTGAAGGCGCTGGAGCCGGAACGTGTGACCGCGCGTCAGATCGAAGCCGCGCGCCGCGTCATCACGCGCACGATGAAGCGTCAGGGGCGCCTCTGGATTCTCGTGTTCCCGGATGTTCCCGTGTCGCAGAAGCCCGCCGAAGTGCGCATGGGCTCAGGCAAGGGCAACCCGGAATTCTGGGTCTGCCGCGTGCATCCCGGACGCATCATGTTCGAAATGGACGGCGTGCCGATCACGGTGGCGAAGGAAGCGTTTGAGCTGGCCGCAGCCAAGTTGCCGATCAAGACCAAGTTTGTGAAACGGCTAGCGGCGTAAAGGGGCAGGACGATGGCAAAGAACACAGTCAAGGCCGCCGATGTGCGGGCGAAAACGGACAAGGAGCTGGACACGCGTCTGGCTGAGCTGCGCAAGGAGCAGTTCAATCTGCGTTTTCAGAAGGCGACGGGACAGCTTGCGAACACCGCGCGTGTCCGTCATGTGCGCAAGGAAATTGCCAAGATCGTGACCGTGGCGGGTCAGCGTAAACGCAAGGCCACAGGCCAAAAAGGATCATAAGGGGATAACAATGCCGCGTCGTGTATTGCAGGGAACCGTTGTGAGCGATAAGGGCGACAAGACCATTACGGTTTTGGTCGAACGTCGCGTCATGCATCCGATTTATAAAAAGTATGTGCGCAAGTCGAAGAAGTACGCCGCGCACGACGAAAAGAACGTCCACAAGACGGGCGACGTGGTCGAGATCATCGAATGCGCGCCGATCAGCAAGCGCAAGCGCTGGACGGTGGTGGAAGGTAAAGGAGCGTAAGGCAGAAAATGTTTGACGGGATGATGGACACGAGACGGTTGTTGGTGGAAGGGTCTGATGCAGATGCAGTTCGGCGTATCTATGGTGAACTGTGCGAAGTTGTGAAACGACTGAATGGTAGGGTGTCCGACGCTGCAATTCATCAACATCGTGCAGGGTTTTCATTGGCGGCAGACGTCTCACTTTGTCCAGCAGGGGTGAGGACTATTCGTGAAATTGTGAGCGGTGTTATCTGGCCAGCTAGAGGTGGTCGCGTTAGTTACGTGCCTGTTTTAGGCTAAATTGGTTTTGAGGAAACAGAGCGATGATCCAAGTTGAAACAGTTCTTGATGTGGCGGATAATAGCGGCGCAAAATCCGTGTGTTGCATCAAGGTTCTCGGTGGCGCCAAGCGCCGCGTGGCCTCGATCGGCGACGTTATCGTCGTCTCGATCAAGGAAGCTATTCCGCGCGGCAAGGTCAAGAAGGGCGACGTGCATAAGGCCGTCATCGTTCGCCAGAAATTTGCCCTGCATCGTGCCGACGGCAGTCTGATCCGTTTTGATCGCAACGCCGCCGTCATCATCAACAAGGAAAAGGAGCCGATCGGCACCCGCATCTTTGGACCGGTGACACGCGAACTGCGCAGCCTTGGTTTTATGAAAATCATCTCTCTCGCTGAGGAGGTGCTGTGATGAGCGCGAAAATGAAAATTAAAAAGAAAGACCGCGTCATTGTGATCGCGGGCAAGGACAAGGGCAAAACCGGTGAAGTCATCGGCGTGATGCCTAAGGAAAACCGCGTGCTTGTGTCGGGGGTCAACACCGTTGCCCGTCACACGAAGCCGTCGCAGGCGAATCCGCAGGGTGGAATCGTGCGCAAGGAAGCGTCGATCCATGTGTCGAACGTCGCGCATATCGACCCGAAGGACAGCAAACCGACCCGCGTCGGGTTCAAGGTTGAAAAGGGCGTGAAAGTGCGTTTCGCACGGCGCTCCGGCGAAGTGATTGATTGAGGAACCGAACAATGACCGCAGCGAAGAAAGATAGATACGTGCCGCGCTTGCAACAGCGCTATCAGGAAACGGTCAAGCCCGACATGATGAAGAAGTTCGGCTACACCAACGGTTTTCAGGTGCCGCGCCTTGACAAGATCGTCATCAATATGGGCGTCGGCGAAGCCGTCAACGACAGCAAGAAGACCAAGAACGCGGCGGAAGAGCTGACGCTGATCGCGGGACAGAAGCCGGTCATCACCAAATCGCGTAAGGCGATTGCCTCGTTCAAGTTGCGCGGCGGTCTCGGCATCGGCTGCAAGGTCACCTTGCGTCGCGAGAAGATGTACGAATTCCTCGACCGTCTGGTGAACATCGCTTTGCCGCGCGTGCGCGATTTTCGCGGCGTGTCGGTCAAAAGCTTCGACGGGCGCGGCAATTACGCCCTCGGTCTTAAGGAACAGATCGTGTTCCCTGAAATCGATTACGACAAGATCGACGAAATTCGCGGCATGGACATCGTCATTTGCACCACCGCCAAGACCGACAACGAAGCGCGCGAATTGCTGCGCGCCTTCGATATGCCGTTTCAGCAATAAGGAGATAAAGTATGGCCAAGCTTTGCATGATCGAAAAAGATAAACGCCGTCGTCGTATGACGAAAAAGGCGAAGCCGCGCCGTGATGCGTTGAAGGCGGTTATCATGGACAAGGAGACCTCGATGGAGGATCGCTTTGCTGCGGTGATGAAGCTGGCCAAGATGCCGCGTAATTCAAGCCCGACGCGCATCCACAACCGCTGCGAGCTGACGGGGCGTCCGCGCGCCTATTATCGCAAGTTCAAATTGTGCCGTATCAAGCTGCGTGAACTGGCCTCGGCTGGCCAGATTCCCGGCGTCACGAAATCGAGTTGGTAAGGAGGCGAACCGAATGCCCGTAACCGATACGCTAGGCGATATGTTGACCCGCATCCGTAATGGCCAGATGGCCAATATGCCTGTGGTCGCTTGTCCGTCATCCAAATTGCGCAAGAGTGTTCTTGAAGCCCTGCAGCGCGAAGGCTATATCCGTGGCTACACGGAAGTTCAGAAAGGCAGCGCGCAGGCGGTGCTGGAGATTGAGCTTAAGTACCACGAAGGCGAAGGCGTGATCCGTCGCATTGAGCGCGTGTCCACGCCGGGCCGTCGCGTCTATGCGGGAATCAAGGATCTGGGACGCGTGTTCAGCGGTCTCGGCATTTCGATCCTGTCGACTCCACGTGGGGTTCTGTCGGATAATGAAGCGCGCGCGCAGCATGTCGGCGGCGAAATTCTGTGCCGGATATTCTAGAGTTTGAGAGAGACAAAGACAGTCGGAGAAACAGAGGTTTAACATGTCCCGCGTTGGCAAATATCCCGTCGCTCTGCCGCAAGGCGTTTCGGTGGAAGTGAAAGGTTCGGAAGTGGCCGTGAAGGGCAAGATGGGTAATCTTGCGCTCGCGTTCCCGGCTGAGGTCGAGGTCAAGGTTGCCGATGGCAAGGTCGCGGTGTCGATGCATCATGACACGCCGCGCGCCCGTGTGTTGTGGGGGACCACCCGCAACAACATCAACAATATGGTCAAGGGCGTGACCGAAGGCTTCAAGGAAGTGTTGGAGATCGAAGGTGTCGGTTTCCGCGCCGCCGTCGCCGGTACGGAATTGACCCTGCAAATCGGTTGCAGCCACGAGGTCAAATATCATTTGCCTCAGGGGATTGCCGCTAAGGTGGACAAGCAGACGGTCATCACCATTACCGGAATTGACAAGCAGAAAGTCGGTCAGGTCGCCGCCGAAATCCGCGCTTTGAAAAAGCCGGAGCCGTACAAGGGCAAAGGCATCAAGTATCAGGGCGAAAAAATTCGCCGTAAAGAAGGCAAGAAGAAATAAGGATCAACGACCATGCTATCGCCTCGCGCACTTCATAATCGCCGCTCGGTTCGCAACCGCTACCAGATTCGCCAGAAATCGAACAGTCGCTTGCGTCTGTCGATCTATCGTTCGGGGCATCATATCTATGCTCAGATCATCGATGACAAGGCGGGCAAGACCCTCGTCGCTGCGTCCAGCATCGAAAAGGACCTGCGCGGCAAGCTCAAAACCGGCGCTGACAAAACGGCAGCCAAGGCGATTGGCCAGCTGGTGGCCGAGCGCGCGATCAAGGCCGGTATCAAGGAAGTCGTGTTCGATCGCGGCGGATATCTCTATCATGGACGGGTCAAGGAATTGGCCGAAGCGGCGCGCGAAGCGGGGCTTTCTTTCTAACGTATTGAATCACGATACACCTTAAGGACAAACGCAATGGCAAAACCAGCGAAGAAAACAGACGATAACGATGAACGCGAAGGCAATGAGCTGATTGAGAAGCTCGTTGGCATCAATCGCGTCGCCAAAGTGGTCAAAGGCGGCAAGCGCTTTGCCATGGCGGCAATCGTCGTTATAGGCGATGGCAAAGGCCGCGTAGGACTTGGGACGGGCAAGGCGCGCGAAGTGCCGGAAGCCATCCGCAAGGCGACGGAAGCCGCCAAGCGCCGTATGCGCCGCATTCCGTTGCGCGAAGGTCGTACGCTGCATCACGATGTGCGTGGCCGTTATGGCGCGGGCAAGGTTGTCCTTCGTACGGCTCCCGCCGGTACGGGTATCATCGCCGGTGGCCCTATGCGCGCTGTGTTCGAAGCGCTTGGCATTCACGACGTGGTAGCCAAGTCGGTCGGTTCGTCGAATCCGCATAACATGATCAAGGCGACGTTTGACGCGCTCGATCATGTCTCCAGTCCGCGCTCGGTTGCGATGCGTCGCGGCAAGAAGGTCAACGAAATTCTCGGCAAGAAGCAAGCCGCCGAGGTCGAAGGTAAAGAGGGTTAAGAATTCCGTTAGGAGATGAGTGAGATGCCAGCCGCGAAAAAGACTTTAACCATAGTTCAAATGTTCAGCTCCGCTGGCCAGAAGCCCGGCATGCGCGAGACGTTGGCTGGCCTCGGCCTTGGCCGTCGTGAATCGCGCCGCACTCTGGAAGATACTCCGGCGGTGCGCGGGATGCTCAACCGCGTCAAGCATTTGGTCGCGATCGAAGGCGAAACCAAGGCTTTGAAATCCAAGTAATCGAATGCCCTGATTGAAAAGATACCGAGAAGGAACAAAGACATGAAACTCAACGATCTCCGTGACAATGAAGGCGCGCGCAAGAAGCGCATGATTGTTGGCCGTGGCATCGGCTCTGGCAAGGGCAAGACCTGCGGTCGCGGCGTCAAGGGACAGAAGGCGCGTACCGGCGTCGCCCTGCGCGGCTTTGAAGGCGGCCAGATGCCGTTGCATCGCCGTTTGCCGAAGCGCGGCTTCAACAATATTTTCGCCAAAGAATATGCTGAATTGAATCTGGGGCGTTTGCAACGCGCCATTGAAGACGGCAAGCTTGATGCGGCCAAACCGATTACAACCGAAATTCTGGTCGCGGCGGGCATCGTTGCAGCCTCGGCGGATGGCGTGCGTTTGCTCGGCAAGGGCGAACTGAAAGCCAAGCTGCAACTGACCGTTGCGGGCGCTTCGAAATCGGCCATTGCCGCGATCGAAAAGGCCGGAGGCAAGGTTGAGCTCACGGCCAAGCCGAAGAAAGAAAAGAAAGCGGCTTAATCTCTGAACTGCAAGTTTGTGGTTGATGGATGTCTTTTTCGCTTGGCTGGCGTATCGTGCCCGATAGCGTCATGCCGCATCTCTCGCTTGTTTTGGCTGTGGCAACACACTATATAGTTAGCGCAACATTTTGTTTGCGATGAATATGTCCTGCTTCGCCTTTTCTCTTTCCGTGTGAACGTCCCCTATGACCAACACTTCCGAAGCCCTTGCGGCGAATATGAATCTTTCGGTTTTTTCCAAGGCGACCGAGCTGAAAAGCCGCCTTTGGTTCACGTTGCTGGCGCTTATCGTTTATCGCCTTGGAACCTATATTCCCATTCCCGGCATTGATCCGGTCGCGCTTGGCGAGCTGTTCCGTCAGCATGGCGGCGGTATTCTCGGCATGTTCGACATGTTTTCAGGCGGCGCCTTGAAGCGTATGACGATTTTCGCTCTCAGCGTCATGCCCTATATCACCGCGTCGATCATCGTTCAGTTACTGTCGGCGATTCTGCCGCAGTTCGAAGCTTTGAAGAAAGAAGGCGAATCCGGTCGCGCCAAGCTTAACCAATATTCGCGCTACCTGACGGTGGCGTTCGCTTTTGTGCAATCGTGGGCTTTGGCCATCGGCCTGCAAAACATGATGGGCGGCGGCGCCGTAATAATTCCCGGCGGATTCTTTATCGCCAGCACGGTTGCGACTCTGACCGGCGGTACGGTGTTTCTGATGTGGCTTGGCGAGCAGATTACGGCGCGTGGCATCGGCAACGGCACATCGTTGATCATCTATGCCGGTATCGTCGCCAATCTGCCGCATGCGCTGGCGCAAACTCTTGAACAGGGGCGCACAGGTGCTTTGTCGCCTTGGTTTATCCTATTGATCGGCGTTCTGGTTTTCGCCGTGCTGGCGATTTGCGTCGCTTGCGAACGGGCGCAACGTCGCATTTTGGTGCAGTATCCGAAGCGTCAGGTTGGCAACAAGATGTACGGCGGAGACGCGTCGCATCTGCCACTCAAGATCAATACCTCCGGCGTTATTCCGCCGATTTTCGCCAGTTCGCTGCTGCTCTTTCCCCTGACGTTGGCCAGCTTCACCAACCTGCAACAGAAGGGCGGCTGGGCGGCTGATCTTGTCGCGTCGCTTGGGCATGGCAAGCCCTTATTCATGATACTGTACGCGGCGCTGATCATTTTCTTCGCGTTCTTCTATACCGCCGTCGTGTTCAATCCGGTGGAAACCGCCGACAATCTCAAGAAATACGGCGGCTTCGTTCCGGGCGTCAGGCCGGGCAAAAGCACCGCCGATTATTTCGATTATGTCTTGACGCGGTTGACGGTTCTGGGCGCAGGGTACCTTGTCCTCGTCTGCTTGTTGCCCGAATTCCTGATGAACAAGGGCGCGATCCCGTTCTATCTCGGTGGAACATCTCTATTGATCGTCGTCAGCGTGACCATCGATACGATCTCGCGCATCCAGTCGCATCTGATCGCCCACCAATATGAAGGCTTGCTGAAAAAATCCAAACTCCGCAACAAGTGACGGGCGTTCCATGAACATCATTCTTCTCGGACCTCCCGGAGCTGGCAAGGGAACGCAAGCGCGATTGCTGGAGGAGCGTTTCGGCATGATCCAGCTATCGACCGGAGATATGCTGCGCGCCGCCGTCAAGCGTGGCGAGCCGATCGGTCAAGAGGCCAAAGCGATCATGGAGTCAGGCAAACTGGTGCCGGACGAACTCATGATCCGCATGATTGCCGCGCGTATTGCCGAACCCGATTGCGCCAAGGGATTTATTCTCGACGGATTCCCACGCACTGTGCCGCAGGCCGAAGCGTTGGATGCGATGCTTGCCGCGAGCGGCAAAAAGCTTGATGCCGTCATTGAGCTTGAGGTTGACGATGCCGCGTTGATTGAGCGAGTCGTCGGGCGGTTTACCTGCGCCAAATGCGGCGCCGGGTATCATGAAAAGTTCAAGCCTCTGAAACAGGCGGGCGCTTGCGATGCATGCGGCGGAAAGGAATTTGTTTTCCGTCCCGACGACAATCCGGAAACGATGAAGGCGCGCCTCAAGGCTTTTGCGGATCAGACCGCTCCGATTTTGCCGTTCTATCGCCAAAAAGGTCTACTAAAGACGGTTGATGGCATGGCATCGATGGACCATGTACAGGCTGCTCTTGTTTCGATCCTGCAATGAGTCTCGGCAATCCTGCGTCAACGTCATTGTTCCCGGCGCGGGACTAGCCGGTGATTGCAAAAAAACTTTAAAAATGCTTACCTGATCGCTAGATTGAAATCCTAAACTTCCTCTGCCTTGTTTTAGCGTTTTAACCTTACAGCAAGGTTTTTGTGCGCAGAATCGCCTGTCATAGTTTCTGCCTGTCAACCGGGGTTTCGGCGGGTTAGTCGGATTCTTGGGGCGGGACTTGCGTACCCCCGCCGTTACGAGGCTGATGCTGAAGGAGGACGTAGTGTGAGCAGTCAATTGGCAAGTCTCAAAGTTCTCGTCGCCGATGACCATTTTCTCATTCGGCAATTCGTTCGCAACACGCTGCAGGAAGCCAAGGTTACCAACGTCCAGACTGCGGCGGATGGGAACGAGGCGATTGATCTTGTGCAAAAAGCCTATGACGCCAGCCAACCCTATGATGTGGTTTTTCTCGACTGGAACATGCCGACGATTTCAGGGCTTGAGGTGTTGAGCTATTTTCGCGCCAAACCCGAATACGCAACGACGGCGTTTGTGATGCTGACCGCAGAGTCGGAACAGCAGAATATCATGAAAGCCATCAAGGCCGGCGCGACATCCTATATCATCAAGCCGGTCTCGCCGGGTGATCTCAGCAAGAAGCTGATCGAGATTCACGAATGGATCAAACGCAAGCGGCAATCGTCGCAGACCGTCGGGAACACGCCATGAGCAATGGGACGGAACTTTACAAAATGACACAGGGTGTATTGACGCTTGATGACAAGCTCGCGCAGGAAATCGTGAATGCCGTCGGCGGCGTTATGCGTGAAACGTTCAGCGTTGACGTTACGCCGGGAGCTTTCGAAGTTGGCGAAGGCATGGTTTCGCTGGTCGGCGACGTCTCAGGCGTCATCGGCATGGTGCAATCGCAGCTGGAAGGCGCGCTGACCTTGTGCCTAACCTTCGAAACCGTTCGTAACATCCTGCCGCAGGTTATGGGGCGTTCCATAGCGATTACCCATGAAATGGCGGTGGATGCGGTCGGTGAAATCACGAATATGATTTTCGGCCAGATCAAGCGCGACATGAGCGAGCGGGGCTTTCAGCTGAAGCTTGGTATTCCATGCGTCGTGACCGGCAAAGGCCACTTTGTCAGCCACTTCCACCGTGGCAAGTACATGATTGTGCCGTTCAATCTTGACGGGCAGGTGTTCCAGGTCCATGTGGCCTTGCATGATAACGGAAAAGCCTCCTAGCGTGACGCCGTCATTTGCCGGGATGCGTTCTTGAATGCTGTCGATTGAAATGATGTTCGCAAACGCCCATGTTCCTTTTCAAAAAAAATCCTCCACCTATTCCGGCTGAAACGGATTTGCTATCGCGCGCCTCCGCTGGACGCGCCGCCCTCACGGAAGCCAATCGCCACGCGGACATCATTCACATAACCCTTGTCGGCATGACGGCGATTGTCATGGTGCTGTTGTATGCCGTGGCGTTGCCGGTTTTTGGCCGAGAGCCGGTGCGGTATCTCTGGGCTTTTGGCGTGATGGTCGGCACGGCTTTGGCCGGCATCGGCTATCTATACTATCTGAATTACCGCGTGCATCAGCATGTCAGCAATCAGGCGCGGTTGACCGAGGTTCTGGTCAACAGTCTCGGTCAGGGCTTTCTTTCGTTTGATGTCAAGGGAGTCTGCGGCCGCGTTTATTCCCAAGCCTGCCTTGATTTGCTGGAAACGGAACCTTCGGACAAGAACATCGTCGATGTCCTGAAAATTCCTGAAAATCAACGTGTGGATTTCAAGGATTGGCTGGATGTTCTTTTTATGCCCAATCATGCGTTAGGGTTTGATGACGTCGTCAAATTTTTGCCGCAGTCGTATATCCACAATCATGGACGGCAAGTGAGCCTGATGTATCGTCCCATTCGTGCGGAATCCGGCCAACTGACGAGCATTGTCGTCATTGCCACAGATCGCACCGATGAGCATGAAGCGCAGCAGAACGCGCAGCGCCAGCAAAACTTCGCCGATATGATTTGCCGCATTTTCAAGGAACGTAATCAATTCCTCACGACCGTGACGCAGATCCGGAGGTTTCTCGAACAAGCCGGATTGCCGGTGCAGTCTGCGGATGTTCCCAATATTCTACGCGCGCTGCATACGCTTAAGGCGGCGGTCAAGCATTTCCACCTTGACGAGATGGGACGAACCGTCGAACGCCTCGAAGGCGATTTGCGGAGCCTGTCGATCACTTCGGAAGCGGATTTCCAGAAAACCCTGAAGGCGGGACAGGCCGTTCTGCAAAGCCAGCTTGAGGATGTCATGAAGCAAGTGCGCGACATCGTTGGGCATGATTACGAAGGGCGCGGCCATTTACACGAAGTTGAGGAAGCCATCCTGTATGGTTTTGTCAACACGATGAAAGAGCGCAACGCCGATCCGGATCTGGTTCGGGAATATCTCATCGATATCGTGGCCGTTCCGATCCATGAATGTTTCAAACCTTTCGAGCGCGAGCTGATGGAATTGGCCGAGATCATGGGCAAACGCATGAAGCCGGTACGCTATACGGGGTCGAACCCCAGAATTCTGGCGCGAATGGTTCAGGATTTTCTGGTTTCCCTGAGCCATATCAGCCGCAACATTATCGATCATGGTATCGAGCCGTCTGTGACTCGTCTTTCGCGCGGCAAGGATCCGCAGGGACAGGTTTCGGTTCACGCGGAATTAACGGTCGCCGACGAAAATCAGGAACAGTGGTTGCATATTATCATCAGCGATGATGGCGCTGGTATCGATCCGATGACCGTTCGCGCCAGATTGGCCAACCTCGATCCGTTGGGGTCGTGGCGCGTCGAAGATGATCAGGAAGTCATTCAACGCATTTTTACATGGGGCTTGTCGACGCGCGACAGCGTCACGGAAATTTCGGGACGAGGCGTCGGGCTGGAAGCGGTCGAGCGCGAAGTTCGTTTGATCGGCGGTTCGATTCGCGTGTATTCCGAGCTTTATCACGGAACAAAATTTGACATAAAAATCCCTTACAGCCTTGAATTGACCGATGAGGAATTATCGTTAAACTCATTGCCGGATCAGTCCCTGTTTTGATGGGGCGCCAAGGTGTTTTGTGCTTATATCCCTGCGGTCCTATTGCTCCGATCGCGATTCCCTGTTTGGTATCGCTGGTGCCAAATCGGCGGCTGATTTATCTTATTGTAATGTCTTAATAAATGGATTGTTCCGGTTTCTTTCGTTGTGCTTGACTCTCTTCGGTCGATGACTATACTGCGCACCTCGGTTCCCGAAGGGCGGGGCTGAGCCCATTTTTACGCCTTGTAACAGACGTTGCCTGAGCGTCTTTGTATGACGCTACGGGATTCGTGTTGTTTTTTGGTGCCGGGGTTGTTATTGCGTCTGCGCGTAGCGTGGACCGCGCGGTGGTCATCGCCGACGCGCAGCTGAACTGAGGAGAGACATAGTGGCACGTATTGCAGGCGTGAATATCCCCACCGCAAAGCCGGTACACATCGCGTTGCGTTATATCTATGGCGTTGGCCCGACCAATGCGCTGGAGATTTGCGCGCGCGTCGGCGTCGAGCCGACCAAGCGGGTCAATCAGTTGACCGAAGGCGAAATCCTCAAGATCCGCGAAGACATCGACAAGAACTATAAGGTCGAGGGCGACTTGCGCCGCGAAGTGGCGATGAACATCAAGCGTTTGATGGATCTCGGTTGCTACCGTGGTCTGCGTCATCGTAAGGGGCTTCCGGTGCGTGGTCAGCGCACGCACACCAATGCGCGCACGCGCAAGGGCAAGGCGAAGCCGATCGCGGGTAAGAAGATTGCAACGAAGAAATAAGCGGAATGGATTGAGTAATGGCTACGGAACAGCAAAAAGAATCGAAAACCGAAGGCGCCGACAAGAAGGGCGCTCCGGCGCGTCGCCGCAAGGAACGCAAGAATATCGTCAATGGTATTTGCCACGTCAACGCCAGCTTCAACAACACGATCATCACCATTGCGGACACGCAGGGCAACACGATTGTCTGGTCGTCGTCGGGGCTGATGGGGTTCAAGGGGTCGCGCAAGTCGACGCCCTACGCCGCGCAGATGGCCGCCGAAGACGCAGGGCGCAAAGCGCTCGAACATGGCGTCCGCTCGCTGGAAGTCGAAGTGAAAGGTCCCGGTGCAGGCCGCGAATCGGCTTTGCGCGCTTTGCAGTCGGTTGGATTCTCGATCACCTCGATACGCGATGTGACGCCGATCCCGCATAACGGTTGCAGGCCGAGAAAGCGCCGTCGCGTCTAATCCTCAGGTTATTTCGAACCGAGCTTTGATTTTTTGAATTTGACGACATCCAACGAAAGAGGCCCGAACGTGTTGCAGAAAAACTGGAAATCCCTCATTCAGCCGAACAAGCAAATTCAGGTTTCGGAGAGCAATGCCAATCTTGCTGTCCTGATCACCGAGCCGCTGGAACGCGGCTTCGGCATGACGCTCGGCAACGCGTTGCGTCGCGTCCTGATGTCGTCGCTGCAAGGCGCCGCCATCACCTCGATCCAGATCGAAGGCGTGCTGCACGAGTTCTCCTCAATCCCCGGCGTGCGCGAGGACGTGACCGACATTATCCTCAACATCAAGGCGCTGGCGATCCGCATGCACAGCGAAGGACCGCGCAAGATCAGACTCCGCGCCGAAGGTCCGGGCGTCGTCACCGCCAAGCAGATTGAGGTCAGCGCCGACATCGAGATCATGAATCCCGATCTCGTCATCTGCACGCTCGATAACGCGGCGCATTTGGCGATGGAACTTACGGTCGAAACCGGTCGTGGCTATATTCCGGCCAGCGCGTTGCGCAAGGAAGACACGCCGATCGGCCTTTTGCCGGTTGACGCTCTGTTCAGCCCGATCCGCAAGGTCGCGTACAAGGTCGAAAACAGCCGCGTCGGTCAAGTGACCGACTATGATCGCCTGTCGTTGACGGTCGAAACCGACGGTTCGGTGACGCCGGAAGACGCGATCGCGATCGCCGCGCGCATCCTTCAGGATCAGCTGCAGTTCTTCATCAACTTTGAAGAACCGAAGGCTTCGGTGGCGCAAGAAACGCTCGGCGATCTGCCCTTCAACCGCAATCTGCTGCGTAAGGTCGATGAGCTGGAGCTGTCGGTGCGTTCCGCCAACTGCCTCAAGAACGACAACATCGTCTATATCGGCGATCTGGTTCAAAAGAGCGAAGGCGAAATGCTCCGCACGCCGAATTTTGGCCGCAAGAGCTTGAACGAAATCAAGGAAGTGCTGACGCAGATGGGCTTGACGTTGGGTATGCAGATTCCCAACTGGCCGCCGGAAAATATCGAAGATCTGGCCAAGCGTCTGGAAGAGCCGTTTTAAGTCTTACGTTTTTAATTCCGCCGATACTGCAGGGCAACCTCAGGTCGGGGAATAAAGCAATCGGTTTCTGCATGAGCGTCCTTGGTGGACGAAAGCACAGAGCCAAGTCATAGAGGAGAGCAGACCATGCGTCATACCAATGCCCACCGTAAGTTGAACGTGACCGCCAGCCACCGCAAAGCCATGCTCGCCAATATGGCTGTGGCGCTGATTGAGAATGAGCAGGTCAAGACGACTCTGCCCAAGGCCAAGGAATTGCGCCCTGTCGTCGAGCAGTTGATTACCCTCGGCAAAAAGGGCGGCTTGGCGAATCGCCGCCGCGCTCACGCGATGTTGCGGGATGATTCGAGCGTCAAGAAGCTTTTTTCTACACTGGCCACGCGTTATGAAAAGCGTGCGGGTGGTTATACCCGCGTTCTCAAGGCCGGATTTCGCTATGGCGATGCGGCGGCAATGGCTATGATCGAATTGGTCGACCGCGATGTCGAAGCCCGTGGGCTGAAGGATCGCAGCCGTAAAACTGAAGCCGCAGCCGAAGCCGCTCAACCCGAAAAGGTCTAACCCGATGCGTTATGCTCTCCCGACATTCCTGATGATCGCAGTCATGGGAATGATGACGGGGTGCATTTCCGGTAAGCCTGCTTCCAGCACCTATACCGATCATGCGGGAAAGACGACCGTGATCGAAAGCGATCGCGAGCAGTGCGAACGCGCATGCAACGACAGCTATAGCCGCTGCATGGATACCGAACCCGCCCAGAACAGTCCTGTCACGGGTGCCCCCTCCGGCATGTTCGGCGCCAGCTCCGATTGCCGTTCGGCGCTCAGCGACTGCTTGCCGGGATGCAAGTCAAGGTAAAACGGTTTTTCGTACCCCTTCACAATCCGTCCGCGAATGCCTATCTTAGCGGTCATGAGGTCATTCGCTTTCATTGTCGCGCTTGCTCTGGTCGCGGGTCTGATGTCGGCTTCCGGCGTCCATGCCGCTGACGCGGTCCCGCAAACGCGTGAGCAGATTACGCTCAGTTTCGCGCCTCTGGTTAAGCAGACCGCGCCCGCCGTGGTGAATATCTATACCCAACGCGTCGTGCAGCAGCGCGTCTCGCCGTTGTTCGCCGATCCGATGTTCAGCCAGATGTTCGGCAATATGTTGCCGCCCGGCTTCAGCCACGAGCGGTTGGAGAATTCTCTTGGCTCAGGCGTCGTCGTTCGGCCTGACGGCTTGATCGTTACCAGCAATCACGTCATCCGCGATGCTGACCAGATTCGCGTTGTGTTGTCAGATCACCGTGAGTTCGACGCGACGGTGGTGACCACGGATGAGCATTCGGATCTCGCTGTCCTGCGCGTCGACACCAAGGGCGAGAACCTTCCCTATCTGGAGCTGAAAGATTCCGATGATGCGCAGATTGGCGATCTGGTGATCGCTATTGGCAATCCTTTCGGCGTCGGCAAGACGGTCACAAGCGGGATCATTTCTGCGGTGACTCATGCGGCGGTGGGGTCGAGCGATCTCAATTATTTCATCCAGACCGACGCGGCGATTAATCCCGGAAATTCCGGCGGCGCTCTGGTGACGATGGACGGCAAGCTGGTCGGTATCAATTCCGCGATCTTTTCGCGCGACGGCGGCAACATGGGCATCGGGTTCGCGGTGCCGTCGAATATGGTGCGTGTTGTTCTGGCCGCCGTTGACCACGGCAAGAAGAATATCGTCCGTCCGTGGTTCGGCGCGGATGGGCAAGCGGTAACGGCGGAACTCGCCGCGTCGATGAACATGGCGCAGCCTACCGGGGTTCTGATTAACGCCGTCCATCAAGCCAGCCCTGCGGCGCAAGCAGGCTTGCAGGTCGGCGATGTCGTCGTTTCGTTGAATGGTCATGCTATCGAAGACCCTGACGATTTCCGTTATCGCATCGACACTTTGCCGTTGGGCTCGGCGTCGGATCTTGGCATTCTACGTAAAGGTCAGGGCATGACCTTGCATGTGACTATGACGGCTCCGCCTGAAGATCCTCCACGTCAAAAAACGGTTGTAACCGGTCGGAACCCGCTCGCCGGTGTCACGATCGAAAATATTTCTCCCGCCGTGATCGAGGAAACCGGCCTACATGGTGTCACAAGTGGCGTCGTCGTCAGCGCCATGCAAGCCAATGCCGTTGCAGCCAGCCTCGGCATTCAGGTGGGTGATGTTCTGGCCAGCATCAATGGAGCAAAGGTCGCCAGCGTCAGCGATGTCCTGAACGCCGTCAGAATGCCGCAACGGGCGTGGCGCATGACGCTCCAACGCGGTGAAAATGTTATAACGGTGATGGTGGGCGGGTGAGCAAGGCCTCGCCTTCCCTCTTCTCGACTGCGGTAGCAAAACCATTGGCGGATCGGTTGAGGCCGCGTGAGCTGGCCGATGTCGTCGGGCAGGATCATGTGCTCGCGCCGACCGCGCCTTTGGGACGCATGGTCGAGGGGCATCGTCTCGCTTCGCTCATTCTTTGGGGACCTCCCGGCTGCGGCAAAACGACGATCGCGCGTTTGCTCGCCGACACGGCCAATCTGCATTTCGAGGCCGTCTCGGCGGTTGCCTCCGGCATCGCCGATTTGCGCAAGATTTTCGAAGCCTCCGCCGAGCGCCGCGCGATGGGGCAGGGCACGCTTCTGTTCATCGACGAAATCCACCGTTTCAATCGCGCGCAGCAGGATGTGCTGTTGCCCTATGTCGAGGATGGCACGGTGGTGCTGATCGGCGCGACGACGGAAAATCCGTCGTTCGAACTGAACGCCGCGCTTCTGTCGCGCTGTCAGGTGCTGGTGTTAAAACGGCTCGATGACGCGGCGCTGGAATTGCTGCTTGAACGCGCCGAGAAACAAGCCGAACACGCGTTGCCGTTGACCGACGAAGCGCGTGCGGCGCTGAAAGCGATGGCCGATGGCGACGGGCGTTACGCGTTGGTGATGACGGAAGAATTGCTGACCCTGCCTCCCGATACAAAACTTGATCCGGCGCAGCTGGCCGATTTCGTGCAGCGCCGCCGTCCAGTTTATGACAAGGCGCAGGAAAGCCACTACAATCTCATCAGCGCGTTGCATAAATCGTTGCGCGGTTCCGATTGCGACGCGGCGCTCTACTGGTTCGCGCGGATGCTGGCGGGTGGCGAAGACCCGCGTTACATCGCTCGCCGCTTGACGCGTTTCGCCAGCGAGGATGTCGGGTTGGCCGATCCCCAAGCCCTTTCCATAGCGCTAGCGGCGTGGCAAGCCTATGAACGGCTCGGCAGTCCCGAAGGCGAGTTGGCTCTGGCGGAGCTTGTGATCTACCTCGCCACCGCGCCGAAATCGAACGCGTCTTATGTCGCGCTCGGTGCCGCGAAACGCGCGGCGAACGAACACGGTTCGCTGATGCCGCCGAAGCATATCCTGAACGCGCCGACGAAGTTGATGAAGGATTTGGGCTACGGCGAAGGCTACGCCTATGATCACGATGCCGAGGACGCGTTCTCAGGACAGAATTATTTTCCGGACGATATGGCGAGACAGAATTTCTACGCGCCGGTCGAACGCGGCTTCGAACGCGAGATCAAGAAACGTCTGGATTACTGGAACGAGTTGCGGCGAAAGCGCGCAACCTGACATTCTGCCGTTTTATTCCGATGTTTGTGGCAACAGCGTCTTCAATGTCGCGGCATTCAACGGAATGTTTCGAACGACATGCGATGGAGCGGTGCTGAGTTTTTGTAGCTCAACCCCGTTGAGCGTAATGGTGATTCCGCTGCCGTTGCCGGTGGTCAAATTCAGGCCGCGCGTGTCGGGAACGTCATAAGTCTCGCCGGACCTAAGCACGCGATCAAATACGGTATGACCTTTCGCATCGGTTATCAGCACCCAGCTGGCTTGATCGGCTTTGACGACGATATGCGTGGCTGAAATGGTCGGGGGCGTGGGTTGAGGCAGGGGCGCTGCGACAGGGTTCCCCGCCGGTTGCTGCGGCTGGGAAGCCGTCGATGGCGGCGCGACAGTAGGCGCAGGCATCTGTATCGGAGCAGGAGCGGGCGCTGCCAAAGCGATCGCTGTAGGCGGCTCGCTTTGATTGACTGTGGGCGTCGTCGTCGGGGCTGCCGTTTCAGGCAAAGACTGGGCGGGAGCGATCGTTGCAGCTTCACTGGAATGATTGTCGCTAATTGTCGTTGACGTTAGCGACGGTGGCGCGACGACGACAGCGCGATCGGAGGAAGACAACCCATACCAAAGGGCATAGATCACCAAGGCGGCAATCGTTGCGCCGATCAAAATAAAGGCCGAAGGCGTGCGCCCTTCTGAAATCGGGGTCGGCATCATCAACGAAGGCTTGTTCCGCCGTCCGGCCATTTCATGGCGGTAATAATCGATAGCCTCCTGACCCTTGAGGCCAAGAAACTCAGCGTATGATCGTAAAAATCCGATGACATAGGCATCGACGGGGAATTCGTCGTAACGACCGGCTTCGAGCGCGACCAGAAATCCTTTGCGGATGCAAAGATAATCGGCGATTTGCTGCAAATCATCACCGCGTCGTTCGCGTTCGCGGCGCAGAATGATGCCGATGCGCTCTGCCGGAACTCTGGCTTCGGATTCGCGCTCGGACGGCTGTGGCGGAAACGGCAACGGCAACACAACCGCGTTCTGGGGTTGTTGTTCCGTGGGCTCGGCAACAGGAATTTTTGCTCTGCGAATAGGGGATGCCATGACGCCGGAGTGTAATCAACTCCTTACGGAATTGCAACGAAACTCTTGGCATTTAAAGCGCTGTTTCGACATAAGCTCGATATGTGCGCGGGATTTTCTTTTGGCAAAGGGAAGGCTGCATTTGAATCCACGATCCGAAAGAGATCAGGATTTTGCCGCCAATCTTTCACTGAGCCAGAGTTTAATAAGGGATTGCCTCGTCACGCCGAGACGAGTCGCTTCCTTGTCGAGTGAACCGACCATCCATGCCGGAAAATCGACATTGACGCGCTTGGGAGCAAGGTTAACTTTGCGCACGCTCCGCTGGTCAAAATGGTGCAGCACATCCTCAGCGCCAGCGTCGAATTTTTTATCAAGAGTCGCCGCTTTGATTTTTTTCATAAAACAAGACCTCCTTTGTTCGCGAACGTCTAACGGAAATCAGACGAACATTGTCATTACGATCCGTTACAACAGCCGTCCAGTGTTTGGTTCCGATCGTGCCGATCACCATATAGCGGGATTCGTCGCAATCTATTGCGGGCAGAATGATGGCGTCCAGATCATCCCATAGCGCACAAGCCTCGCTGAAACTGATCCCGTGCTTGCGTTTATTGGACGCGCTTTTGCGCCGATCATACTCGAAACCCATGAACGTAGATTATATAGAAAATGTATAAAAAAGCAACCTATTTTATATCTTGCGTCGAGGCGGCTGCGCGGTTACCTGCCGTTTCTTCGCCTCAGCGCGGTCTCCGCTTGTTCCATCAGCTCGGCGAGGATTTCAGCAAGAGGTTGTTCCTTGGCCACCATGCCGACGCTTTGACCGGCCATGACCGAGCCGTTCTCGACGTCGCCCTCGATCACGGCGCGGCGCAAGGCTCCAGCCCAAAAATGCTCGATCTCCAGTTGCGCTTGTTCCTTCGTCAGTTCGCCGCGATCAAAACGGTCGATGACGTCACGCTGCTTCTGGATGAATCCCTTGCTGGCGTCGTTGGCGAGGGCGCGAACGGGGATGACCGGAAAGCGCGGGTCGATTTGAATCGACGGCACGGCGTCGCGTGCGGCGGCGCGGATAAAAGCCTGTTTGAATTTCGGATGCGCGATGCATTCGGTTGAGCAAACAAAACGCGTGCCGAGTTGAACGCCCGCCGCGCCCATTTCCAGATAGGACAGGATGGCTTCGCCGCGCCCGATGCCGCCAGCGACGAACACCGGCACATCACGGATTTGCGGCAGAATTTCCTGCGCGAGGACGGAGGTGCTGACCGGACCGATATGTCCGCCCGCTTCCATGCCTTCGATCACCAGCGCATCGGCGCCCATGCGTACCAGTTTTTTCCCAAATGGGGCTGTAGGGGTAAAGCAAATGAGCTTTGCTCCACCGTCCTTGACGCGTTTGATCGCGGCGGCGCTTGGCAGTCCCCCGGCGAGGACGATATGCCCAATCTTTTCATTCAGGCAGATGTCGATCAGCTCATCCAGTTGCGGATGCATCGTGATGAGGTTGACGCCGAAGGGACATGCGGTCAGAGCTTTCGTGCCGCGTATTTCCTGCCGCAGCAAATCGGGCGGCATCGCGCCGCTGGCGATGATGCCGAAACCGCCGCCGTTCGAAATGGCGGCGACCAGATGACGCTCGGACACCCAGCTCATCGCGCCGCCGAGAATGGCCAGCGGAGAGCCAAGAAAATCGCAGCCGCGTTGCCAGAGACTTTGCAGGGGAGGGGAGACAGAAATCACGCGTCTGTCCCTATTGCGCATCCAGCCCATAGGCTGTGTGAAGGGCGCGAAGCGCCAATTCGGTATATTCTTCGGAGATGAGTACCGATGTGCTGATCTCGGAGGTTTCTATAACCTGTATGTTGATGCCTTTTTCCGCCAGCGTCTTGAACATCGTCGCGGCGACGCCCGCGTGGCTCTTCATGCCGACGCCGACCAGCGAGACCTTGGTCACGCCGCTGTCGGCGAGCAGGTTCTTGTAGTTGATTTTCTGGCGTTCGCTTTCCAGAATCTTCTTGGTGCGTTCCAGATCGTTTCTGGAGACGGTGAAGGTCATATCGGTCGTTTGTTCCTCGTCCGCCGCCGTCTGCACGATCATGTCGACGATAATGTTGGCCTGCGCCAGCGGCACGAACACGGCGGCTGCTATGCCGGGACGGTCGGCGACCTTGACGAGCGTGATCTTGGCTTCATCCTTTGTATGGGCGAGGCCGGTGACGGTATTCTGTTCCATGATTTCATTTCCTTCGGTGACAAGCGTGCCGGGCAGTTCGCTGCCGATGGCGTTGGCGAATGTGGACAAGACTTGAATGGGCATGCGGTAGCGCATGGCCAGTTCGACGGAGCGGGTTTGCAGGACTTTTGCGCCGAGCGAGGCCAGTTCCAGCATTTCTTCATAGGCGATGCGCGGCATTTTGCGCGCCTTGGCGACGATGCGCGGATCGCTGGTGTAAACGCCGTCGACATCGGTGTAGATGTCGCAGCGTTCGGCCTTGACTGCAATCGCCAGCGCCACGGCTGAGGTATCTGATCCGCCGCGTCCCAAGGTGCTGATGCTGCCGTCGGCGGTGACGCCCTGAAACCCGGCCATGACGGCGATCTCTCCGTCCATGACACGCTGGCGCAGAGCGTCGGCGTTGAACTCCATGATTCGCGCCTTGGTGTGCGACGAGTCGGTGCGCAGCGGCACTTGCCAACCGTGCCACGAACGGGCGTTCAGCCCGCGTTGCTGCAGCGCAATAGCCATCAGTCCCGCCGTGACCATTTCCCCCGTCGAGACGACGGCGTCCTGCTCGCGCGGATCGTGGTGCGGCGTGATGCTGCGGCAATAGTTAATCAGCTGGTCGGTCACCCCTGCCATTGCCGAAACAACGACGGCGACTTTGTGACCAAGCTTGACTTCGGCGGCGACTTTGGCTGCGGCGTTTTTGATCCGTTCAATATCGCCGACGGACGTGCCGCCAAATTTAAGAACCAGAAGAGACATCGATACCTTAAAACCCCATCTTTGTGCGCTGCGGTATAATGCCCGAAAAGCTTGTTACTAAATCAGGCAAGGGTTATTGATAACGTCAGATCCCTTGTCAAGGCAAGCCCCGATATGTCCAAATCCCGATCCGCCAGTGTTTCCACCGAGGACGTTAACCGTTTCTCTGCGCAGGCAGAGGATTGGTGGAACCCGTCCGGCGGATTCCGTTCGCTGCATGAGCTAAACCCCTTGCGTCTTGCCTATATCCGCGATCAGGCCATCGCCCATTTCGGGCGCGCGGCACCGGCGCAGGAGCTGCTCAGGGGCATTCATGCGCTCGATGTCGGCTGCGGCGGCGGATTGCTTGCCGAGCCGCTAACGCGAATGGGCGCGGAGGTTACGGGCGTCGATGCCTCGGGTGCGGCCATTGTCGAGGCGCGCCGACATGCCGCCGCGATGGGATTGTCGATCTGTTATCGGACGGGGAGCGTTGAAGAAGTGGCCGAAAGTCCGGCGCGTTTCGACCTTATTACGGCGATGGAGATCGTCGAGCATGTCGCGGATATGGATTCTTTTGTACGCTCGCTGGCGGCGCTGCTGAAACCGGATGGGGTTCTCATCCTGTCCACGTTGAACCGCACAATAAAAAGCTTCGCGCTGGGCGTCGTTGCGGCGGAATATGTCCTGAATTGGGTGCCGCGCGGCATGCACGACTGGAACAAATTCGTTCGTCCGTCGGAGCTGGCGCAGCGTCTGGAATCGCGCGGTCTTCAGGTTTCCGATTTGACCGGCGCGATTTTCAATCCCTGCAGCGGCCAATTCGAATTCCGCCAAGGCAAAGTTGCGGTGAATTATCTGATGACGGCGGTGAAAATTCAGTCGGCAACTTAACTTTGCAACCTGAATTCCCGATCATGCTGCAGGCTCGGCACCATGCGGCGGGCGTCGGCGACCTGTTCCAGATCAAGCTTGGCGGCGATGATGCCGGGAGTCTCTCCGGCTTCGGCGAGGATTTCACCCGATGGAGCGATAATCAGGGAATGGCCGTAGGTTTTGCGTCCGCCGTCATGCTCGCCGCACTGGCCGGGGGCGAGGATGAAACAGCCGGTTTCGATCGCGCGCGCGCGCAGCAGCACATGCCAATGCAGCTTGCCGGTCGGCACGGTGAAGGCGGCGGGGACGGTGATGATATTGGCTCCGGCCTGAGCCAACGTCCGGTATAAGGCAGCGAAGCGCACATCATAGCAAATAGTCAACCCGATCTTGCCCCAAGGCGTTTCGGCGAGGACGGCCTTGTCGCCCGCCTGAAAGCTGGCGGACTCGTGATAGACGGCGTCCTTGCCGAGATCGGCGTCGAACCTGTGGATTTTATCGTACCGCGCGGCGATGCCGCCATCCGGCGCGAACAGAAAGCTGCGGTTGGCGAGCCTGTCGTGCGTGGTTTTTATGATAAGGCTTCCCGCCAGAATCCACGCTCCCTGTTGCCGCGCCGCGTTGCTGAAAAACGTGATCGCCGGATGGCTGTCTTCGTCGCGCGCGGTGGAGAATTGCTTGGCGCGGTCGCCGGTTCGAAAATCGCAAGTCTCTGGTAGGACGATCAAGTCCGCGCCCATATTCCGCGCTTCGGCGATCATAGGCGCAATGCTGGCCAGATTGTCTTCGATGACGGGTCCGGCGCTGGTCTGCAAGCACGCGGCGATCAGGTTTTGTTTCATCGCTTTAGCATCGCGTCCAGTTTACCGGCGGCGTCCAGCGCGTAGAGATCGTCGCAGCCACCGATATGCTGTCCGTCGATAAAGATT
>CAIQVS010000201.1 GCA_903875345.1 uncultured Pseudomonadota bacterium | reverse complement strand
GGTCATGGTAGTGAAATTAATGATCATAATTACTTGATACCGATTGATGGTGAATTCCCTCTAACAGAGGAGAAATCTTTTGATATATATTTGTTGCTAAATAAAATGCAGGAAGCCAATACGAGCTTAAATATAATGATACTTGATGCATGTCGCGACAGACCTTTAACAAAAACCTGGGGTACTAAACCATCTGGATTTGTGGAGATTGATGCACCGACTGGAATGTTGGTAGCTTATTCCACAAAGTTCAAAAAACAGGCTCTAGATTATATTGTGGACTCAGAAGGTAATCGGAGTTCAAATAGCCCATATACGGCTGAATTGGTTAGAGCAATGAAACGACGCGGACTTAGACTTTTGGAAACTTTCATGCAAACAGGTTTAAATGTAAAAGATATTACTAATCCAGAAGGTAAGATTTGGCTTAGAAATTTGCGGATAGAAGAATCACAAATACCTATGATTTCTGCATCACCTATTGCAGGTGGTTTCTGCTTTGCAGGTTGCGATGACGAGTCTACATATTGGAATCGTATTAAAGATAGTGCAGACCCTGTAGTTGTGCGTGAATATGTGAGTAGTTATCCAAAAGGCCCACATTTCTCTGCGGCAACTAATAAACTTGAAGACTTAAACAAACGTTTTTATATTTATAAAGATGATGGGGCATCAAACAACCATGGATTTTGGAGTAATTTCATGCCGGAAGAAGCTGCTACCACTGGTCAAATTGCCGTGAATACATCATCTCATAATAGTATTTCTGGCACTGCTGTTGCCGTTAATTTTAGATTTACTGGTCCAGATGATTGGAGAGAAGTAGCAGTGGCTTCAAAAGATAGCTATTGGGGGAAAGAGGATGGACCAGGCTTTGATATTTCTGGTACTAAAGCTCTTGTTTTCCATGCAAAAGGTAAAAGAGGCGGTGAAAACATACTGGTCAAAGGTTCTATATTAAAGATCATGAATTTTGGTGACTCATCTAAGCAATTCAACAGTGATTGGATTACATTAACCAGTGACTGGACAGAATACCGAATTGCGATTCCTTCAGACAATGATTTAAAGCGGATTATCACTCCGTTTGTATTAATGTCAAACCAAGCTAGAAACCCAAACAGTAGAGAGATAGAATTTTATGTCGATGAAATTTATTATGAACGTTAAGTGTCTATCGGCAATATCTCGCCTGTTATTGCGTTTATGCCTTGGATTGGGTATTTCATTAGTTCTGTGCGGCTTTCTGAGTACACAGGCATACGCAAAAGGCAACCAACAGCCCAATGCCTTTTTTGCTTATCTTGCGAATTGTCAATCCACTCCGGCGCTAGTCGCATTTAATCCTGTTGATTTTGACCCCCGCCGTCCGTTGGATTTGAACGAAGCGGCCCTTGCCAGCCTGCGGGAAGATTTGAAAGCACTGAAGCCGGCTTTCGACGGCTTGGTGATTTACGAATACCGGCCCATATTGTCAAAAGCCATTTTAACCGCTGCACAAGAACAAGGCTACAAAGCCGTGTTGCTGGGCATATGGAACCCTAAAAGCGATGTGGAAATAAAGGGCGTTGCCGAATTAGTCACACAGTTTCATGATAAATTGGCCTTGGCTGTGGTCATCGGTAATGAGGGGTTGATTGACAATCGCTACACATTGGAAGATGTGCAAGCCGCCGTGAAGAAATTACGGGCTTTGTTGCCAACCAAGACAATAATACCGTTTGCCACTTCGGAACCGGTCAGTGAGTATGGACTAGCCGCTTTGCGCGAAATTGGGGATTTTCTTGCGCCGAATATCCACCCCGCCATTGACCAAAACAGCGTTGACCCACCTGCCGCCGTTGCCTGGGTCAAAAAACGTGCGCAAGCTTTGGCAACGATTGCGAAAAAACCTGTCATCGTCAAAGAAACGGGCGTACCCAATGGCACGGCAAGTTACACGCCGGAAGCCCAACGGGCTTATTGGCATGAATATCTGCAAGGTGGGAATTTCGTCCAGGCTGATAACTCGCCTTGGCTTTCTTTCGCCGCTGCTTTCGAAGCGTTTGACATGCCTTGGAAAGCGGAAACCTCTAAAATGCCCATAGAGGGGCATTGGGGTTTATTTAATAATAAACGAGTGGCATATCCGGCATTTGAAGAATGGCGCAGAGCAAAATCAATGCCCTCCCCTGCCGCTGCTAAGGTTAAACGTTGCCAATAAATAATTAGCCCGCGTAGGGCGGAACCATGGACGGGTTCCGCCGTATGATATTGTTCGGTTATCCTCATTCGGCGGATTCACATCCTTGTAT
>CAIQVS010000200.1 GCA_903875345.1 uncultured Pseudomonadota bacterium | reverse complement strand
GGTTTGTCAGAGACAGCGGGTCCCGGTGCACCTACGGAATTCGGGTTAAAGTCGCCAGCCGAGACAAACAAAGCGGTATGCCGCTGGCCTCGTTCGCCGCCGTTATGGGCTGCGAGGCCTGCCGAGGAGGCGCCTCTTCTTTTTTTTAATTCAGGAGTTTGGTCGATGGAGTGAAGGAAAAGATGCGAAGCTAAAAAACGAAACAGTAAATTTGAGGGATCAATCGCCGTGAGAGCGACGGAATCCCCCCTCCCGTAAAAACGGGAGGGGAGCGGCCCGTTTCCGCGTCAACAAAATCCCTAAACCCCCAACTCCTCGTTCATGCAGCGCTGATACAGTTCGGCAATGGCCGGACGTTCGGACTCGTCGCATTTGTTGAGGAAGCTTAGGCGGAACGCGGTCGCGAGATCGCCGCCGAAAATCTCGGCGTTATCCGCCCACGTAATCACCGTGCGCGGCGACATGACGGTGGAAATATCCCCTTGCATGAAGCTCTGGCGCGTCAAATTGGCCAGCGCGACCATTGCTCGCACCTGCTCGCGTCCCTTGGGATGCGATTTCTCATCGGCGAAGCTCGACACCTTGGCGAGGATGATGTCGATCTCCTGATCCTCCGGCAGGTAGTTCAGCGTCGCGACGATGTTCCAGCGATCCATCTGCCCCTGATTGATCGCCTGCGTTCCGTGATACAATCCCGTCGTATCGCCAAGCCCTATCGTGTTCGCCGTCGCGAACAGCCGGAACGCCGGATGAGGGCGGATAACGCGGTTCTGATCGAGCAACGTTAGTTTACCCTCGACCTCCAGCACGCGTTGAATGACAAACATCACGTCAGGCCGTCCGGCGTCGTATTCGTCGAACACAAGCGCCGAGGCGTGCTGCAGCGCCCATGGCAGCAAGCCTTCGCGGTATTCGGTGATTTGCTTGCCGTCCTTCAGGACGATCGCGTCCTTGCCGATCAAGTCGATGCGGCTGATATGGCTGTCGAGATTGATGCGCACGCACGGCCAGTTAAGCCGCGCCGCGACTTGCTCGATATGCGTCGATTTGCCGGTGCCGTGATAGCCCTGAATCAGAACGCGGCGGTTATGCGCGAAGCCCGCCAGAATAGCGATAGTCGTGTCATGGTCGAAGCGGTAAGCCTCGTCGATATCCGGCACATGCTCGCCCGCCTTGCTGAAGGCCGGAACGTGCATATCGGTATCCAGCCCGAAAAGCTGCCGCACCGAAACGGAAATATCGGGAAGGCCTTTTTCATCGGCCACGGCTGCGGTGATTGGGGGCATGGAAATTTCTCACGATAACTAGCATTAGATGAGGTATCAGATTAACCACACCAACTTGTCATTGCCAGACCTAAGTTCGCGATAGAAACTATCACCTATTTAGATTTCCAAAATCCAGCTTGGGCAAATTAAGTATGCGTTCCCTCGCCTTTTGATGGTTATGGGCAAAGTCATTGAACGACAATGTTTCGCTGGCTACCGTCAGCATGGATTGCATCGCTTTGAAGTCAATAGGGGTACAATCCGGCGGCACAAACCCCCTTTCAACTCCAGCAGCCGTCACGCGAGGCGGAACTTTTAAAACCCAATGCGCCCATATTTTCCGGGCTTCGGGATAAAATGAATTTCCATTCAAGGTTAAAACGGCATCTTGAGGGTTCGATTGCAAAGGACGATTGTAGACTTCAGCATAACCCGCAATTTGCACAGCCAAATTTGGATTTATACCAAGCCTAACTATCTGCTTAGCAATATCTTCCAGCGCGGCCAATGCCGTCGGCATTTTATCCAGAATTTCAGAAAGTTTAGCCCGGGCACTCATAGGGATAGGCACATCTCCCGTAATGATCTTAGGATTTTCAAAGAACGCTGGATCCATACAGTCTACAGAAAACTGTCTGGCTACATCGGCCAAAAATTGCGGTGTGTGCGGAATAATAGACGGCAAGGGTACAACGACGATGGCGTTAAGGCCATTACTAAAAGAAGCCTTCATCGGCACAGCAAACTCTCTAACAAGATCGATTGCTTCTAACGAGGCAAGAACACTCGTTCCGGCAGCTTCCATATCGCCCAGGACTTGGCTGGTCAAACCCCTTGAATCAGCCACATAATAATTAAAATGATCATCCATATTAAAGCCCCATATTTAAAATAACTTTGCTCGTTTTATATCAAAGCAAGATCCTTCTCAATACTTTCAAGCTCGAAATTAATTCACGATGATTTCCCCTTGCCAACCGTGATTTTGGCGTTATAGTGCCCCACTTTATAGCTCCTTGCCCATTCGTTAACGGATGGGCTTGACCGGAGTGGCTGATGCTTTGGGATGATCCTGAACCAGCGTCCGGTCGTTGAAACCCGGGGGGAGTGCGCGTTATGCCATTCTACGAGTCCGTCTTTATCGTGCGTCAGGATATTCCTGCGCCGCAAGTCGAAGCGATTGCCAAGAGCTTCGCCGAGATCATCGAAGCCAACGGCGGCAAGGTCACCAAGACCGAGCAATGGGGGCTTCGCAACCTCGCATACCGCATCAACAAGAACAAAAAAGGGCATTATGTCCTCCAGAACATCGACGCGCCTTCGGCGGCGGTGCTGGAAATGGAACGTAACATGCGCCTCAGCGAAGACATTCTGCGCATCCTGACCGTACGCGTCGAAGCTCTTGAAGAAGGCCCTTCGGCGATGCTGCGCAAAGACGAGCGCGCCGACCGTCCGTCCTACGGCGAACGTAATGACCGTGGTGGCGACCGTCCTCGCCGTCCGCGTGAAGGCAACGACCAAAATCAGGGAGCCGCAGCATGAGCGAAGAAACTTCAGAACGTGGTGGCGCGCGCCGCAGCAGCGGTGGCGGAGAACGCGGCGAACGTCCGGAACGAGGCGGCAGCTTCGGCGGCGGATTCCGTGGTCGCCCCAAAAGCTGTCCTTTCAGCGGCAAGCATGCGCTGACGATCGACTATAAGGATGTCAATTTGCTTCGTCGGTATGTTTCGGAACGCGGCAAAATGATGCCAAGCCGCATCACAGCCGTTTGCACCAAGAAACAGCGCGAGCTGGCTCAGGCGATCAAGCGCGCCCGTTTTCTCGCGTTGCTTCCGTATGCCGACAAGCGCAGCGGCGGCTAAGAAGGTTTGATGAACACCACGACACGCTTATCGCCGCCCAGCGCGGCTGTTATCGTTGCGGCGCTGTTTGGCGGCGGCATGAGCGGGATTCTGTTCGCTTACGCCCTCGCGCACGCGCAGTCGTTGCTGGCGTTCTTCACAATTTACCTGACCGGCCTGCCCTTGTTTCTTGTTGGCCTCAGCAGCGGCGGAATGGCGGGTATACTGGCGTCCATATGCGGCGCGGCTGGACTGTTCTACACAATGCCTGCGAATATCGGCGTTATATACACGATGATCTTCGCTTTACCGTCGGCGCTTCTGATCATCTTCGCGCTGCGCTTCCGCATCGGCGACGATCAGAAAGTCTATTGGTACCCCGAAGGCAATCTGTTGACGGTAATGACCGTGTACCCGTGCATCGCCTTTCTTCTTTTGGCAGCCGCCGCAATGCCAAAGGGCGGCTTGCTTGAAATGACGATCAAGTCCTTCAACGAAGTCGCCAATCAGCTCTCCAGCCAGCTTCCTGCCGATAGTCTCGGCATGCTGCATGACGCGATACCGGAAATTGCGAAAATCCTGCCTGCCCTGCTCGGCTGGACATGGATGTTCGTCACCGTCATCGGCCTAGTCTGCGCGCAAGTCATTTTGCAGAAACGCAACTGGAATATGCGTGAACCATTCGCGTTGATGAACATCCATCCGCCGCATTGGCTCGTCTATGCGCTCGCAGCGACCGGTCTTGTCGGCGGATTCGCGCCGGAGCCGTTCGACTATATCGGCAAGAATGCTGCGATTATCCTCAGCCTGCCCCTGCTGTTCGTCGGCTTGGCCGTCGTTCATGCGTGGGCGGCGCGTCTCAGGCACGGAGCGCTGGCGCTCACAGTCTTTTACATCGTTATCAGTGTCGCTTTCTGGTTTGTTCCACTTGTCGCGTTGCTCGGCGCCGTCGATCAGTGGTTTCATTTCCGCGAGCGCTGGAATGCCAAACAATCATCCGTTTAATCACGAGGAGCCAAGGCCATGATCGAAGTCATATTACTGGAACGCATCGAACGTCTCGGAAAGTTAGGGCAAGTCGTCAAGGTTCGCCCCGGCTTTGCGCGCAATTTTCTGTTGCCGCATAAAAAAGCCCTGCGCGCGACCAAAGCCAATCTTGAGGTTTTCGAAAAGCAACGCCACGAGCTTGAAGCGCAGAATGCCGCCGAGCGCAGCAAAGCCGAAACCTTGGCCACCAAGCTAGACAAGGTGACGGTCGTCGTCATTCGTCAGGCCAGCGACACCGGCCAGCTTTACGGTTCGGTCAGCGCGCGCGACGTCGCCGATGCGGCGAAAGACGCCAAGCACGAGATTGACCGCTCGCAAGTGCAGATCGACCAGCCGATCAAGACTCTCGGCTTGTTTTCCGTCAAAGTCAGGCTGCATCCCGAAGTGACCGCCAAGATCACGATCAACGTCGCTCGTTCGCCTGAAGAAGCGGTGGTTCAGGCCGAAAAAGGCGCTGCCATTATCAAAGCAGAAGCTGAAAAGGCTGAAGTCGTCGCCGCATTGGGCGTCCCCCCTGAGGCCGTAGCAGCTGAAGGCGCAGAAGCCGAAGCCAAGCCAGCTAAAAAGAAGAAGGCTAAGGCTGAAGACGCTCCCGCTGAGGCTGAAGCCGCACCTGAAGGCAAGGCCAAAAAGCCGCGCGGGAAGAAGGCTTCAGAAGCTTAATTCAAAGCTACTGTGTCCTACACCGTTAAGGAAATTTTCTACACGCTTCAGGGCGAAGGCGCGCAGGTTGGGCGTGCTGCTGTGTTCTGCCGTTTCGCCGGTTGCAATCTCTGGTCGGGACGCGAAGAAGACCGCGCTTCGGCGGTTTGCCAATTCTGCGATACCGATTTTGTCGGCACGGACGGCACGAAAGGCGGCAAATACGCGAGCGCCGAAGCCTTGGCCGATGCCGTTGCCGCTGAATGGCAATCAGCCTTTCCTCAACGGCGTTTCGTCGTCTGCACCGGCGGCGAGCCTCTGTTGCAACTGGACGACGCTTTAATCGACGCGCTGCATCGACGCGGCTTTGAAATCGCTGTGGAGACCAACGGCACGCAGCCTGCGCCGCAGGGCATAGATTGGCTTTGCGTCAGCCCCAAGGCTAATGCGCCGCTCATCCTGACCGCAGGCGACGAACTAAAAATTGTCATTCCGCAAGACGGCCTTAATCCCCACGATTATGAACCTTTGAATTTCAAGCGTTTCTCGGTGCAGCCGATGGACGGCACCGACCGCGAACGCAACACGCGCCTTGCGGTTGATTTCTGCCGCCAAAATCCGCGCTGGCAACTCAGCTTGCAGACGCATAAACAACTCGGTATTCGGTAGTCCCAAATTATAAATTCAGGAAAGCAGAGAATGTCGCCACATTACCTCATCGAATGCCGGATCGAGTTTGACGCCGGTCATCGCATCACGCACCACGGATCCAAGTGCAGAAATTTGCACGGCCACCGCTATACAGTCGTCGCTGTATGCTCCGGTCCCTTGATCACGACCGGCGAACAACAAGGCATGGTGATTGATTTCGATTTTCTGCGCGAGGAAATGAACAAAACGATTATGGAGTGCTGCGACCACACGATGATGCTGTGGATCGACGACCCTCTGGCGCAAAATTTTATCGACGATCCCAAGCGTTTTGAAAATGAAATCCGTCCTGAAGTCGCAAAGAACGGCGGATACCGCACCGATCAATCCCTTGTCGGAGCCCTGTATTTCATGAGCGCCGTTCCGACCGCCGAAAATCTCGCGGCGCACTGGTTTGAAAAACTTCACCCTAAAGTCCGCGAGCGCTCCGGCCATCAGGCGCAACTGCATCAGATCAAGGTCTATGAAACGCCTGAGTTCATCGCCGTTTATCCGGCCTATTCATAGAACTCTTTGCGGTGATCAATCGCGACGGTCAGCACGCGCTTGCGGCTGGCAACGCCAAGCTTCCTTATGGGAATAGGTCTTTTTGCCTTTTTGTTCTTGCTCACGGCATTCGGCCAACAACAAAAGCTCGATATCTTCCCGTTGCGCCAACGCTTCCAAAACCAGACCCTTGGTGTAATTAGCGACAGACTTTTTCGCGCGCCGCACCATGCGCGATAGCAGCGTCGCTGTTGCGGGCTTAAACGAGATATTCAATCGTGGATTTGTTGTCGGCACGGCACACGCTCCCGTCATATCCAAGCCAAGAAAGTGTAACACTTTTACACCACTTAAGCGATGCCTACTTCGCCTTGATCACCGTGTTTGGATCGACCGGCTTGTCCTTGTAACGCGCTTCGAAATGCAGCTGCGGCGAGGCGACGTTGCCCGTCTTGCCGACCGTGCCGATCATATCGCCTTGCGCGACGACGGCGTCCTTGGCGACCACCAAACGATCAAGATCGGCATAAGCCGTGACCCAACCGCCCTGATGCCGGATGAGGATCAGATTGCCGAAACCCTTCATCTCGTTGCCCGCATAGACGACGATGCCGTTCGCCGCCGCGACAACGGGCGATCCCTTGGGGGCGCCGATATTGACGCCGTCATTGTTCAGCCCTTGCCCTTTGGGACCAAAGCCCGACAGCACAGGCCCCTGAACCGGCCAGATCATATCAATCGTAGTCGGCGGCGAAACGGCAGCGCTGGTCGTTGTCGATGAAGCCGTTGCCGTTGTTCCTGCTGCCGCCACCGCTGGAGCTGTTAACGAAGTAGGCGCTGCGGCAGATTGAGCGGCCTGATCGGTTTTCGTTGCCGCAACCGTCGTCGTAACGGACTTTGGCGGCGCGCTGGGCGCATTCAGCGCCTCAACCGCCGTGGGTGCAACGGAGGTTTTTTTGCACTTGGCGCCGGACTTACAGGTGCCATTTCCACGGGTGGCAAAGCGGCACTTTCAACCGCAGCGCTTGAGCTTGCCTGCGGCGCTGACATCACGGCTGACGATGCGACGCCGCCGCTGGCACCGGCGGGCAGGATCAACTGCTGGCCGGACTTCACCATATAGGGCGCTTGCAAATTATTTAGGACAATAATCTCACGCATCGAGACGTGATGCTCCTGCGCGATCGCGTAGAGATTTTTATTGCCTTCGACGGTGATCGTTTGTCCCGCAACAATGTTTTCTCGCGATGGCAGATAGGGTTGGGACGTATGCGTCGCGGTGCAAGCGGTGAGCATCGTAGCAAGAGTAACCAGCCCTATCGTCATTCCGGAAAATTTGCGCAGCAAATTTATCCGGAATCTATACCCCTCGCACTTCAAGAGTTGGCGGAATTGAGAAAGATTTCCCCTCCCCGCGAGGGGGAGGGAGTTCTTTCGCAATCCCAACTCTTGAAGCGCGGCAAGTATAGTTACGTTATCAGCAAAAATGCTCCACCGGATATTCAAACTGGATTCCGGGTTCGCGACACAGGCTCGCCCCGGAATGACGTTGGCTGATTGTGGCAAGCCCAACGTCATGCGGCCTCCACCGTGATCCGTTCCAGACCACCCATATAAGGACGCAGCACAGGCGGGATGATAATCGAACCGTCCGGCTGCTGGTAATTCTCAACGACGGCGATCAGGCAACGCCCGACAGCGACGCCGGAGCCGTTCAGCGTATGGACGAATTCGGTGTTCTTGTCACCGGCAGCGCGGCAACGCGCATTCATGCGCCGCGCCTGAAAATCGCCGCAGTTGGAACAGCTCGAAATCTCGCGATAGGTATTCTGCCCCGGCATCCACACTTCGATGTCGTAGGTCTTGCGCGAAGCGAACCCCATATCGCCCGTGCAAAGCACGATCGTGCGGAACGGCAGACCGAGACGCTTCAGCACCGTCTCGGCGCATTCCGTCATGCGTTCATGCTCGGCCTCGGATTGATCCGGAGCGGTGATGCTGACGAGTTCGACCTTGTAAAACTGATGTTGCCGCAACATGCCGCGCGTATCCTTGCCCGCCGCGCCAGCTTCGGCACGGAAACATGGCGTTTTTGCGGTGACGCGCAACGGCAATGTCTCGCGCTCGATAATATCGCCGTTGACGATGTTGGTGAGCGGCACTTCGGCGGTGGGGATGAGCCACAATCCGGCGGTCGTCTTGAACTGATCCTCGGCGAATTTCGGCAATTGCGCCGTACCAAACATGATCTCGTCGCGCACCATCAGCGGCGGAGAAATTTCGGTGTAACCAAACTCCGTCGTGTGCAGATCGAGCATGAAACTGCCGAGCGCGCGTTCGAGCCGCGCCAGTTGCCCTTTCAACATCGTGAACCGAGCGCCCGACAATTTCGCCGCCGTGTTGAAATCCATCAGGCCGAGTGCCTCACCCAATTCAAAATGCTGCTTGGCGGAATTGACGCGCGGCGGCTCGCTGAATTTACGAAGCTCTTTGTTATCGTGTTCGTCCTTGCCGTCCGGCACATCGGCAGCTGGAATGTTCGGCAGACTTGACAAAATCACCTGCAGTTTTTCCGCAATCTGTTTGTCCTGCTCCTCATGCTCGGCGATTTTGCTTTTGATCGCCGCGACGTCTTGCATCAGAGGTTCGGCGTCTCCGCCTTTGCCCTTGATCGCGCCGATCTGCTTCGAGACATCGTTGCGCTTCGCCTGCAACTCCTGCATCGCCGTCTGCGCCAAGCGGCGCGCGGTATCCAGTTCCAGAATCTCTCCCGACGCCGCAGGCAAATTGCGGCGCTTCAGCCCCGCGTCAAAGGCCGCCGGATTTTCGCGTATGAAACGTATGTCGTGCATCATAAACCCCTGAGTCACTCATTTATAAGGACTATACCGAAGGCGACTCTGTCGGTCTAGCGGAAGGCCGCGTCTTCTCCACCCATTTCGCGCCGAAGATCGAAAGCTCGTAGAGCACCAGCATCGGCAAGGCGAGGCTTAGTTGGCTAAAGACATCCGGCGGGGTCATGATCGCTGCGGCGATGAAGATCAGTACGATAGCGTAACGACGGAACGCCGCCAGCTTGGCCGCCGTCAATACACCAACGCGCGTCAGCAGAACGAGAATGACGGGCAGTTCAAACGCGATACCGAAGGCGAAAATCACCGTCATCGACAGCGACAGATATTCGCTCACCCGCGCTTCGAGCTGTATCGGCAAAGCGCCAACGCTGCCCGGCAATTCAAAGCTCAGAAAAAATTTCCACGCCATAGGGAAAACGGCATAATAAGCCACCGCCGCGCCAGCAAAAAAAAACAACGGCGTCGCGATCAGGAACGGCAGAAAGGCGCGGCGTTCGTGCTTGTATAGGCCGGGCGCGACGAACATCCAGACCTGCGCCGCAATGACAGGAAAAGCGATAAAACACCCCGTCCAGACCGACAGTTTTATGTAGGTGATAAAGGCTTCGGTCAGACCGGTGTAGATCAGGCGGCGATGCTCGCCCTCGGTCACGCGCGCCAAGGGCAGCACGAGAAATTCATAAATCTGCTGTGCGAAACAGTAACTGATCGCAAAACCGACGATCACCGCGAGCAGGGAATAGATCAGCCGCTTGCGCAGCTCGATCAAATGCGCGAGCAACGGCTGGCGCATCGGGTCAAACTCATCAGGTTTCAGGTCGTTCATGATCGGATTCAGGCGTTATCGGAGGAGTCGCGGGAGGCGGTTTCTGCTGCTGCTCATGCCGTTTCAGCTTGTCGGCGATCTCGGTTTCATAGCTCAGTTGGTCGAAGGCGCTGCGAATATCGCGCGTCATGCGCCGCGCCTTGGCTGCCCATTCGCCGAGCGCGCGCATGACTTTGGGCAGGTCTTTCGGACCGATGGCGACCAAGGCCACGCCGCCGATAACAATCAATTCCGGCCAAGCGATGTCCAGCATGTCAGGCGGAAGGTTTGTCGTCGCCGGGCGGCAGCTTGGGCAGCTCGTCTGATTTATCGTTCGCCATCTTTTCGTCAACGTTCAGGCCGGACTTGAAGCTGCGGATACCCTTGCCGAGATCGCCCATCACCTGCGGCAGCCGACCGGCGCCAAAGATAATCAGGACAACGATCAGCACGATCAGAATGTGCCCGAAACTCAATCCCATGATAGCGGCCTTTCGTTGTGTTATGCTAATGTCACCGGAGCCGGATTATAGCGCGTTAACCACTTTATGTCTCAGTCAAAAATCATCTTCGTCACGGGACCGACGGCATCGGGAAAATCGTCGCTGGCCATGCAGTTGGCACGGCAGGAGCGCGGCACGATCATCAACGCCGACTCGATGCAGGTCTATTCCGGCCTGCCAATCCTCAGCGCCCATCCCCCTTTAGAGGATCAGGCGGAAATTCCGCATAAGCTTTATGGAGTATTTGCTCCATCAGAGCGATCCTCGGCGGGACGTTGGGTCGCGCTGGCGCAAGCCGCCATACGCGAGACTGTACAGGAAGGCCGCACGCCTATTCTGGCCGGAGGCACGGGGCTGTATATCCGCACCCTCGTTCAGGGCATCGCCGAGATTCCGTCCATACCGGACTCCGTCCGCGCCGAGGCGTTGGGTCTTTATGACGAATGGGGGGAAGAAAAGTTTCGGCGTGAACTGGCGCAACTCGATCCCGTCAGCGCTGAACGCCTCGCCAGAAACGACCGGCAACGGCTGGTGCGCGCCGTCGAAGTCGCGCGACACACAGGCATGGCGTTGAGCGAATGGCAAAAAACTGGGGTTAGGGATCAGGGGTTAGAGAAAAAGGACTATGTTCAAATTCCTGACTACCGACCCCTGCCCCCTGAATGTCACCTGCTCATGCCCCCACGCGAAGAACTCTACGCGAAATGCGACCAAAGATTTTTGGCGATGATGGAGCAAGGCGCGGTTGAGGAAGTGCAGAGGTTTCGCAAACTGAACATCGATCCTACCCTGCCCGCCGCGAAAACAATCGGCGCGCACGAATTGGCGGATTTTCTCGACGGTAAAATCTCGCGCGAGGAAGCGATCCGCAAATCCCAGCAAGCCACGCGCAACTATGCCAAACGGCAGATGACGTGGTTCAGAAATCAGAAGTTACCGTTTGATTCTTCGTCCGTCAAAAGTCCGACATCCGCTTCGTAGGTACGGTGAACTTCCTCACCCTTCATTTCAATGACGAGCAGTTTTTTGGCTTGGCACAGTTGATCCATCACGCCCGAATTAATGCCGACGATTCTATGCGACTCTTCAGCGCCCAGATTGAGATAAGCCACGGCGTCATCCCGCGAAACAATCAAGGCCGGACTTTCGGATATTGCCTCGTCGATTTCATCCAGCAGCAAGGCCAGCTCGCCGTTTTCGTTGACGATGAATTCATGATCGGCAATATCGGACATGAATTCACCGCCTAACAAAACACATCATCAGCCCCTCTTCCCATACAGGAAAGAGGGGCAACACATATTCAGCCTTAGGCCGCCGCCAGAGTCGGCGCCGCATTCGCAGCAATAACACGCCGAACAAGGGGATGCTCAGGAGTAACTTTAGCCAACGCTTTAGCCAGACGGACTCGCTTCCCACTCACACCAGGAGCTTGGCCAAACCAACTGGTCAATTTGGCACTTGCTGCTTTAATCAGGCTCGTGACAGGTTGCGCAACTCTGCGTGCCGTATTGCGAGCGGCGATTTTGAATGTGGTCTTCAAAGCTTTCCCTGCATCACGCGCAATAACACCGATTTCTTTACGCAGATTTTCATTAACAGACTTAAGCTTTGCGTTCCTCACAAAGTTAACACGCTGGGCAACTAAAGCTGCACGCTGCGCGTTTTTCTTTTCAGCCGCCGCATATGACTTAGAGCGAATATCTTCTATCTGTCCAATAAGCTGCTCTCTGACGAACTCATTTTTGGCTTCAATACTGTTAATGGCCGGATTAATGTCTGCATCAATGCCAAGCTTCGCAGTATTCAATCTTTCGACGACTGCATCCAAACGATCCTGATACAGACCAGCTGCGAACTTTTTCTCCTCACGCCATTTCTTAACCGCTTGAGACAGTCTATTAATAAGGGTGCCGGTCTGCGTAAGAACACCCGGATAACGCTTGACGTTGGCGGAGAACAGATTCGCGATATGCGCTTTCGCCTGCGCAGCTGCTTTCTCTCTGTATTCCTGATTGTCCCAAACTATGGTTAGGTCGACACCGGTCTTAATCTGATGGCGGGCCGCAGCGACAGCTTCTTCCTGAATACGAATGGCCGTGGCGGCAGCTTCTTCCGCAACACGACGGGCTTCAGCGATACGCTCTTGTTCAGCACGCTCAGCCGCAGTCGCTCTTAAGGCCGCCGCTTGTGCTTCCACCGCCTCAAGCTGTTTTAGAAGATCAGCCGAAGTAGGTATCTTCGCAGATTTCTTTGCTCCGGCTTGTCTGAATCTCGAACCCGCGCCAACTGCTACTTGCGGAACCTCTCGCGTTGCAACAAGACCAGTTGCACCCGCAGAAACAGCTATAGCGCGCGATCCAGAAGCGCCTTCGGGACTGAGTGTCGGCTCAACTCTTATTCTTGATGAAGCATAGGACATAATGTTTTCTCCTCTGGTTATAAGTTGTTGGTTAATTTTAAGGCCTGCACACAACAGACCTTAACAAATTCCTGTATTGTCCGGGTGGATATGTATCATGAAATCGC
>CAIQVS010000199.1 GCA_903875345.1 uncultured Pseudomonadota bacterium | reverse complement strand
CGGCAGCAGCGACCATCAGGTCGTTGTCATAAGCCGTCTTGCGAAGCTGGGCGAGTTGTTCATCCTCATGTCCTGGAATGGCACCTTGAGCATAAATCCAGATAAAGTTTTTTGGATCAGTATCATAGGCAGCGGGACAATATTTGGGGTCGAGCTGGAAACGCGATCGACCTTCCCCCACTTGTGTGCCGACTGAATCTTTTTCAATTTCCGACCCTTGGCTGCCGGTGGCGAGGATCAGAGTTTTCCACGGTGTTTCGGCAACTACCTCTTTCCATTCTTTTCCAGTGCGTCCCCGATGGATAACAGGAGCGAGTCCGTTCTTGCCAGACCACCAATCAAGATAATTTTGGATTTCCCCACCTTCGCCACTACTGGGAAGAACGTCAGTATTAACGCCCATGATGTTCATATCGCGCCAGCGGTCTTCAAGATATGCACCTTCCGCCGATACGTTTCGTCCGCTCTCAACCGCGAAACGGAACATCATTTCATGTGCGCGTTTCGATGTGCTGAGATTGGGAACGACCATACCTTTGTCAGAAAACCAACTATGCAACCTCAGCCAGTTTCTATGCACCGTAACGATATCAGGCGCCCAGCCATCGCGGTGGATCGACGTTGGATCGATCTCGACAACATTGATGCGATTGATCTTCCGCCGCATACCGGGGGAAAAATCGGGGAATTTTTCGCGCAAACCTGCTTTGAATTTGGCGAAGAAATCGCGCTTCAATCCCGTATCGGGAGGTTTTTCGCTTTCGTAATCTGGCAAATTGTAACGACCGAAGCTCATATCGCCGAGGCTGGCGTAAGACCAATAATGCGGATTATCGATGATCGTTCCGTTGGCGTCCTTGATATAGGGCGGAGGTGCCATCGCGAAAGCCGTGACGTTGGTGCTGTGCGGAATGGTGTTGGTTGAATAATAGACGGACATAACTTGTTGGGCGCCATCTTTCATGTCAATCCATCCCTCGCCATCCAGAGCATTGATGGTGGGCCAATCCTTCTCAGAAACTTTTTCTTTTTTTAGGAATTGCGTAAGGACGCGCGCATCATACTTGGCGACATGAATCGTTTTACCATGAAGCAAACCGCATCGCGCATAATCAACGATACCCTGCATATGATCGGCATGCAGATGGGTAACAAGAATATCATCAATGTCATCAAGGTAAGCTGTGGTATCCGGGACAACCCAGTCCCATGATCCATGATCGCCTGTCTGAATGCCATTCTTTTTACTGAAGACGATACCGAGATCGACCAAAACACCCTTCCGTTTTGCGCGGCCATTTTCGTCGCGCCAACTACTGAAAATGCCCTTGCAGTTGCCGCCGATAGTACCGCCGAAACCGGGAAGATATTCCTGACTATTATGACCGCAGAAGGGGATCACCGACATTTGCGAGAAGCAATCCAGTGTCGATGTCCGCGCACCCCGATCCAGCAGGCTATGCTGATTAAAACTGGCGAGATGGGCAGGCACACTGGGATAATGTCCTGCGCGCATATCCATGATGCTGCGATGAACGACGCCAAGACGCAGTTGACGAGTCATCGTGGCTAGAGCCTCGCTTGGCTCTCCGCGCAAGGAAAATTGGTCGATTATAAATTTACCGTCGAGATTGCGCCCCGTTAGATGGATCAGATCCGTATCTCCCTGACCAGGTTTTGCCGCGAATGGCTTTATGGAGGCCTGCAAAGCCGTGTTGTCCCACGTGGCGCTGAGACGGAAAAGCTGGCCATGATCAGGATGCGCTCCGATCTGGCTGCGCCCCTTGTCAAAGGTGCGCGTGGGATCGAGATCGTTGGGTCCGCAACCAATCAACTCGGCGGCAAAATCGCTCGGTAGCACAAAGGGTGTTGTTGCTATCGTATTGGCAGAAGACGTTAACACCTGGAATGAAAAACCGCCTTCCGGCGATAGACCTGGAACCACTAAATTTTTCTCTCCCTGACTAAGCATCGCCGAAATCTTGAAATCCTCCATAATTTTGGCGATTTCTGGAAACCGTAAATTACGCAAATCGGCGTGCATGCGGTGCAAAAGTCCGAAAACGCGGGCAATTTGTTCGCCATGCGTCACATTGATGGTGCGACCAAGGATGTGCAGCGCGTGTAGCTTGATCTTTGCGCCAACGAGGCGCGTATCAATCTCACAGAGTTTATGCGTGGTGAAGCTTCCATTGGGCTCCTGACACAACAGCATGGTTGTCAGACAGCGCAGACGGTCGTCTTCATCCAGGCCAAGACGAGTTTTGATCGCAACCGCGCCGCCCGATCGCTCATCCCACTTACCATCGCCCAATGACAGGTAAGACAAGCTGTCTGGGGCGACGGTGTCCTCACGAAAATGCGCGCCGTCAAGTCCGAGCACATTCAAAAGCTCCGCCGGCAAGAAACTTGGGGCCGGTTCCCGCCGGGTCGTTAAGTCCACTGTTGTTTGGCGCAATCGCTGACGTATCATAAATCACATTCAGTTTGAGTGCGGTACAGATGAGGTAACTTGGTGTCAGACGGCAAGACGTCGGTCTTCTCTTATGGAAAGGAATTGATGGGAACGGATGGCTTGGCGTTGTTTTTCATGAGCAGCGCGCAAGATCGAGTGAAATACGCTTTTTACCATTTCCGGATGTTCATGGCCGGAACGAATAAAGTGAGTATAACCAGGCGAGCCGTTTAGCTCGATGATGAAAGGACGTGCGACATCGTTACGTGTATCTTCGATCAGGTCGACGCCGCAATATTCAATGCCGAGTTTTGTGTAAATTGAAGAGCATAAGTCTGCATATCGCTCTCTGATATAGGTTGTGCAGGCAATAGGACGTGCGCCGTTCGATAAATTTTTATTAGCAAGAACGGCGATATGCTGTCCATCCGCGAGAACAGATGAAAGTTTAAAACCCTGTCTTGTAATATGATCGTCGATTTTGGTCGACGTCGCCGCAATGCCGATCTTGCGCCCTTGTTCGCGAAGCGTTTTAAGTTCGCGTTTAATTAAGTGTTCAATGGTGCTTTTCCCATCGCCTGTCACGGCCAGCGGATGGCGTTGCAGGGCCAATTGGATTTCACCACGCACGATGACAATCCGGTATTCCGTTCCAAAACAGGCTTCTTGCAGAAGGAAATATTCGTTTCGCCCCCCTGCAAGTTGAAGCAAGGAGCTGTCAAGTGCCTCTCTATTATCAATCCGAAATACTTTTCGTCCCTGTGAGCCTTTGTTGGGTTTCAGGAAAATAGGAAATCCAACGGTATTGAGAAAGGCGGTGACGGCGTGATAATCCTTGCTTGAAGGATTGGCCACGTCATCGAATTGCTTAGATCCACGTTGAATGAGGTGTGAGCGAGGCGTTGGCAAGCCTTCAGTCTCCAGCACTTTAACTGTCAAATCTTTGTCGCCCATGATCATCATGGATGTGCGGGAATTCAGCGGTACGCGTGCCTTGTGTGCACAAATGGCAACGCCATCGCTGAACTCAAGCCTCAACAGTTGCGGGCGCTGGTTAAGAATTTTCACGGTCGCTCCTACCTCGCTGGCAGCTTGTGTAAACAGGCGACCTGTAGTTATCTTCTCTTTCGTCAAGTGACTCCTCCCGGACAAAAAGTGCATGGGTTTGGCTTTTTAAGAATTCGCTCGTTGAATTTTTCGCGCAGACGACCAGCAAATGGTTGCAGAACATTGAAAGCGGACTTATCCGCTAGAACGATGGGTACGGTATCGTGATGTGTATCGGCGCTAATCCAATGTTGCAGCATGCGATGCGCAACATCCAAGGCCAACGACATACCCCCGAACGTTCCTTTGGCCTTATCAATGGTGCGCAAAAGATTTGTCAGGATTAAATCAACCGCGAGATCACTCTCTTCAACTGTAGTTTCCGTTTGATAGGAGAACCCGACATCAACCGACAATGGCTTCACGCCAAAGAGCTTGCAAATATCCGACTCGCATTCACTGAAAAGCCGAAGAGTTAAACGAAGCCGATCATCATTTCCCTCTGTGTCCAGATCGGTTGAATGGACGAGACGCGGAAATTGGCCAATGGAAACGATGTTATGTCCTAAATCACGTCGTGGTATATGAGGGGCAGGCTGCGGTGATTGGAGAGACCGAAGTTGCGCTTTAACCATAACTATCCCTTCGCTAAACGTTGGCGTAACAATTCATGTCTCGTTCAACGCACGAGATCGCGCTGCCGCTTATCGCGCCATGATGAACCGGTTGTCCGGCTTATGTTTGTTGGGAGGGGGCGGGCAGGGTTGATTTCCCCGGCACCGGATTGTTATCTAACGCGCACGGAAGACAACAACTCATTATGGTCATTCAGAATGAGTGCACAAAACACGATTCTACAGTGCGAGTCAACAAATACTGGGGTGGCCCCCGTGAGTTGGACAGAAACTATAAAGATTCCATGCTTAATTCACAGAATATTTAAGCATAGTTATCACAGGTAATTAACTGCCAATTTTTGAGAAAAAATCAACGTGCGAAGCACAAAATTGCTGATCTTAACGGATCGCCATACATGGTCTTTGCTACATCACGATACTGCTCGAATGTCGTGCCGCCATAAGTTTTGAAATTCGCAGCCAAAGTTTCGATGGCTTCAGCAACCGCAATTTCTTCGGGACGTGTTTCTCCGGTTTGGGGTGGCCCCCGTGAGTTGGACAGAAACTGGGCAAACTTAAGAGAGAGTCCCGCCGGTTAAGTTTCGCTGGTTAAGCGGCCAGCCGCTCGATGTCTGTTTCTACCACTTTCTTTTCATAAATTGAATCCCTTTCT
>CAIQVS010000198.1 GCA_903875345.1 uncultured Pseudomonadota bacterium | reverse complement strand
CTACCTCGAAAACGGCGGTTCCCTACCTCGAAAACGGCGGTTCCCTACCTCGAAAACGGCGGTTCCCTACCTCGAAAACGGCGGTTCCCTACCTCGAAAACGGCACCCTCACGAGCGCGGCTTGGTGCCAATTTTCTTGGGCTTGATGATGTGGACGAGGTCGGTATCTGGGTCGATCTTCCAGCCTTGAATGTCCCCGCTCGCCGCCCAAGCGCTGAGAGCTTTTTTGAGGTTCTGCCGAAACTTGAAAAGCTGAGCAGTGCGACTGCCGGACAGCTCGCGCAGCGTTTCGACCTTGTAGGGAAACGGCCTGTCGTGCGTGGCGTAAAAGGCTTGCAGCCAGAGGGCGAGAGGCTTTCCGTTTAACTGCCGACGTGTATCGAGATCGAGCGCCGTCCAACCTGAACGCAGCAACGCGCCAAGGCGTGGGTTCAACTGGATCACATAGCGTTTGCTTACGTCGTCCGTGTAGATGTGCTGAACGAAGCCGCCCAAATAGGAAAAACGCCCCAATTTCAGCGTGACCATGCCGCCCAAACGTACAAGGCTTTCGCTCAAGGCTTTCTCGTTTGTCTGGCCTGAAACGCGCCCCAAGAGCTTGAGCAAGCCGCGCTCCGAGGTCTGACACGTCAACGTGTCGGGTTGTTCTCGCGCCAAATCCTCGACGACAAGCAAAACTTCCAAATCGTCCTGATTGAGTTGCTCGCCCTTCAACTTCACTTCGACGCCGTCAACGGACGCGATCAATTCATTGTTCAAAAATCGACGGTCTTTGCTGTGAATGGCGGGAAACAAGGCGGAGCGCAAAACCGCGTTCGGTGCGGCGGGCGCTTCCTTGTGGAACAGCGGCAACTGAATCACCTTCGCGGATTCTTTCGGCAGCGGCGGCGCAGCCGCGGCCGCCGTGGTCACGTGTTTTTCGAGACTGGCGAGCGCGGCGAGAAGTTCGCCGGAGTCCGCTTCAACTGATTTCATGCCGCCCTCATTTTCAACCAGCCGAATATGCCGCGATTCGGCTTGGCTGTGGCGGCTTGTTCGACCGTCGCGGGAAGCACGGGCGGGCGGGCTTCCGGCGTGGGTGCGTGGATCACCGACGACGGCGCACCCAGCAATTTGCGCAGGTGCGCCGCTTCCTCTTTCCACGCCTCCTTGTCGGTTTCGGCGCTGTCGCGGCTTCTTTCCAGCTCCTTCAAGAGCCGTTCGAGCGCTTCCACCCTGCCGCGCAATGCCAGTATTTCGCTCGATTTTTCCTGTGACGATTCGTTAGCCCTCTTACCCAGTACTTCCACCTGATTTACGGCAGGGAAAATCCGATGCAGCTCGGCGGGATCAATCGCATACTGCCCGATGTCGTCCTTTTGCGCGGAAATCCTGCCCTTTTTGATCGCGTTCGCAATCGTCGGCTTGCTCAGCCCCGTGGCCTTCGCTGCCTGTCCAAGCGTGTAACTCACCGTAAAGCCCCCCCGTGTTTCACTGGAAACCGAGGCTACCCCCCGTCACGTTAACTAATTGTTAAGACGACGCGCCCCGTCCCCAACCGATCCCCAAAATTCAACAGTTCTTTTCTCTCGCTTTTCTGTCAACAATGACCGGGGAGAGGTGCGCGTTGCGCACCTCGGCCTTTTTGCCATCCGGCAAAAAGGCTCTGCGGTTGTTTTTGATGGTGCGTTCTTGCAGCGGCTGTTTTCACAGTGGCATTGCGGCGCCGAACATCGAGGCCGGACAGCGGCGCTAAAAGCTGCGGCCTATGAGACGGGCGACCGACTTCGCGACGAACGCAACAACAGGGCGTTTGCCTACCGCGATCACGCTCACGGCAAGGGCGTCATCTTCGCCGCCGTTCGCGTACCGAGCAACGCGCCCCTTGCCCTGCGCCGTGACAGCTTCACCACCCCCAAGGGCTACGACCGCCGCGCCCATGCTCAAGCCCTGCTGACGAGCCTTGCCAGCTTCGAGGAACGGCAACGGCGACTTCACCCAGGGCGAAACCAGACAGGCCATACCGACGACCGCCCCATCATCGGGCGCAATGATCTTTTCGACCTCGACAAGTCGCTCGCCTACGACGACGCGGGCAACCGCCGCCCTGACTGGCAACGCAATCTCACCCGCGCCACAGAGGACGTGGTGCGCGAGAAATTCACGCGCCGCGGCGTCCCTGCCATTTTCTCCATTCACGACGAGCAGGACGGCAACGGGAACTTTCACGTTCACGTCACGAGCT
>CAIQVS010000197.1 GCA_903875345.1 uncultured Pseudomonadota bacterium | reverse complement strand
TTTACGCCGAGCTTCTTCAAAATGATGGCAGCGGGGCAGAAACCCGTGAAGCTGGCCTGAAGCATGTTAAGGCCAACAAAGGCCGTCAGCAAAAGCCAATAGGGGCTAAACCAGTGTGTCAGCGCCAGGCTCAAGAGAATCATCATCCCCGCAAAACGGAAAATAGCTTTATCGACATTCATAGAGATGCTCCTTCATGCCAGCATTGAAGCTTGACACTCTATGCGTTAATTCATATCTTCACAAGTATGAAAATAAACTCCGCACACATGATGCAAACGGCTTCCGAAGCGTGCGAGCTTCTCAAGGCCATCGCCAACCCCCACCGCCTTATTATCCTCTGCCAATTGGTCGAGGGAGAAAAGTCGGTCGGTCAACTGGCTGAATTTCTCGGAATCCGCGATTCGACCGTATCGCAAAACCTCTCGCTGATGCGTCGCAGCGGCATGGTCGAAGCGAGGCGAGACGCGCAAACCATGTGGTATTCAATCAAAAGTCCTGAGGTTCGCCTCATGCTTGAAACGCTTTACCGCATCTACTGCTCATCGCAACCTATCTGCAAGCCGCCCGCCAAGACTGCTTCGGCAAAAAGGAAACCCAAATGATCTCGTTTTTGAAAAGCCTCTTCACGCCAAAGGAAAGCGCCATGAAAAATTATACGCCGCAGGAAGTTCAGAAAATGCTGAAGGACGGTAGCATTGCGCTTATCGACGTTCGTGAACCCGACGAACACGCATCCGAGCGTATTCAGGGCGCGATTTTGTGTCCGTTGTCCGCGTTTGATCCGCATAAACTGCCGGACTGTAAGGGGAAGTCCGTGGTTTTCCATTGCGCTGGCGGCGTGCGTTCGGCAACAGCCATATCCAAGTGCCTTGAAGCCAATTTGTCGCATGACGCGCATCTGGCCGGTGGGATCAAGGCTTGGAAAAGCGCTGGCTTGCCGACCACAAAATAGTTTCTGACGATTGGGGTTCTGACATGCGGCGTTCTTTATCAGTTTCCATTCTTGTTCTGGCCGCTGTTGTCACGGCAGTGGGGCTTTGGTGCATTCTCCCCACGCACCAAACGCAAGCGGCGCAGATAGATGAAAAGCCTTCTTCTGGCCTGACAGTTGAAGTAAAGGCAATTCCCGACGAAAAGGCCGTGTTTGCCACTGTCGAAAGCGCCAATGTCGTAGCGGCTCGTGTGCGTACGGGAGGCACGATTGCCGATTTAAAGGTCAAGCAAGGTGATCGCGTCGAAGAAGGTCAAGTGATCGCCGTTGTGGGCGATCAGAAGCTGGGACTGCAAATTCAGGCGCAAAGCGCTCAAACGCAAGCGGCTCAGGCTCAAGTTGAACAAGCGAGGCGCGAGTTGGAACGTGGAGAGCAGCTTATTAAGGAGGGCTTTGCCACCAAAGCGCGTCTTGACCAACTCCACGCTACTTATGATGTCGCCGTTAACACTTTGAAATCCATGACGGCGCAGCAGTCGGTAGCACAGGAACAGCAGACGCAGGGAAAGGTTCTCGCGCCGACTTCGGGGCGCATTCTGACCGTGCCGGTGACGGCAGGAACCGTCGTCATGCCGGGCGATACGATTGCAACTTTAGCAGAGCAGAATTATGTCTTGCGCCTCAACGTACCTGAACGGCATGCCAATCTTATCAAATCCGGAGATGTGGTTCGGGTGGACGGAAGTCCTGAACTCGGCACAATCAAATTAGTCTATCCCAAAGTTGAAAATGGCCGTGTGCAGGCCGATGCCACCGTTAAGGGGCTGGGCGATTATTTCGTAGGCGAACGCGTTCGTGTGTGGATTTC
>CAIQVS010000196.1 GCA_903875345.1 uncultured Pseudomonadota bacterium | reverse complement strand
TTTTGTCCGAAAAGGACAAACGGAAAAATTCGGCCAAATTGACGTCAGCAAACGACCTATTCGGCCAAATTCTCGCGTGGCATCGAATGCTGGCGATCTCGATACTCGCATCACTGATTTCGATCAATGAGGTTGCGATGACCAGATACGATCAACAGATTTTATTTACCGCGCTGGCGTTTCTGGCCGTTGTTCAAAAAGACGGCGAGAAAGCAACCGAAGGCAGCGCGCAAAAAGTCATGATGCTTGCCAAATTGCTCGGCGAATTCTGCGCCGAGAATGTGCCGTCTTCCATACTCCCCATCTCATCGATCAACGACGATAAGGACGCAGCGGCCAAGGTCGATACAGTTATCGAGCGGCACATCAAGGAACTGCGCCAAAACGAAACAACCGTTCTTCCCGAAGATAAAGCATCTCTGATGCAGATGTATGTGCGCCTGCAGTTCCGTAAAATCCATCGCATCAATGCCGCGCTGTTTTCCGAAATCAGCGCCCCCAAGCTGGCCGACCATGTCCTTAGTCAGCTTGATGAAGAGATTGAATATCAGGAGGGCTTGTCATGATGACTGCCCTGCGTGTGATGCAAGACGATGAATTTGCACCGGCGCATGTCGCCGAGCGTATTGCTTCAGCCATCGTCGAACAGCTTCAGAAAAGAGGCCAGTGCAGCATCACGGATATCAAGGCCATGGGATTTTCGCTGAACGACATCGCGCGTTACTGGCCGGAGGCTTGCCGTATCGCGGAGCGTAAAAGCCCAAGGGCGATGTGAAGCCGATGCAATCTCAAGAGAAAGCACAGTTGATCGTGATCGACCTTCTGACAACGGACGAGAATAAGAGGTTTGCGCCTGCTGGACGCATGGCCAGCGCCATCGTCGATCTGACACGCAAAAACGGAGGATGTCTGCCGCAAGACCTGTTGCCGTTTGGCTTTACTCCGCAGGAGACCGTCGATTTGTGGCAGATGGCCAACAGCATGGCGCTTATCGAACTGAAACTCATGGATTCAACGACATTTGCCAAGAAGAGGAGAACGTAACATGCCCAAGACAACGGACAGCAACACTGGAAGCAAAAAAGGCGCGCCCTATGTCACAACAGAAACGATCAATGGGCAGCTATTTGAGCTGACTTGTTTTGAACCGATGCATCCCTTTGACATACTCAGGGCAAAACGCATCAAGGTTATCGCCTTCGATGATGAAGGCAGAATTCTCGCCATACGCAAACAAAAGAAGATCGATATCATCTCAGGAACCACCGGCTGCGACGACCGGAATTACAAGGATGCCGCGCGGCGTGAAGCCAGAGAGGAAGCGAACGTCACGCTTGGACGGTTGCATCTGGCTGCCGTGATCGAAAGCAAACCGAAGGACAACCCATCTGCAGAAGCCAGTTTTATTCTGATGATGACGGCGCGCGTCAAAGGCATCATCCCATACAGCGAATACCAAGAACCGAACAAACGCTATTTTTTGACAAAGGAAAAACTCCTGAAACGTTATAGCGCCGGAACGCCGAATGATTTGGTCAAGCTGATAGAGATGGCTGACTTTGTGCTTGCCGACGCGCCGGAATGCGATCCCTACATAAAAAGCATTATTGAAAACAGTTAGTCTCATGCGCGCGGAAATGTTCAACAGCAACTTGGTTTTGCACGCGCGCCTGACGCCGCGTGAGGAGGACATCCTCACATGGATAGCTCGCGGAAAAACGCGCGCGGAAATTGCCGTTATTCTCACGCTCTCCGAAGACTCCGTAAAGACCTACACCGAAAGAGCGCGGCGTAAACTTAACGCCGTCAACACAACTCAAGCCGCGACC
>CAIQVS010000195.1 GCA_903875345.1 uncultured Pseudomonadota bacterium | reverse complement strand
TCGCCGCCATAGCCACTTTCGCCTTAAACTCTGCGCTGTGTTTCTTTCGGATGTTTGTCATCTCTATCCCCTTGGCTTTCCGCCATTTTAGGGGCGCGACTCTCTCTTAGCTACCTGTCCAGTTTTCGGGGGCCAGCTCACTATCATATGTCTACACGTGCAACAAAATGCGCCCGGACGGGTTCGGAGGCATGGGGATGATTATCACCCCTGCCCGCATTCTGTATCAATCAACCTATGTCTTTTTCGAGAATTTTGAACGACGGCGACTTCGCAAATCCGCCTCGTCCTAACTTCGCCAGACGGCATCAGCCACGGCGAAGCGACTGACGCAATGTCGGTCGCAACGTAGACTCCTCAAGCCATTCCGTTTCTTCAATTCGCAGCCGTTCGGCCGACCGTCTCAAGACGACCGGAACCGAACGGCTGTTCGAACAAAAATCACCATCAACAAGGATGACCACCATGCCCCACGACGTCACAACCTCCCTTGAAACCGGCCACAATGACACACAGCGATTTATTGTCGGTTCCCGCACCGTCCGCATCTGCCCCGACGAAAGCCCGGAGAGCCCGCGCGAATGGAGCAACCTCGGCACGATGCTCTGCTGGCATCGCCGCTACAATCTTGGGGACAAGCACGCTTTCGCCGATCCCCGCACCTTCCAGCACTGGCTCAAAAACAATCCAGTGATTGTGCTGCCGCTCTATCTCTACGACCATGGCGGCATCACAATGAATACGACGGGTTTTCATTGTCCGTGGGACAGCGGTCAAGTCGGCTACATCTATGTCACCCTTGCCGATGTCCGCAAGGAATATGCGAAACGCTGCGTCTCTCAGAACCTGCGCCGGCAGGTCGAAGAATATCTGCGGCAGGAAGTCGCAACCTATGATGAATTTCTAACCGGCAACGTCTACGGCTTTATCATCGAAGACGAGGGAGGAAAAACTCTCGATTCCTGCTGGGGTTTTATCGGCCTCGATGCCTGCGTTGAAGAAGCATCCATAGCCGCACGCCAGCACTGACACTTTTTCACGCTGACTGTCCTTCTCTCCTTTGGCTGACGAAAATCCTTTCGGGGGTGTGCTGCTCGCGAACGTAACAAGAGTGAGAGAGAAGCCGGGATGAGGTGAGCCGGGAAGGACAAGAGAAAGCCTGTCCTCCAGCTCGTCCTTCAACCTTCATCCCGGAGAAAATCCCATGAATCTGATCCTTCCTAAAACGGCTATCGAAGCCGCCGCCTCTCTTCGTTCGCCCGAAGATACAGCGACAATCATCCTGCAAGCAGCGCAGTCCCTTTGCGCCGTTTTGTCCAAAGGCGCCATCATCGACGCTCGTATCCTGCGCGAGACCATGGAATCCGCCTTCGGCGGCTCCGATGCCGAAGGGCTTTGGACGTGGAAAACAGCCTACGACGTTTGTGAAGTGGCACAAATCTTGTTCCTGCGCGCCTATGGCCCCGCGATGCAGACTCGCACCACGTCGCAGGAGGCGTTGCTGACAATGATCGAGCGGCTGGCAAACTTGTTGCCGACGCATACGCGCCGCACACAAGAGTCTGATGCGCTGCAACAGTTCTCAACACCTGCGCCGCTGGCCTTGGTTGCAAGTATTGCAGCAGGCATAACGCCGAACGACATTGTGTTGGAACCTTCAGCCGGCACCGGAATGCTCGCCATCTTCGCCGAACTGCGCCGCGCACCGCTTGCGCTCAATGAAATCGCCGATGTCCGTGCGGCGTTATTGAAAAAGCTATTTCCTGACGCTTCCGTGACGGCGCTCGATGCCGCTAACATCCACGACCGGCTTGAAGAACGCGTCAAGCCTTCCGTCGTGTTGATGAACCCGCCCTTTTCGGCACTGTTGCATGTCGCACAACGGCGTATGGATACAACCTTCCGCCATATTGCTTCGGCCTTCTCCCGATTGGCGCAAGGCGGACGCCTTGTCACCATCACCGGCGCCAGCGTCGCGCCTGATGCTCCCGCATGGCGCGATGCCTTCGCCGGACTTCAGCAGAAAAGCGGCTACGTCCGCTTCTCCTGTGCAATCAATGGCACGGCCTACACCAAGCATGGCACAACCTTTGAGACGCGCCTGACCGTCATCGATAAAATCGATGCGCCGGACGCGAAGGCGCTGCCTTCTTCCGCGCCTTGCGCCGCAAACGCCGCCGAATTGCTCGCGCACGTAAACAAAGGTGTTCCGCCGCGCACTCCTGTCTCCGCTCCTGTAGGTCTTGCGGAACAAAGAAATTCGCCGCCTACAGTTATTCGGGGTTTTAGTTACCGAAGCAAATCCTCTTCGGGGTTTCAGTTACCTGCCCATGGCGTTCCAACTCCACCTTCTGTCGCCGAACTGTCATACGAAGCTGCACCGACAGGGGTTGCAACTATCGCATCTGATCTGACCGATGCCCTTTATGAAGGTTATGCTCTGGGTTCGATCCTTATCTCCGGCGCGCATCCGCATCCGACCATGTTGGTGCAATCCGCCGCCATGTCCTCGGTCGCGCCGCCGATTCCTTCCTATCGCCCACATCTGCCGGAAAAGATCGCCTATGACGCAATTCTTTCCGATGCACAGCTTGAAAGTGTCATTTATGCTGGAGAAGCCCATGCCAAACATCTGGCCGGTTCGTGGACTGTCGATGAAAGTTTTGACAATCTCAGCGCTGCCGCCGAGGGTGCCGAGAATGCTATTCGTTTCCGGCGCGGCTGGTTTCTGGGCGACGGCACCGGTTGTGGCAAGGGACGGCAAGTCGCGGGCATCATCCTCGACAACTGGCTCAAAGGTCGCCGCAAGGCGTTATGGATTTCAAAATCCGACAAGCTGATCGAGGACGCGCAACGCGACTGGGCTGCTCTGGGGCAGGAAAAACTCCTGATCCAGCCTTTGTCACGTTTCAAGCAAGGCACGCCCATTCATTTGAGCGAAGGAATCCTGTTTTGCACTTATGCAACACTTCGCTCCGCCGAACGTGAAGGTAAGGTATCGCGCTTGCAGCAAGTTGTCGATTGGCTTGGCAAGGATTTCGACGGTGTCGTTGTGTTTGATGAGGCGCATGCGCTGGCCAATGCCGCAGGCGGCAAAGGCGAACGCGGCGATGTCATGTCCTCCCAGCAAGGCCGAGCTGGCTTGCACCTGCAACGATCTTTGCCGGATGCCCGTATTGTCTATGTGTCCGCCACAGGTGCTACCGACGTGCGCAATCTGGCCTATACCGAACGGCTTGGCCTTTGGGGTGGAGAGGATTTCCCTTTCGCCAATCGCAGCGAGTTTGTTCAGGCGGTCGAAGCCGGAGGCGTCGCGGCAATGGAGGTGCTGGCGCGTGATTTGAAAGCCCTCGGCCTTTATATGGCGCGGTCGCTTTCATATGAAGGTGTTGAGGTCGAAATTATCGAGCATCCGTTGACACCTGATCAGGTGGACATCTATGACGCCTATGCCGACGCGTTTCAGATTATCCACCAGAACCTCACCAAAGCTTTGGAAGCGTCGAACATCTCCAGTTCAACGGGAACGCTCAATGGACAGGCCAAATCCGCCGCGCGTTCGGCCTTCGAGTCCGCGAAGCAGAGGTTCTTCTCGCATCTTTTGACGTCGATGAAGACGACGTCTCTCGTTAAGAGCGTTGAGGCTGTTCTCGCGGCAGGCCATGCCGCCGTGATCCAGCTTGTCTCCACGGGCGAAGCGGTCATGGAACGCAAACTCGCCGAAATTCCCGCCGAGGAATGGAATGACCTGACTGTCGATCTTTCGCCACGCGAGATTGTCGGCAGCTATCTGAGCCACGCTTTTCCGACGCAGCTGTTCGAACCCTACACCGACGAGGAAGGCAATCTGCGTTCCCGTCCTGCGCACGATGCCGATGGCAATCCCGTGCAATGCCGTGAAGCCGTCGAAGCCCGCGATAAAATGATCGAGCATCTCGCCATGCTCGATCCCGTTCCGGGCGCACTCGATCAGATCGTGCAGCATTTTGGTGCGGATAAAGTGGCAGAAGTGACAGGACGTTCGCGGCGTATCGTTAGAAAAGACGACCGCCTATGCGTCGAGAACCGCGCGCCCTCGGCCAATCTGTCCGAAACGCAGGCGTTTATGGACGACGACAAACGAATTCTCGTCTTCTCTGATGCCGGAGGCACCGGGCGCAGCTATCATGCCGACCGCGGATGCAAAAATAGGCGTTTGCGGGTCCATTATCTGCTGGAGGCCGGATGGAAAGCCGATACCGCCATTCAAGGTCTTGGCCGCTCGAACCGGACCAATCAAGCGCAGCCGCCCCTGTTTCGGCCCATGACCACGGATGTGAAAGCCGAAAAACGCTTCCTGTCCACGATTGCGCGTCGTCTCGATACGCTCGGTGCGATCACGCGTGGGCAACGTCAGACCGGAGGCCAAGGGCTATTTCGCGCCGAGGACAACCTCGAAGGCGAACAAGCCCGCGCGGCGTTGCGACAGTTTTACATGCTGCTTTCGCAAGGTGGTGTTGAGGGTTGTTCTCTTCAGCGTTTCGAGGATGCCACAGGCTTGTCGCTGATGGCCGAAGGCGGAGGGCTAAAGGAGGAATTGCCGCCGATTACAACCTTCCTCAATCGCCTGCTGGCGTTGCCAATATCGATGCAGAACACATTGTTCACGGCGTTCGAAGATTTGCTCAGCGCACGCACGGAAGCGGCAATCGCGGCGGGAACGCACGATGCCGGAATGGAGACAATCCGCGCCGAAAGCCTGACCGTCACAGATCGTCGCGTGGTATGGAAACATGAAAGCGGCGCGGAGACACGGTTGTTTACGATCCAGCGCAAGGATCGGAATAAGCCGATGTCGTCAGATGAAGCGCTGACCCTCATGGGCGGCAAACTACTTGTAAACAGCCGTTCACAACGCGCTGCTGTACAGATTTCAGCACCCAGCCTCATGCTCGACGACGGCAGCATCGAACGGCGCGTTCGTCTCATGCGTCCCATGCAACGCGAAAATGTATCGGCGGCTCATCTGGCCGAAAGCCATTGGGAGGAAACCGACGAGTCCAACTTCCGGTTTGTATGGAATTCCGAAGTTGCGTCTTTGCCGGAATATTCGACGAGCATCTTCCATTTGGTCACGGGCTTGCTATTACCGATCTGGCGCCGTTTGCCGGAGAAAAACGCTCGTGTCTATCGGCTGCAAACCGACGACGGCGAGCGCGTTATTGGGCGCATGCTGACGCCTATCGAAGCCGAGGGCGTTTGTAAAAATCTCGGCATTGACGCGCCGAAGCTATCCGCCGAGCAGACATGGGAACTCATCAACGACGGCAAGGTAACGGCGCATCTGGCCGACGGCCTCGCGCTACGCCGCTGTCGCGTAATGAACGAGAACCGCGTCGAACTGACGGGTTTCACGTCGGGCATGGTCGATAGCCTCAAAGCGCGTGGGCTGTTCAGCGAAATCATCGCATGGAAGTTACGCTTGTTCGTTCCTGTAGGTGATGCTGGCAAAACCCTCTTCGAGGGGATGCTCGACCGCTGGCCGCTCACCAACCTTACGGAACGGGGGTGAACCATGTCCTGTGCTTCCGATCTCGCGCTACGCCTCGGTCAGGAGGCCG
>CAIQVS010000194.1 GCA_903875345.1 uncultured Pseudomonadota bacterium | reverse complement strand
TGGCGATCTGTGGAAACCCGATAAGCCTTTTCAACTTGCGGCATCACTTCATCGAGCAGTGTATCGCTAAATAAGTCGACGTTCCGCTGCCAGAGTCCGGAATCACGCATCCGCGACCACCCCACTTTGACAACGTCCATGGTGCCGTAACCCAGCGGCATCACCACAATCATCGGTTTTAAATTTTCTTTCCGTCGATCATGCCGCAAAAGAGAAAATCGCTCGGAATGACGCCTTTTTTATAACGTTAAAGGGTGGTAACAACATAAACATGTCATCCAAGCCAAATATGGAATTGAACCTTAATAACGGCGCTGAAGCGCTCGGCTTGTGGCTCGGAAAACCCGCCCCGCGTTACACCAGCTATCCTCCTGCGCCGTTTTTCCATACAACCTTGGCGGGAAACGATTGCGCTCGCTCGCTTGAAGCGTTGCCGCTGGATGAGCCAGTCTCGTTGTACCTTCACATTCCGTTCTGTCGCGCCCTTTGTCTTTATTGCGGCTGCAACATGGCAGTGACTCAGCGCGATGCGCGGGTCGAGGCTTACCTTGAGACGGTGAAGCGTGAAGCTTCACTCGTGGCGAATATCGCCGGTCGGCGGCGCGTCAGCCATCTGCATTTCGGCGGCGGGACTCCGAACATCATGACCGCGCGCGCGATGCAGGATTTATTCGCGCATCTGAACCGGGTCTTCGATTTCAACTCGGTGCATGAGATTGCGATGGAGCTTGATCCACGCGCCGTAACGACGGAACAAATCACGGCTCTTGCGTCGTGCGGCGTGACCCGCGTCAGCCTCGGCATACAGGATTTCAACGCGGAGGTGCAGAAGGTCATTCAACGCATTCAGCCTTACGACATGGTGGCGCGGGTTTGCGACGAGCTGCGTGGGGGAGGCATCAACCGCATCAATTTTGATCTGATTTACGGCTTGCCGTTGCAGACCCCGGAGACGGTGGTGAAGACGGCGCAGCAGGCCGTGACTCTCGCGCCGGATCGCATCGCGTTGTTTTCCTACGCGCACGTGCCGCAGATCAAGAAGCAACAGCAGGCGCTGGAGGCTTTCGGCATTCCTGACGCCGCCCAACGGTTGGAGATGGAACAAGCGGCGCGCGATACTCTGACCGGACGGAAGTATCAACCGGTCGGGATGGATCATTTCGCCGTGCCGGACGATTCCATGACGCGCGCATGGGAGGAGGGGACGTTGCGCCGCAATTTCCAAGGCTATACGGACGACGCGGCGACGACGTTGATCGGCCTCGGCGCGTCCTCGATCAGCCAGACCCCCGACGGATTTTTCCAGAACGAACGCGACGAGCGCCCCTACCGCGAAGCCGTCGATAACGATCGCTTCGCCGTTTGCCGAGGGTTCCTGACTTCAGCTGAGGATCGCGTTCGCGCGGCGATCATCGAACGGCTGATGTGCTATTCGACCTGCGACATCGAAGAAATATGCCGAAAGCACGATTTCGATGTGAATATTCCGGCGTCATCCTATCCGGCGCTTGCAGCGTTCGAAGCTGCGGGGATGATCCGCCGCGAAGGCCATGTCCTCAGCTTTATTTCGCCGCATCGCATGGCAATCAGGCTTATCTGTCAGGCTTTTGATACCTATACAAAATCGGCGACGGGAACGATGTCGAGCGCCGCATAACGCCGACAGCCGCGCGATTACGAATTATCGGCGTTGTCGCCAGCCGCCCTGTCGGCGTCCAGTTCAAACCAGAGGGCGTTCAGGATCGCGAAGCTACACGCGAGGCCAATGCCGAGAATCCACGCAAAATACCACATGATGTTGTTCTCCTATTCTTGGGGTGTGTTGACATTGACGTCAGGCCGTGGCGAAAAACGTGTTTTTTTCGATTTTTTCGCGCAGCGTACCTTGTGGTACGTGAGCAGAAAAAATCGGAAAAAGCGCGTTTTGCAGCCCGGGATCACGTCAATGTCAATACATCCTAGTAAACGCTGCCGCCTTGTTCTCGGATATAGGCTTTGGTGACTTTGCCGCGCATAACACGATAGACCCAGCTGGTATAGGCGAGGACGATCGGTACAAACACGGCGGCGACAACGGTCATAATGATCAGCGTCGTCTTACTCGACGAGGCGTCCCACACGGTCAGGCTAACATCCGGATTAAGCGACGACGGCAACAGGAACGGAAACATCGAAACACCCGCCGTAGCGATGATGCCCGTGATCGTCAGCGAACTGCCAACAAACGCCAACAGGTGACGTTGCGTGTTAATGCCCACGCTTACGATGAACGTCCCCAGCAAAGCCAACGCCGGAACCAACATGACCAGAGGCAACTTTCCGTAATTGGCGAGCCACAACCCGCTCTCATGCGCGACATGCTTCAGCAGGGGATTCGACGGACCGAGAGTATCAACCGCGCCAACGATGCGATAACCGTCAATGCCCTTGGCGATCCACAGACCGGCGACAGCGAACAGGACAAGGGTTATCAGCGACGCGGCGACGGCGACTTTGCGCGCGCGCGCCTGAACGTCGCCTTCTGTTTTCACCGACAGCCACGTCGCGCCCTGCGTCAACGTCATGGCAAGGCTGACAATTCCCGCCAGCAACGCGAACGGATTGAGAAGCCCAAGCAAGGAACCCTCGTAATCCATGCGCATCGTGTCGTCGAAGGTAAAGGGAACGCCTTCCAGCGCATTGCCGACCGCGACGCCAAAAATCACGGGCGGGACGGCACCGCTGACAAACAAGCACCAATCCCAGAAACTGCGCCAGCGCGGTTCGGGCATTTTGCTGCGAAACTTGAACGACACAGGCCTCAGGATCAACGCGCACAGCACGAGGAACATAGCGAGATAAAAACCTGAGAAGGCCACGGCGTATATATAAGGCCATGCGGCAAAAATCGCTCCGCCGCCAAGAATGAGCCATACCTGATTGCCTTCCCAAACCGGACCGACCGTGTTGATGATAACGCGGCGTTCCTCGTCGTTCTTGCCGAGAAAGGGCAGCAAAGCGCCGGAACCGAAATCGAATCCGTCGAGTACGGCAAATCCGGTCAACAGAACACCGAGCAACGCCCACCAGATCAAGCGCAAAATTTCATAGTCGATCATTTCAGATTCTCCCTTTCAGAACGGCAAGGCCGGGTGTGGTCTGCTGATCCGGCGGTCCCAAACGGACATACTTGATCATCAGGAAGAACTCGACGATCAGAAGCGTCGAATAAAACAGAATAAATCCGGACAAAGATACGATGACGTTACCGGTCGCCGTCGTCGAAGCCGACAGAAACGTCGGCAATACCCCGTCGATCGTCCAAGGTTGCCGCCCCATTTCCGCGACGACCCAACCCATCTCCGAGGCGATCCACGGCAGCGGCAGGGACAGGATCGCCAAATTCAGAAAACCCTTTTTCTTATCCAACTTGCGCTGGCTGGCGAAATAAAACCCAAACGCGAACAAAACGATGAAATAGAATCCAAGCCCCACCATAGCGCGGAACGTCCAAAACAGCACCGGAACGTTCGGCACGGTATCGTTCGCCGCCGACTCGATCATCCGGTCGTCGGCATGCGTTACGTCATCCGTATAGCGTTTGAGCAACAGCGCGTAACCGAGATCATCCTGATGCGCTTGAAACTGGCTCAAGAGCGCCGCGTTTCCACGGTCGTGACGCAACTGGTCGAGCGCGTCATAGGCGATCATGCCGCTACGGACGCGCGCCTTGTTTTTCTCGACGAGGTCGGCAATTCCCGGGACGTCCTGATCGAGGCTGCGCGTGGCGATAAGCCCCAGCACCCACGGCAACTTGATCTCGAAATGCGTCGTCTTTTCTTTGGCATCGGGAAGGCCGAACACGGTCAATCCGGCGGGAGCTTGCTCGGTGTGCCAAACGGCCTCGATCGCGGCCACTTTCATCTTTTGGTTCTGGCTCGCGGTGTAGCCGCTTTCGTCGCCGAGAACGACGACCGACAAAGCCGACGCGAGGCCAAAGCACACGGCGACGGTCATGGAGCGTTTAGCGATTTCAATGTGGCGACCTTTCAGCAAATACCACGCGCTGACGGCCAGAATGAAGATCGAGCCGGTGACGTAACCCGCGCTGACGGTATGCACGAATTTGGCTTGCGCGACCGGATTGAAAATCACATCGGCGAAATTGGTGACTTCCATGCGCATGGTGTCGACGTTGAAACGCGCGCCCGCCGGATTCTGCATCCAACCATTGGCGACGAGAATCCAGAGCGCCGAGAGATTAGCGCCTAAAGCCAGAAGCCACGTGCAAACCAGATGCTGCACCCGCGACATTTTGTCCCAGCCGAAAAAGAACATGCCGACGAAGGTGGCTTCGAGGAAAAAGGCCATCAGCCCCTCGATGGCGAGCGGCGCGCCGAAAATATCGCCGACGTAATGGGAATAGTAAGCCCAATTCGTGCCGAACTGAAATTCCATCGTGATGCCGGTCGCGACGCCCATGGCGAAATTGATGCCGAACAATGTTCCCCAGAATTTGGTCATATCGCGCCAGATCGGGCGTCCGGTCATCACCCAGACGCTTTCCATGATCGCCAGCAGGAACGACATGCCGAGCGTCAGAGGCACGAAAAGAAAATGGTACATGGCGGTCAGCGCGAACTGCATCCGCGACAGCGACACGACATCCATATTAATGCTGATCGACATGATTGACCTCAGTTCTTGGACAAGATTTGCTCGGACATAGTGGCGGTATCGACGTGAACGCGATGGGAGGAGCCGAATATCGTAAACCCGGCCAGCAGAATAACCGCGAGCTTGAACAGCAGGATGCCGATGATTTCTTTCGAGAGATTGGATCGAGTCGGCAAAGCGCTTTGCCTCAACTGCTGGAATCAAGCTTGCCAATATAACGACCATTCAACATGACTCGTCAACCGAATTGAATGAGTGTCATCGGCACGACGAAGGGCATTACCTAACCCGAGCTACGGGTTTGAGTGTAACGGGAATCATA
>CAIQVS010000193.1 GCA_903875345.1 uncultured Pseudomonadota bacterium | reverse complement strand
GTTATCGCAGATGTAAAAATCATCGACGGTGGCGCTTCCGAACGATCCGAAATCAAGCTGGTCAACGCCCGTTGAGACTGTTGTAGTGCTGGAAGCCGTATTGGCCGAAACAAGCGACAGCACGACGGTTTCATTAACGCGCACAGTCACGGCACCGCCCGTCGCCGCGATCACGCCATAGACTTCAATGAATTGCCATACATTGCCTGGTATCACGGCCATCGGGGGCGATGAAACGGCGTTTGCGGATGATTGCGGCGTACAGGTAATCGCGCCCGCCGTGGTGAATTTAAGGCTGAAATTGGTGCCTTTGGTCGAGTCATTGAAATTGATCGTGATGCCGGACGGGTTCTCGATCGCAAAGCCGCAATAAAAGGTTCCGAGCCGTGCCGGTAAATTGATCTGTCCCAGCTTGGCGCAACCGCCACCGGCGCGGCCTTGCCCTGGCATGATGGTGGCATTGGTAAAGCCAAGACTGGCCAATGCTGAGGCCGGAGCCAGGGGCGTCAGATAGTCAAAACCGGCGCATTTGATGAGAGCCATGCTTTAAAACCTTTTCGGAAGCTGCGACAAAATGTTAATCTTGGCCTTATGAACGAGCCTAAAAACCATCACTTCATTCCAATTCTGCATCTGCAGCATTTCATCGGTGCAGAACCGAAAGGCCATGTCTGGACATATGAAAAAATGACTGGGGACATCCGGTCATCCATTCCCGCTGAAACCGGCTTTGAGACACATTTCTATTCAGTCCAGAAGGAAGATGGCTCGATGGACACGAGCATCGAAAAACATCTTGCTGCGATTGAGGGGAAGGCCGCGCCAGTTTATCAAGAGCTTTTGCGAGGCCAGATTCCTACAGATCCACAACAGCGCATGGATTTCGCGCATTTTCTGGCTCTAATGCATGTAAGAACGCCAGCCATGCGCCGGATGATTGGAAAAATGCACGGCCAGCAAGCCCAAGTCATGAGGTATGCCTATGGTAGCCATCCAAAAGCGTTTGAAGGTCTTAAACGCCGGATCGAAAAAGACCGTGGTGAAACCATGCCTGCTGAGATCGAAGCACTTATAAAAGAGAAACTGATAGACCCCAGCGGTTATGAAGTTCAGGTTTCAAAGGAAAGCACTCTGCATATACTCGGTGCCGCCGATAAAATCGCTCCTATACTTGAGAAAATGAAATGGTCGCTATTTCAGCCGAAGCATGGATTCTTCATTAGCAGCGATAATCCCCTCGTAAGAGATTGTGATCCCAAAACCAAACATCCAATTTATGGCGACCAAGGGTTTGCAAACCCAACAAATGAGATCATCTTTCCCTTGTCGCCGCAGCGACTTCTTTTCATGTGCTTCGATTCCAGAAAACCCGATCATCTCATCGTGAATCGTGAATATGTGGAACTTGTCAATAAAGGTATTGCTGCAAATTCTGATCGTTATCTATATGCCCACCTAAAGCATAAGGCGATAGCTGCTCTCGCGAAAGAATTTGAGGACTCACGACCCGATATGACTATGCAAGGTTTTGGCCCTGACAAATTTGCGCCAACGAAGGTTGTTCGCCGATTTAAGCCTTAATTCTTAAATGAGCCATTCCGCGCCTGATTGTTAAGCCACCGCCGCATGGTTGAACCTTGCTGTGTCAGAACAGAACTGAGATCGACGTTGCTTTTGGCGTTGATCGTTGGCGCGTAATGGAAATTCGTGTCGCCTGACGTTTTCGAATTATTGATCGTGCTTCCGCCGGGCGTTTCGTTCGAATTTGCGAAACGCATATTGTCGGCAGCGCCTTTAGGCAGCGTCATGCTTTGCCCACCGCCATAACCGAGCATGGATTTGCCGGAACGGATGTCGGCAGATGATGCGGCGGGAACGATGATTTCCCCTTTATGGATTTGCGCCACCATGTCGCGCGGTACACTGTCCGTGCCGCTATCGAACATAGCCATCATGCCGACCATGCTCATGATGCCGCCAAGGCCGCCGCCACCACCTCCGCCAGTTGCGGATTCAGTCGAGAGAGCAGCCGTGTTGGCCGAAACCGCTGCCGTGTTCGCATCGGTTTGCAGCGTGTTGCCGACAAGATTGGTCGTTTGTGACGCAGTATTGCCGGTCGTTGCCGCCGTTCCGGCTGTCAT
>CAIQVS010000192.1 GCA_903875345.1 uncultured Pseudomonadota bacterium | reverse complement strand
TTCTTTGCTGGTTTTTCTGGAGTTTTTGACACATCGTCATGGGAAAGCTTACCCGCGTGGGTCAGGACCGTTTTGGCAAGAATTTCATCATCCCAGTTGAGCGTGATGACGTTATCTTTCATCATCAGCGCCAGCAGGTTGTATTGGTTTTTGGCATAAAGTTCGCTGGCGTCTTCGCCCAGCAAAGATGGGATGTTCAAGGGCGCCACAATGGTTATGAGGCCGATATCGACCGTTTCACCAGGCGCAGTTCCTTCGCAATTGCCGCCGCCTTCGGCGGAAAGGTCGACGATTACAGCGCCGGATTTCATGCCTGCAATCTGGGCTTTGTTTATAAGTATCGGCGACTTGTGTCCGGGGATAGATGCCGTCGTTATGATAAGATCGGCGGCCTGAATATGCTTGGTCAGAACATCGGCGACTTTCTTCTTTTCGTCCGGGGTTAATTCGCGCGCATAGCCGCCTTTGCCGCGCGCATCGACGCCGGTTTCAACGAAGGTAGCTCCCAACGACAGAGCCTGCTGTTCAGTTTCCGGACGTACATCATAACCTTCGACGACAGCGCCAAGACGATGGGCGGTGGCGATGGCTTCAAGGCCTGCAACACCCAATCCCATGATCAGAACTTTGGCAGGGCCAATGGCCCCAGCAGCGGTCGTTATCTTCGGAAGAATACGCGCAAGATGTGTCGCCCCAAGCTGCACGGCATAATACCCAGCCAGAGCCGATTGGCTTGAAAGAGCATCCATTGATTGCGCTCGCGTGATGCGCGGAATGCGCTCCATCGCAAAGCAGGTTATTTTCTTTTCCAGAAGTTTTTTGACGAGCGCATGTTGCTTATCGGCATAGATGAAGCAGATGAGGATTGAACCTTCCTTCATCGTGCTTACCACATCCATGGCAGGCGGCTGTACGGCCAGAACTACATCAGCATCTGCAACCAGGCGTGAGCGGTCATCGATACATTCAACATCCTTGAAGACCGCATCTGCCAGCTTGATCGCGTCGCCTGCGCCAGATTGCATATGCAGCTTCGCGCCCAGCTTGATGAGTTTGGGAATGACCGAAGGTACCAGCGCCACCCGTTTTTCATGTGGTTGTGTTTCTTTGAGAACGGCGACGTTAACATACATCACGCTCTCCGTTTTTTAAGCTTATCAACGCTGTAAAGACTAGCTGCTCGTTTCTTCAATTTGGTCTCTGCCGGTGGATAATCGGCTCCGCGTGCAATCTTTTCGCCCGCTTTGAATTCCTGTTGCAGCTCTTTGAGCTTAGCCGTAGCGCCCTCATAGGCCTGATTGCCGAGCAAAAGATGGTGAGGCGGTGATCCGGACTCCACAGCTTCTATAATAGCTTTTGCGGCGCGTACTGGATCGCCCTCTTGCTTACCTGAAATCGCGCGCAGATGCTTGCGGGCAGCACCAGCCGTCGCATTATAATCGCTAATCCGATTTTTGCTTTCATCGGCAGAACGTCCGGCCCAGTCAGTGCGAAACCCACTTGGCTCCACCACCATGACGCTAATTCCAAGTGGCTCGACTTCCTTCTCCAGAGCCCCTGATAGGCCTTCAACCGCAAACTTTGTGGCGTTGTAATAGCCAAGCGAAGGCATCGAACAGATTCCTGCTATGGAGGCGATATTCACAATGCATCCGCTATGGCGTTTGCGCATGCCGGGTAACGTAAGATGTATCATGCGACTGAGGCCGAAGACATTGACCTCAAACATCTTGCGGACTTCGTCCTCTTCGCTTTCTTCAATAGCTGCGAAATATCCGATGCCTGCGTTGTTTACGAGAACATCGATACGCCCGAATTTATCTTCGGCTGTTTTGACGGCTTTTTCAGCGTGGCCTCTATTCGTGACATCCAGTTTGAGCGCCAAAGCATGCGGATTAGCGGCTAAATCTTTTATGTCATCAACATCACGCGCCGTCACAACTGTTGGATAACCAAGTTCGAGTGTCTGCTTTGCAAGTTCATGCCCAAAGCCGGTCGAACAACCCGTGATAAACCACACAAGTTCTTCATCAGTTACCGATTTGTCTTTTTTTCCGGCCATGGCTTTTCTCCTTCAGGATTTTACAAACTCAATGTTTATGCCGGAGCGTCCATGACGGCATGCCGAACCAGTTTCTTGTTCACAAACTCCTGGATGCCCATATCGCCAAGTTCGCGGCCATAGCCGGAGTTCTTGATGCCGCCAAAGGGCAATTCGGCATCCGACCAGTCGATATTGTTGATGAACATCATGCCTGTTTCGACACGGGTTGCGACGCGCTTGCCGCGTGCCACATCCTTCGTAAAGACGGAGCCGCCCAATCCGAAATCGGAGTCATTGGCAAGCGCAATGGCTTCGTCCTCATCTTTGACGCGGAAGAAGAGCGCGACCGGCCCAAAGAATTCATCACGAAAAGCCGGATTTTCCGGCTTGATGTCGGTCAGGATCGTGGGTTCCATATAGGAGCCAGGACGATCGATCCGCTTGCCGCCCATGACAAGCTTGGCGCCATGAGCAATGGCTTGTTTAACCTGTTCAAGAAGTTGAAGCAGCGCGGGCTCACTCGAAAGCGGGCCAAGCGTTGTCTTTTCATCCATGGGATCGCCAGCCTTAAGAGCCTTGAGCGCCGCCTGAAACTTCTCAAGGAACTTGTCAGCCAGTTCTTCAACGACGATGAAGCGTTTTGCCGCGCAGCAGGTTTGCCCGGTATTGTACATCCGGCCCCATACCGCCCATTTGATCGTGTGTTCGAGGTCGGCGTCTTCGAGAACGATAAATGCGTCGCTGCCGCCGAGTTCCATCGAGGAAATCTTGACGTTCTGTCCCGCTCTTGCCGCGATGCTTTTGCCCGCCGCAACGCTTCCGGTAAGCGCAACGCCTTTAATGCGCTCGTCATCGACAACACGATCCGATTGATCGTGCGAGATCAGGAGATTGGTATAAAGACCGACAGGCGCACCGGCATCGATCAAAAGTTTTTCGAAAGCGATCCCGCATTGCGGAACAATACCGGCGTGTTTCACCATCAGGACGTTCCCCGCCATCAAATGCGGCCCTGCGACCCGTGCCAGCTGGTAGTAAGGGAAGTTCCACGGCTCGACACCGAAGACGATACCGATGGGACTGCTTTCCATATGCGCTTCGCCATGCGTCGGATGGAGTTTGACTGGCGCTAAGAATTTTTCGGCATTCTTGGCGTAGTAAGCAAGGATGCGTGAGCTAAACTCGACTTCACCACGCGCTTCACCGATCCGCTTGCCCATCTCTAACGTCATGATGCGGGCGAATTCGTCACATTTCTTATGCATAATCTCAGCCGCCTTGCCGATAATGACCGCGCGTTCAGCATAGGTTTTGTGCCGCCATGTTTCATAGCAAGCCTGTGCCGTGGCAATTTTCGCTTCAAACTCCTTATCGTTAATTTCATCGAATTTTTTGAGGAGCTTGCCGTCGGCGGGGTTTACGCTTGCGTAGGTCATGGTGTTATCATCCTTTTGTGTTGTCGTGTGGGGTGGATAGGAGTTTGCTTTTCCAGTTTCTTCAGGCTTCAATGATGACTTTCAACGCTTTGGTATCGGCGGCATGGGCGAATGCCTCATAGGCGTCGAGAATTTTGTCGAACTTGAAATGATGGGTGATCAGTTTCTTGGGATCGATCTTCTTTGCCGCCAGAATTTTGAGCAGCATTGGCGTGCTGACGGTATCGACCAGACGCGTGGTAATCGAGATATTGCGATCCCACAATTGCTCGAGATGGAGATCGACTTTGACGCCGTGAACGCCGATATTGGCGATGGTGCCGCCCGGTGCGATGATTTGTTCACAAAGCTCGAACGTTGCGGGAATGCCCACAGCTTCGATGGCCGTGTCAACACCACGCTTATTGGTCATTTTCATAATTGTCTCGACGGCTTTTCCATCGCTGCTATTGACCGTCGATGTGGCGCCGAATTTTTTGGCAACTTCCAGCCTATTATCATCAAGATCGACCATGATGATCTCGGCGGGAGAATAAAACTGTGCCGTTAGTAAGGCTGCCAAGCCTATTGGGCCTGAACCAACGATAGCGACCGTATTACCTGGCTGAACTTTCCCGTTTAATACGCCACATTCAAAGCCAGTTGGCAGAATGTCGCTCAGCATCACCAGTGCTTCTTCATCCGCACCATCAGGAATAGGGTACAGGCTGCTATCGGCATGAGGAATGCGAACAAACTCCGCCTGTGTGCCGTCTATGCTGTTGCCGAGGATCCAGCCGCCCGTTGTGCAATGCGAATACATCATCTTCCGACAATAAACGCATTTACCGCAGGCGCTGACGCAGGAAATAAGAACCTTGTCGCCAACTTTGAATGCCGTTACCGCAGAACCAACCTTATCGACAACACCAACGCCTTCATGACCAAGAATGCGCGGTGGTTGGCACGTTGCGACGTCACCCTTCAAAATATGCAGATCGGTTCCACAAATTGTTGTTTTGGTGACTTTGACAATCGCATCCGTTGGTGCAGCAATTTCCGGCTTAGGGCGCTCTTCAAAAGCCTTTTTGTTTTTACCGAGATAAACAAGCGCTTTCATAGTGAGCATCCTTAGAGTTTGAGAGAAGGCCGCTTCAAGCGCTGATTGGATGAAGTCAGATGAAATAACTCCGTCTAACTACTCCCGTTTCTCGAACCCAAACTTCACCTTGCCGCCATCGTCAATGAACAAGGTGGCTAGGTATGGCACGGGCATGCATGCGCTTCCGGTGCCTGACGTGTACGCGAGGCCACACCCGTCGCCAACAGGAATCCTCCCACCGGGAGGACCGACCCGGTGGAGCCGCTACGGTCAAGACCCCATGTCATCGGCCGGGGAAAGGGCCCATAGTCGCCCCCGACAAGACCCGGCCTGTCACCCCACCGGTGCGGCCCAGTCACGATCCCATGAACACCAGACGGACCACAAGCCCATGGTCGTGAACGCGGGCACCGTTGTCGCGGTGCGGGGAAGCGTTGTGGACGTTCATTTCGACGGGCCGCTGCCGCCGATCTATTCCGTCCTGCGCACGGGCGCGGACCGCCAGATCGTCGTCGAGGTACTTGCCCAGAGCGATGCGCACCACGTGCGCGGGGTCGCGCTGACGCCGACGCAGGGGCTCTCCCGCGGCTCGGTCGTCGAGGACACGGGCGGCCCCCTGAAGGTGCCCGTGGGCGGGGCGGTGCTCTCCCGGATGTTCGACGTCTTCGGCCGCACCATAGACCGGGGGCCGCCGCTCGCGGACGTCGAATGGCGCCCGGTGCACCGAACGCCCCCGGAACTCGCCCAGCGCTCCACCACGTCGGAGATCTTTGAGACGGGCATCAAGGTGATCGATGTCCTCGTGCCCCTTGAGCGCGGCGGAAAGGCGGGGCTCTTCGGCGGTGCCGGCGTGGGCAAGACCGTCCTGCTCACCGAGATGATCCACAACATGATCGGGCACCAGCAGGGCGTCAGCATCTTCTGCGGGATCGGCGAACGCTGCCGCGAGGGGGAGGAGCTCTACCGCGACATGAAGGACGCCGGCGTCCTGCCCAACATGGTGATGGTATTCGGCCAGATGAACGAGCCGCCCGGCA
>CAIQVS010000191.1 GCA_903875345.1 uncultured Pseudomonadota bacterium | reverse complement strand
GGCACCTTCGACGATTGCCAAGCGATCGTCAAAAGCCTGTTCAACGACGCGGCTCTCCGTGCCAAATACAATTTCGCCGCCGTCAATTCGATCAACTGGCTGCGCCTGTTGGCGCAGATGGTCTATTATTTCGTCGCTGCCAGTTCTTTCGCGCCGAAGTCCGCCAGCTTTGTCGTTCCGACCGGTAATTTCGGCAACGTCTATGCTGGCTATGCGGCCTCGCGTTGCGGCGTTCCCATCTCCAAGTTCGCGGTCGCCAGCAACCGCAACGACATCCTGACGCGGTTTTTTGCCTCAGGACACATGAAGGCGGAAGGCGTGCAATCGAGCCTCAGCCCCAGCATGGATATTCAGATCAGCAGCAATTTTGAGCGTCTGTTATTCGATCTTTGCAACCGCGACGGCGGCGCGGTCAAACGCTTGATTCAAGCGCGTGATTTCTCCGTCACTTCGGAACAGCTCGGCACGGTGCGGCAGCTTTTCACGGCGGCGCGAGTCGACGACGAACAAACTTTGGAAACGATCCGCGCCGTCCATGCCAAAACCGGCTATGTCCTCGATCCGCATTCGGCGGTAGGCGTTGGCGCGGCGCGGCAACGCGCGCGCGAGTTGCCCGATCCGGTCATCAGCCTCGCTTGCGCCCATCCGGCCAAATTCCCGGACACGATCCGTCGCGCCATCGGCGTTACTCCCGCCTTGCCGGACGAAGTCGCCGCCCTGCTGCGGAAACCGGAACGCACCGCCTTGCTGCCTGCCCATATTCAGGACATCGTTGATTTTATCGCCGCACGAATTGATCCGAGGTGACGCCATGACCATTCAGATTTCCACACTCTCCAACGGACTGCGCGTCGTCACCGATGTCATGCAGGGCGCCGAAAGCGTCGTCGTCGGCGCGTGGGTCGGCGTCGGTACGCGGCATGAACCTTGGCGCGCCAACGGCGTCGCGCATCTGGTCGAACACATGATGTTCAAAGGCACGAAAAAACGCTCGGCCTACGCGCTCTCGACCGCGATTGAGAAACACGGCGGCACGATGAACGCGCACACCACGCGCGAGGAAACCGCCTATTACGCCCGAGTCCTGCCCGAAGACACCGAGCGCGCCACCGACATCGTCGCCGATATGCTGCTGCATTCGGTGTTCGATCCCAAGGAACTCGACCGCGAGAAACAGGTCATCATTCAGGAAATCGGGCGCGATCTGGATTCTCCCGAGGATCACGTTTTCGACCTGATGCACGAGCAAGCTTTCCCCAAGCAGAAAATCGGGCGCTCGATCCTCGGCTCGCCCGACGTGATCGCGCAGTTGCCGCGCGAGACGGCGCTGGATTACGTGCAGCGCCACTATCACACCGGCAATATGGTTATAGTCGGCACCGGCAAGATCGATCACGCCAGCTTTGTCGCTATGATCAAGAAACGTTTTCGCAAAGTGCCGAACGGACGCGCCGTCGTGCCGGAGAAAGCGCGCATCGTCAGCGGCGGCAAGCTCGCCGACAAGCCGATCGAACAGCTGCATTTGATCCTTGGTTATCCCGCGCCCAATTTCCATAATCCGGCGAGTTATCCGGCGCGGGTTTTATCCGTCCTTCTCGGCGGCACGTCGTCGTCGCGCCTCTTCCAGAAAGTGCGCGAAAAACGCGGGCTGGTCTATACGATCAATTCCGGCGTTTCGGCCTTCAGCGACGTCGGCCTGTTCCAGATTTACGCCGGGACCGATCCGGCACGCGCCAAAGAATTGATTAACGTCATCGGTCAGGAATTGCGCGACGTCACCCGCAACGTCAACGCCACCGAGCTGGCGCGCGCCAAAGCCCAGATCCGCGCCGATGTGTTGATGGGACAGGAAAACGTCATGGCGCGAGCCGATACGCTCGGCCACAATATGCTGGCCTATGGCGCGCCGATCGCGATCGACAGCATCCTGACGCGCCTGATTAAAGTGACGCAGGATGATGTGCAAACCATCGCTGCCAAACTCTTCCGCCGCCGACCGATTGTGACCGCGCTCGGCCCGCTTGGACAGCTTGAAAATTACCGGACCATCGCGGCGCAATTGACGGATTAATTGTCATGTTGCCCCTGTTGCGCGATCTTTTCTACTGGCCGAAGACGGATCTGCTCAAGCGCTATCCCAAGGTGCCGTTCGAATTGCATCTCGTCGGACATCAGGTCGTTTTGCGCATGGGCGATCCGGCGGATTGGAAATCCTGGCGCGGCCTCCGCGAACTCAGCCGCCATTTCCTCACGCCTTGGGAGCCCGTCTGGCCGAGCAACGCCATGACCTATGGCTATTTCTGCGGCCTGTTGCGGCGGCAATGGCGCGAATGGCGGCAAGGCACCGCTTATAATTTCATGATTTTCTTGGCCAATCCGGACGGCACGCCGGGAGCCTTGATCGGCGGCATCACGTTGAACGGCATCGAGCGCGGCATCGCGCAAAAAGGCACGCTCGGTTACTGGCTCGGCGAACCCTATGCCGGACACGGTTATATGAGCGAAGCGGCCAGTCTGGTTTGCGATTTCGCTTTTCAAACCCTGCGCCTGAACCGCGTCGAAGCCAGTTGTCTGCCGCGCAACGAACCCAGCAAGCGCCTGCTTGAACGCATCAGATTCACGAAGGAAGGCCTCGCCAAATCCTATCTGCAGATCAACGGCGTTTGGGAAGATCATCTGCTGTGGGGAAAGACCCGCAGTTAACCGCAAGCTGCGGATTTGAATGCAAGGAGAATCATAAACAACGCGTGTCATTCCGGCTTTCGCCGGTATGACGCGTGTTTTCAATCGGATAAACCCATAGATCGGGTTAGTTAAGCATCATGCCCCGGAGCTTCGGCCATCGTCTGCGCGGCGCTTTGGCTGGCTATCGATGCCATGTAAAGCCCCGACATGATGATGATCGCCGCGCCGACCACCGTCGGCAGCCCCGGCACTTCATGCCAAACGATATAGCCGATCGCCGCGCCGGAAATCAGTTGGGTATAGTGGAATTGCGCCACCGTCGAAGCCGACGGGGTCAAGCGCAGCGACAAATAATTCAGCGCGTTTCCGGCGACATTGAACAAACCCATGCCAGCAAGAATCAGCAGAAGCTTGACCGTCAGAGGCGCGGCGCCAAACAGCAGCATCGCTCCCACGCCGAATATGACTTCGATTAATCCGCTGAAAAAAACCAGACTGCGCACCGACTCCGATTGCGTCATGCGGCGAAGCCACACCATGCTCAGGGCAAAACAAACAGTGCTGAACGTCGCGGCGGCGTAGCCGATCCAGTCGCCGCCGGAGGTATGGCCGACCGGATCGATGGCAATGACGACGCCGACGAATCCGACCAGAATGGCCAGAATTTTCGGCACGGTCAGACGCTCGCGCAACGCCAGCCACGCCAAAAGCGCGACCATCATCGGCGCGGTGAAAACCGTGACGTAAAACAGCGCCAGCGGCAGATGCTTCAAGGCCACGACATTCGCCATGTTCGAGCCGAGCGCCAGCAGGGCGCGTCCAAATTGCGCGCGCGGACTCTTCGGCCACAACGCCCTGACACCGCCCGACGGAACCGACTCGACCGCCATAATCAGAACGATAAAGATTCCTAGAAACCCGATGACTTCGTAGGGCGGCAAGTTCGCCTCGCCAGCGAGCTTCATCAGCGTATCCGCCAGCACCCAGAGAAAGAAGCCGCCAAGCGCGCAACCGATGGCGCGGAGGGGATGGGCGGATTTCGTCATGGCGCGGCTTCGATTTCAGGCAGATCAAACTTGCGCTCGGCGGAGCGATGCGCATGCCGCAGGATATAGATGCCGGAAGCAATGATGATCGCGCCCCCCACCAGCACATGCCATGTCGGAACGTCGCCCCAGATAAAGTAACCGTAAACCGCGCCGTAAAGAATCTGGCTGTATTGAAACGGCGCGACCGTACCGACGGGCGCGAGCCTGTAGGCCTGCGCCACCAACATCCAGCCGACGCCGCCGATGCTGCCGAGAATAAGCGCGTAGACGAGAATCCGCGTCGGCATGGCCTCCGCGCCCCAGATCAGCATCGCCAGAAGTCCGCCGACGAAGGGGCCGATACGGGGATAAAACGCCAGCGCCTCGCGGCTCGCGGTGGGGCCGAGGATGCGCATGTTCAAGACGTTTACCGCGATAAACAACGTCCCCGCCGCGACGGCGGTGTCGGCGCGCCATAAATCCGGACGGTCGAACAATCCGGCGGGATTGACCGCGATCAGCACGCCGAGAAATCCGGCCAAAATCGCAAGCCACTGCTTGAGGCTGAGCGGCTCGCGCAAAAACAAAGTGCTGAGAATAGCGAGCAGCAACGGCATAAGAAAAACGATGACATAAAAATTCGCGAGCGGCATCAGAGGCACCGCCGTCATATACAGAAGAAATCCCGCCGCCGAACAGAACGCCATCATGGCAAAACGAAGACGATGCGGCGTCCGGAACAGATCCATCCGGCGGCGCAAGAATGTCAAAATAAAGATCGTCGCCATGCCGCTGCCGCCACCGACGGCCACAAGCTCGTATTTCGGCACAGCGGACGCACCCGCCAATTTCATAAAGCTGTCCGCCGTGACCCAGCAGGCGAACCCGATCAACGCGCACGCGATAGCCCGGAGATGTTGGCGGTGGTGACTGTGAGCCGTAGGCATATACCGGTTTTCCGTTAGGGCTTCCCGACGGCGAAAAAACAGCGCCGGACCGGAATTGAATCACTTTCTGAGCGCTAATGTCTGCGTTATCGGCACGAAACGCAAGGGTGGAGACCTCGGCAAGCCACCCTCCGTAACGATCCGCTTCAGCTTTACAAATAACGGCAACATACGCATGCTGATTTCCTATGCCTCGGAGACTCCCATGCTGCGAATATTGGTTTGTGCCTTTTGCTTGCTGTCACTCTTGGCCGCTTCGGCGCTTGCCGCCCCCGGCCTGACTCCGGCTCCGCTCGAGCTTGGAATTGACCGCTCCAATATGGGCACCCAAGAATGGAGCCTTTCGCCTCCAGCCGAACCCGACATCTATCCGTTTAACGGTCACTATAACGGTCCCGGCGTTTTTGAAGCGCGGCGCGTTGCCGTGTACGACGGCATCGCCAAACTTCATCCCCAATGGTTCCGCGACGGCTTTGGCCCCGATAGCGGCGCCGACGCGCAGATGTTTGTCGATTCCGTGCAGCACGTTCACCGGCGCGGCATCAAATTTCTGGCGGTGATCGGACCAAGCGGCAACGATTTCGAACCACAGGATTTCATCGACCCGGCAACCAGCGGCTGTCCTTGGGGTACGCACGCGCTCAGCAAAATCAACCTTGCCAAATTCGAGCATCGGCTACGCACGCATTTCGATGCCTTGCGTGCCGCCGGGGAAAGCGTGGATGCTTTCGAGATCGGCAATGAACTCGACCTTTACTGCAACGATGCCGATATGCCGAAAACGTCGGAATTCGCTGCCCATCAATGGACATGGTTCCTGACCGATGCGCAAACCCGCGCCTTTGCTGCCGGTTACGCGCCGTTCCTGCAAACCTTCGCCCAATTGGTTCGGGAGTATTTTCCGAACGCCAAGATCATTACATTCGGCATGGCAAACCCGACCGGCAATTCGGCTCCGCTTATTCGCGCGCTCGCCAGCGTCCCCGACAGCGCCGGTCACAGTATTGATTACACCGCGTTGGTCGATGGCTACGGCTCGCATCTTTATTTCTCCTCGGCCACTACCCTCGATATGGTGACGCGCGCAACCGCCAGTCTTGAAGCCCAAGCCGCCGTTTTGCCGCATATTCAGAACAAGCCTTTATGGATCACGGAATGGAATGAAGAAGCCTCGGCCTTCTGGGGAAGCCATAAATGGTATTTTCAGTATGCCGCCAATCACCAGCCCGGCGGCGACCTGAACCTGCCCGATACGAACGGCGTTTATCCCGCCATGAGCCGCGCCGACGCGATCCGTGTTTTCATGCGCGATGTCATCGAGCGCCTGAGAAGCCGCGCCGACAATCCGGTCAATATCGGCTATCTGTTTTACTATTCTTACGATTCCTTCGGCAAAACAGATATGTGCGATCAGGCCGGGTTCAATCGGGCGCGGACAGCCTCGTTGTATAAGACGAAAGACGGCACGGCCTCCTATGGTATCGGCACGTGCTACAACGGCGTTATCGATCCCGTAACCGGCAATCCGCTGCCGGATGTAGCCGCAGCTCTTTTCGGAACCGGAGCGCGATAAAGATCCTCATTGAAGACCGCCGCAGCCGAATACTGGGGTTATGCTGCCGTTTCAACCCGGTTGCGGCCTTCGTTCTTGGCGCGGTAGAGCGCTTCATCGGCGCGGTTCAGAAGATCGTCGATCGTGCTGTCTCCGGCATGAAGTTGCGCGACGCCTATGCTGACGGTACAGGCAATCGCATTATGTTCGGCGATCAGGGAACGCTTGGCGATATGTTGCCTGAGACGCTCGGCGGAAGCTGTCGCGGCGGCCAAATTGGTTTCCGGAAGGATCACCGCGAATTCCTCGCCGCCCAGACGACCGAGAATATCCGACTGGCGCAAGCTTTCCAGCGCGCGCTTCACCAAAGCTTGCAGCACCGCGTCGCCGACCGCGTGACCATTTTGGTCGTTGATCGCCTTGAAATGGTCGATGTCGATCATCATCACCGCCATGTCGCGAGCAAAACGCCGCGAGCGGCGCATTTCCTGCTCGGCCTGAGCCAGAAAATGGCGGCGGTTGGCGATGCCGGTCAGGGAATCCGTGCTGGCTTGAAAAAAGAGTTCGGATTCCATCTGCTTGCGGTGCGAAATATCGTTGAGCGCGACAAGGATCGCCGGATCGCCCCCAAATTCGACGGCAATCGCCGCCATCTCGACGATAAATTCGCGCCCATGCGGATTTTTCATCCGCACCTCGACGTCGCGAATATCGTGGAGCGTCGCGAACAGTTGCGCCAGATCGTCGCGTTCCTTGGGTTCGACAAAAAATTCACCCGCCTTGCCGTGCAGCAACTGGGACGCTCTTTGCTGGAACAACAGACAGGTCTTGCGATTGACATACAAAAGCTGGCCATCGAAGCTGCGCGCGATATAGATCGGCTGCGGCAAAATTTCGAGAATCGAGCGCAGATGCTGCTCGTTCTGTAACAAGGCGTGTTCGACGGCCATCTGCGCGCTGATGTCAAACGCGGTGACGGCAACCGCCGGGGCTCCATGCCAATCGATCGCGCGCTGCGTCAGCGCGATCCAGATTTCGCGTCCGTCCTTGCGCAGGCCACGCGCGCGCGAAACGAAAGACGGTCGAAGTCCCCGGATCAGATCGTCATAATCCTGCTCCATGCGCGGCCAGCAATCGTCAGGAAACAACGATCGCAGAATCGGCAAGGCCAGAATCTCTTTCGGCTTGGCGTAGCCAAACAATTCGGAGATCGCTTGGTTTGCGTAAAGTGGCCGGAAATTCCGGTGCACCAAAACGCCCTCGACCGCGTTTTCGACCAGATCGCGGAAATCCGGCGCCTGATCATCGACGCGGCGACCGCGCTGTTGACGGCGTTCAACGGAAACAGGCGTGTCGGATTTTCTCATGGGTCTTTTTTATAACTGATTTGGACATTGAATGCGAGACGGAACACCAAATCATTCTGGAGGCATCGTTTTCCGTTCCATCGCCGCCGCAAAGAACCCGTCCGTGTGATGCCGCGCCGTCGTCAAGGCCAGATAGTTCTCATGCGCCGACGGAACGTCTTTGAGCGTTTCCTTATAGGGCACAAGCCTGAAATCCGGATGCGCCGCCAGAAAAGCCTCAATCTGGTTCTCATTTTCTTCCGGCAGCAGCGAACAGGTCGCATAAACCAAACGCCCGCCCGGCTTTACCAGCCGCGCGGCGCTCGACAGGATCTCCGCCTGCAATCCCAGCAATTTTTCGATGCCCGGACCAAGGCTATGCCAGCGCGCATCGGGATTGCGCCGCCAAGTTCCTGTACCGGAACACGGCGCATCGACCAGCACGCGATCAAATCCGGCCTTGTGCTTCTTGACCCAAGGATCATGTTCGCTGGTCAAAGGCCTGACCTCGATATTGTGCAATCCGGCGCGGCGGAATCGCTCGGTGCTGCGCTTCAGCCTCCCCGCCAGAACGTCGCAAGCGATAATCCGCCCCTTGTTCTGCATCGCGACCGCAATCGCCAGAGTCTTGCCTCCCGCCCCGGCGCAAAAATCGACCACGCGCTGTCCCGGCTTGGCATCGACCAGCATCGCCACCAACTGCGAGCCCTCGTCCTGAATCTCGACCGCGCCATTCTTGAGCATCGGCAAGGCCGACAAAGACGGGCGCTCATCAACACGGATGCTGAAGGGCGACAAGCGACCCGCTTTGACCTTGAGGCCAAGCTTCTTCAACTCCGCCAGCATAGCGTCGCGCGTCGCCTTCAACGGATTAACGCGGAGATCGAGCGGCGCGGGTTGCAGCAACGCGGCCATCTCATGCATAAAGTCGCGCCCGAAGCGGCGCTTCAGGCTTTCCGCCGCCCACGCCGGGCATTCGCCCTGCACTTCTTCAGGCATCCCCGGATGCAACAAGGTGTGCGTCACGAGTTTGCGGATCAGCTTGATCTCATCTTCTTCCAGAGATGGCGGCGCAAATTTTCCACCGCTAAACAGAATCTTGATTTCCTCCGGCGGGACTTTCTCGACCAGCACCAGATACGCCAGCAACCGCAGACGCGAAGAATACGGAACATCCGCTCCCTTGTCCTTCACCGCTGTTTTGTAATCCAGCCACCAATTCAGTCGCGCATGATGCCGCAGAATGTCATAGAGCCGTTCCGCAATCGCGGCGCGATCCTTGCTGCCGAGATAACGGCGGGCGCGGAAATAGGCGCTGACGAGCGCATCGGCCGGACGCGGCGTGGCGTCGATCTCGGACAGAAGTTCAAGTGTGGCCTGTAGGCGGGCGGAGGGGTTCATGGTTCAGTCCTTCCGTCGCGCCAACCGCATCAAGCCGGAATCCGACAGGCGGTAATGCACCGCAATGTCGGTGCGTTTCACAAATCCCAGTTTTTTGTACAGCCGCGCCGCGCCTTCGTTTTCCAAGCCGACATCAAGGCTGAGACGCTGGCATTTTGCCTTGACGGCGTCCTTGGCCACCGCCTGCATCAACGCCGAGCCGACACCTGCCTGCCGATACCGCTTGTCGACAAAGATAAAATCAACGTGGCGAAGCTTGATTCCGATGTAGAAATTAATCCATTCGCGGGTAATCGCAAAGCCGACCGGCTGCTGCCCAACAATCGCCAGCAAAATTGTCGCTAGTTTCTTATGGCCAAAACAGTAGGTCAGAAGGTCGCGTTTTGTGACTTTGGCCTCGTCGCCACACCCGGCGGCCAAGGCCTTAACCATTTTAGAAACCCTGGCTGCATCAGCCTTGTGCATAGGGCGTATCGTGATATTCCTAGTCGTCATTGTCTCTAAAGCGCTCCAATCTTAATCCGTTTCTGTTTCAGACCCTTGCACAGACTGGACAAAATCGCGACGTGTATTTCAGGAAAGCATTAATTGCCCGTTGCATTAACCATACCGCCCTGTAAAAATGAGCAAACATTTGTTAATGCCTTAAAGCTAGAAGTTTTTACGCATCTAAAGATTGGGATTTGTTGGAACTGGTTGCAACAAGAGCGGTGCAGTTCCCCTCCCCTCGCGGGAGGGGTTAGGGGTGGGGGAGAACGATCAGGACTGGTATTGGAAAATGCGCTTGAATGAACATAAAAATTTTTCGGCTGATCATCTACATGCGCGGTTCTTACGCACCAACGCATCGCTAGCGGAAAAACGGTTATGGGGCGTTTTGCGCGAAACGGCCAGAGTGCGAAATTTGAAATTTCGCAGACAAGCTGCCGTGCATCCCTACATCGCGGATTTCGCCTGCATGCAGGCGCGGTTGCTGGTTGAACTGGATGGCGATTCACACGATGCGCGACACGGTTACGATCTGAAGCGCGAAGAGTTTTTACGAAGCATGGGGTTTCATATCATCCGATTTACGAATGGCGATGTGATGGAAAATGTGGAGGGCGTTGTGGCAACTCTGATCCAGAAAGCCGAGGATTTATTGCGCAAACACCAAACCAAACTCATGGGGGGTCTCCCCCACCCCTATCCCCTCCCGCAAGGGGAGGGGAACACCCCTGCTCTTGCGTCACATGCAATTTCTAAAATTTAAACGACGGGCTTTTGAACATTATGTATTTAGGCATCGATCTCGGAACATCCAACAGCGTCGTCGCGGGCATCATTGACGGTCAGGCGCGCGTTTTCCATCCAGCCGACGGCGGCGAGGTTTTGCCCTCCGTCATCTATTTCGACAAGCGCGGCCACCGGCTTTATGGCCGCCGCGCGCACGATCAGGCGTTGGTATCGCCCGACAATGTCGCGGCGGGATTCAAACGCTTGATGGGCACCTCGACCCCGATTGAAGTCAAGGGCGTCGATCTGAAACTGACGCCGGAGGAATGTTCGGCGGAGATTATCCGCCAGCTGCTCGGCCAAGCCTCAACCGAAACCGGAGTCAGCGAGTTTACCGGCACAGTCATTACCATTCCCGCAGCCTTCAACCAGATGCAATCCGAGGCGACTCTTCGCGCCGCCGAAATGGCCGGCCTCAAGCGCGTCGATTTGCTGCAGGAGCCGATCGCGGCGGCGATGGCGGCGATGGAAGGGGCGAAACGCTCCGGCCAGTTCCTGATCTATGATCTCGGCGGCGGCACGTTCGACGTGGCGCTGGCGCAGGCGATCAACGGCGAGGTCACGATCGTCGCGCATCAGGGCATCAATATGCTCGGCGGGCGCGATTTCGACCGTATGCTAGTCAACGAAATCGTGCGTCCGTGGCTGATCGAGCATTTTGACCTGCCGGATAATTTCCAGCGCAACCCGAATTACCAGAAGCTGATCCGCATCGCGCAACTCGCCGCCGAGAAAGCCAAGATCGACTTGTCATCGCAGGATGAAACCAAGATCTTCGCTTCGGACGAGGATATCCGCCTCATCGATGAAAGCGAGGTCGAGATTTACCTCGACGCGCCGGTCAAACGCGAGCAACTCGAAAAGCTGATCCGCGAACCCGTCATGCAGACGATCGAAATGATTCGCAGCATGCTGACCGACAATAACTACAAGCCGGAAGACATCGACCGCATCGTCTTTATCGGCGGTCCGAGCCGCATTCCTCTGGTGCGGCAAATGGTGTCGAACGAGCTTGGCATCGCCGCCGACCTGAAGAGCGATCCGATGACGGCCGTGGCCGTCGGCGCGGCCTATTACTGCGAAAGCCGTCAATGGGACAAGGACAATGTCAGCCAGCCGAAGCCGAAGGAAGTTCAAGCGGCGGTTCCGGACGAACCCAACCTGTCCTTCAGCTATACCGCCCGCACGCCCGACGATAAAACCGTCGTCACCTTGCAGGTCAAGGGCGACGACAAGGTTCTGGCGAAGCGCCAGCTAGAGATCAAATCCGCAACATGGGAATCGGGATTGCTGCCGATTACGGACGGCCTCACCGTCCTCGTGCCACTCAAGGACATGGGCGAGCATGTCTTCGAGGTGCATGTGCTCGACGACAAGGGCGCGCGTCTGCCGCAGCATGACCAGAAACTGACGATCACGCGCCTCGTCGCCGCGACCGCCAGCATACCGGCGGCGCAGACCATCGCCGTCAAGACGCTCGACCACGCTTTCGCGCAGGAAAACGTCCTGCTGCCGATCGTCAAAAAGGGCGACACGCTGCCCGCCTCCGGTCAGGCGAAATTCAAGAGCGCGCGGAACCTCCGCGCGCACGAAGCCGGTTATCTGAGCTTTGAGCTGTTTCAGGTCGAGTATCCCGAACGCGTCGATCTCAACCTCTGCGTCGGCGTCTTCCGCATCGGCGGCGAAGATTTGCCGAGCGGCTATGTGATCAAGGAAGGCAATGTCATCACCTTCGACTGGCGCATGAGCGACAGCGGCATTCTGCAAGCCTCCGTCCAGCTCGACGACGGCGCCAACGCGCCGCTGGAGCTGAAGGCGCGCCGCTTCTACGCGCCACAGGCCGGTCAGGTTTCCTTCGCGGGCGAGCAAGGCCAGAAGATGGCCGCCGCTATCGTCAAGCAAGGCGAGGAGGAATGGGGCGATCTCGCCGCCGCCGCCGGGCCCGACGCCGGACCGGAAGTCAATCTGCTGCAAACGCGGCTTGAGGAACAACGCGAAATTTTGCAGGAAGCTGGCAACGATCCAGAGACGATCCGCCGCGTCGCCGAGGAATCGCGCTTCATCCGTCAGGACATCGCCCGCATCGCCAAGAAATATCGCGGCGCGATGCTGCAACGCAAGCTCGGCAAGACCATGGCGGTCTATAACCGCATCGCGCGCGCGCACGCCGACAACGAGGAAAACGCGCGCTTCGACAATCACAACATGAAGGTGCAGCAGATCATCGACGACGGCGAGCCGCTGGCGTTCGACGACGCCGATCTGCATCTCGCCGAAATGCGCGACCTGTTTTTCAGCATTGCTTGGCGCGACAAGGACTATATCTATACGTGGTATAAAAAACTGCTCTCCGAGCCTTACCTGTTCCCGGACGAAGCGGAATTCGCGGCGATGAAACGCGAGGGCGAGGAGCTGATGGCCAAAGATAACCGCGCCAAACTCAAAGACCTCGTCACCCGCATGCTCGCCGCCCGCATCGCCCTCGGCGCCAGCGACACGGCGAATGAACTGGCGACGATCGTGAAGGCGTAAAACAATCTACCAAATTACTCTCTGGACGATGGCCACAAGAATTGCCCGATTAGATGTGTGTGCCGTATTTAACTATTAACTCAGAGGCCACATTACAAAACAGCTCTACCCCAACTGCTCCCACTAGTCCTAATACACCCTGAGCTGGCCCCCGAAAACTGGACAGGTAGCTAAGAGAGAGTCGCGCCCCTAAAATGGCGGAAAGCCAAGGGGATAGAGATGACAAACATCCGAAAGAAACACAGCGCAGAGTTTAAGGCGAAAGTGGCTATGGCGGCG
>CAIQVS010000190.1 GCA_903875345.1 uncultured Pseudomonadota bacterium | reverse complement strand
CGCGCAACATGTTGGAATACATGGCGTCCTTGACATGCTGGTGTCCGAACTGCTCGCGCCACCGGCCCGGCGAGCGGAAACAAATCACGGTCCGGAGATTCTGGGGTCACCACCACGATCTGTACAAAACGGCACGCTAGGCCGAAAGCCAAACGATATCATGGGCTTTCACAAACATTCGGTACCCGGGGCAAAGCCCCGGGTAAACAGGTGCAGCATACGCCCGCCTACGGAACGGTCGTCGCGGAAATCCGCCATTTTCCGACGGCTGAACCCGGATTGAACCGCATTCGTTCCGTGTTTATCCGGGGGGTTGCCCCGGTTACAATTCCCCCGGTCAGCCGGTTGAAATAATTCAGACTCTCATTCCGGATTCATTCCGGGCCAGCCTCTGAGTGTCCGTCCGGAAACTTTCTTCACCTTGAAAAAGCAAACAAAGTTCCCGGACGGACGCTGAGACGGCCAGAAGGCAAGCAATTACTGCCCGGTCGCCGCAAGGCCGCTTCCTGGGACGATGACTTTCCGGAAAGCCTGATTAACAGGAGAGCGCTTCACCGGATTGCTCTGGAAGATTAATGCCTGGGGCGGGAGACCGAATAATCTTTGTCGCCTGTGGCATATTCGACTCGCCCCTCGTTTCACCGCGAACGCATGACCGGGCACATGCCCACTGAGAGTGCCTCTCGGTCGCATTGAAAACCGCTGCGCTGCATAAGATGGGCTAGCCAAGAACCAACGGCATATGCGAAGATCAACCTGACACAGTTAAAATGACTCGCGGGAAGACCTAATGACATCATCAGCCTCAGTTGTTGGCGGCGCGTGTTCGTTGACGCATCTTGCCGAGTTTCGCACATGGGGGCGGGCGTGACATGGTGACTGTGAGGCCGAAGAGGGCCGATAGCTTTCGTTGGCGATCATCAAGGGTAGGTGCTTTCCAATTCCCTGTAAACGCGGGGCTTCGGCCGCCGTCTTCGGCGGCGGGCGGCGCTGACAGGAGGCTGGCAAGCAGATGTCGGCTTTTGATCGAACGCGGGGAAAAACTGGCCAGAGCCTTCCCGGCAAGCTTCACGCTAACTTTCCGGTCGCTATCGACATTGACCATGCTCATTGTCGTTCTGATGCTGGCGGGCGGACAGCGCGAAGCCCAAGCGGCTTCGACCAGCCCGCCGCCATCCTCCTTTATGTTCGCTGCCTCCCAATTTCCTGACAAAAGCGAGCGCGATGCCATCCGGTCCATTCTGCAAACGTATGTCACTAGCCGAGATTATTTGAGCCTGCGTCTTATTCAGCAGTTCCCGGAACTAAATAACCGCGTCGCGCGTTCCCATCAATTTGTCCTGCCGACGAGTCTGTATTCGGCACGAAAAGAAATCGAAAAAGGCTGCGGCCCTAATACGCCGGGTTTGATTATATACGACGGAGAGCATTGGCCCAACACGCCCGCAAACGAGCAAATGCAAATGCAAGCAACTATAGATATCGCACAAAAAATCGTGGCCACTAATAGCTGTCACGATTATGCTATTGCCCCGGACGCTGAATTCATCGGAATATCCCCCAAAACGTGCTCGTACAACTTAAGCGCCGCAGTCCGTCCCGGAAGCTTGGGTGCCGCAGTCCGCCCCAGCAGCAGTTGGAGTAGTATCTCGCTAATTGACATCCAAGCGCAAATACTTCTGGCACAAAAATGCAGCTTGACCGCCGGCGTCGATAACTACGTCAAATTTGTCACCGCATTCGTGGAAAACGTGCGAGCAAAAACTGATCATCCATCGATTATTGCGCAACTTTCATTTCGCCACACGCCTCCGGCGACAATGGTTTCGGCCATTCGTAAGCTGACTGGAATAGTTGACGGATTCTATATGGCATATCCAGCGAATCAAGAGGGTCCGTGCGAATATTGTGCGCCTGTTAATTTGGAGACGGTTCTCCGGGCGCTTCGTGGAGCGCAGCCATGAACAATGTCGCGACGGCTCATATGCCATGGACTTTTCCTGGTTCTCTCCATAAGCATGGCAAGCGTCACAAGCGAGCGTGCGCGTTGTGCATATTAGAAGGTTAACGGCCCCATGCGCTTTAGAAGGTCTGCTACCCAGTCGCATTCGGTCACGCTCGCAGCGAATGGTAATGTCGGGCATAAACGCAAGCCTGGAGGCTTCCGCCGTCGTTTCTACCTGATCGTACTTCCGCTTCTTGTTGTTGTGGGAGTTCAAGCTGACGAGGCCTGGATAAGCGCTGACGGAATCGTGGCGGGTGCGCTTACCGCTGTAAGCCCTATCGTACAAGCTCGATTGCAAAACGTGTTTGTTAAATGCCTTGACCGAGTGGTGCGCGGGCAACCGGTTGCCGAGTTTAGAAATGAGGTCACAGCGGAGGCGGCCGCTCAGCAGCTGCTGGGGCTGCAACTGCTGCACCAAAATGCGCTGTCGCAGATCGACATCGCTCGCGCCGCTGCGGAGTCGGCGCAAAAGTTGGTTGAGGCACAAGATGCAGTGGTTCAACAGCTCTCCGCTGTCCTCCAGGCTCAAAACGATCTTGTAAAATATAAGTTCGTTGCAAACTTGGTTTGGCAAAACGCCAAGGCTGCCGTTGCGCGTTCGGAGGCCGAGAGGGCTGCAGCCATATTTGTGTATCAACAAAAAAAGGAAGAGGTGGCCAAGGCCGTCGCGGATGCAGAACTCTTGCATGCCCGCATTGAAAGTCTACAGAACGCTGCCGAACTGATTGGTCACTTCACCCTCAAGGCGCCGAAAGACGGAATAGTAACCGACTGCACAGCGCTCCCAGGTGACGTTATCCAGGCGCGAACGCCGATTTTTCAGGTGTTTAATATTGATGACGCATATGGTGTCGTTTTTGCTGACCCTGCGGACATAAAGAAGATAGCCGTAGGTCAGAACATAACCTTGCACGTTAAAGGAATATATGGTGATGTGGAGGGCCATATCACGGGGTTCTATCCGGAGCTGGCTGCTCTGCCGGTCGCGCTCACACGCTATTTCTGGCAGAAGCAGCAGTGGTCGCAATATGTCCCTGTTCGAATTGATTTTTTGCACATGAGTTCAGTTCAAAAAAGCCATTTGGGTGCATGGGCGCAGATCTATGCATTTCGGTGGGACGCTGATGCCGCATGGGGGATATGGCCGTGGGCCGAAAGGCAGGTTAGGGATGCGTGGAAAATTATTACGCAGATCCTGGTTTCGTAAGTTCGCTACGAGTGAAATCAGAAATATTACGGGTGTATTAGTGCGGACACCCGCGTTGCCGGCGTTGGTCGCTCCCTCGATACAGCGTTTCGCCGCCGATAAGTGATGGTCTCTGCCGGTTGGCATCGTAGGGTGCCGTTGTCGGGGTGTCCCGCAGGGAGAACGCAGCCCAATCGAAGTGACCCCCGACAATGGCGGCGAAACTCACGCTGGCGCTGAGCAGCGCGCCGGCTGATTTCGTTGGCGCCATGCTGCCGCGCCCGACCTGGGCGGGTCCGCTCACCCGGCCGATGCTCTGCCGGCAGCCGAGGCCGGTCGACGTTTACGCATGAGCAGGAAGGAGCTTTGCCGCCAAGTGTGCGGACGGACACCAAGCCAAATTGGGTGGGG
>CAIQVS010000189.1 GCA_903875345.1 uncultured Pseudomonadota bacterium | reverse complement strand
CGCTATGACATCGATATGACCAAGTGCATCTATTGCGGATTATGTCAGGAAGCCTGTCCAGTCGATGCCATCGTCGAAGGACCGAATTTCGAATACGCTACCCAGACTCATGAGGAACTGCTCTATAACAAGGAGCGTCTGTTGGCGAATGGCGACCGGTGGGAAGCCGAAATTGCCGCCAACCTCGCTGCGGACGCGAGGTATCGATGATGCGGTTTATTCTGGCGTGTTCGCTGATGGCGCTTGCGGCTTGCACGCAGCAACAGGTAATCGATAACATGGGCGCAAGCGCCGGAGAACTCTGCAAGAGCATGCGTAACTGTACCGTCAATGACACGCATTCGACGTCACCCTGAATTTGATTGCACCTATGATCCACTCCCTCCTCTTTTACCTTTTCTCGCTTGTTCTGATCGGGTCGGCGACGCTGGTGGTTTCCGCGCGCAATCCCGTTCATGCCGTGCTGTTTTTGATCGTGTGCTTTTTTAATGCGGCGGGACTGTTTATTTTGCTCGGTGCCGAATTTGTCGCATTCATTTTGATGATCGTCTATGTCGGCGCGGTGGCTGTGTTGTTCCTGTTCGTCGTGATGATGCTGGACATCAATTTCGGCGAACTGCGCCGTGGTTTGCGGCGGCATGTCGCGGTCGGCGTCGGGATAGCCGCCGTTCTGGTGTTCGAACTGGCGGTGATCGTCTATGCGTGGGCGTTTTCGCCGGAGATGATGAAGTACACGACGGCGCTCGGCGATATGAAGACCGAGAATACCCGCGCGCTTGGGCGATTGCTTTACACCAATTATTTCTACGCTTTTCAGGTGTCGGGACTAATTCTTTTGGTCTCTATGATCGGGGCGATTGTTCTGACGCTCAGGAAACGCAAGGATGTTCGCCGTCAAAAAGTCTCGCAGCAGGTGAACCGTCCCGTCAGCGAGGTGGTTGAGGTCGTTAAGGTCGAGAGCGGAAAGGGAGTGTTATGATCATCGGACTTCCGCATTTCCTTGCCGTCGCCGCCGTGCTGTTTTTGATCGGAGTATTGGGCATTATCGTAAACCGGAGAAGCGTGATCGTTGTCCTAATGTCGATTGAGCTGATTTTGCTCGCGGCCAATATTAATTTCGTCGCCTTTTCGGTGTTTCAGCACAACCTCATTGGCCAGATATTCACGATGTTCGTCCTCACCGTCGCTGCGGCGGAGACCGCCATCGGCCTCGCTATTCTCGTCGTTTATTTCCGCAATCGCGGCACGATTGCGGTCGATGACGCCAGCGGGATGAGGGGATGAAGCATGACAATGCCTCTTGATCTCATCTCTGTGTTTCTGCCGCTGGCTGGCGCGGCGATTGCCGGTTTTGGCAATCGGGCGTTGGGCGACCGCGCGGCGCAGATCGTCACTTGCGTCTGCGTCCTTGCAGCCGCCGTCGCGTCGATTATTCTTTTTCAGCAGGTGGCGTTGGGGCATACGGTCATCGATCGCACCCTTGGCAACTGGTTCTCATCGGGCTCGTTCACCGTCGATTGGGCGTTGCATATCGATACGCTGGCCGCCGTGCAATTGGTGGTGGTGAATGGCGTGTCGGCGATGGTGCATATTTATTCCGTCGGCTATATGAGCCACGACAAAGGCATCCCTCGCTTCATGTCCTATCTCAGCCTGTTCACTTTTTTTATGCTGATGTTAGTGACGTCGAACAATCTGCTGCAGATGTTCTTCGGTTGGGAGGGCGTTGGGCTTGCGTCCTATCTGCTGATCAATTTCTGGTACGAGAAGCCGAGCGCCAATAACGCTTCGATCAAGGCTTTTCTTGTCAATCGCGTTGGCGATTTCGGTTTTGCGCTCGGCATTTTCGGCTGTTTTATGTTGTTCGGTTCAGTCCAGTTTGCGGATATTTTCGACAAAGCTCCGATGATAGCGGGCGCGACGGATCAATTTACCATGTGTTGCGGTACGCCTCCCAGTTTGACGGTGGTGTGTTTGCTGCTGTTTATGGGTGCGATGGGCAAGTCGGCGCAGCTCGGATTGCACACATGGCTGCCGGATGCGATGGAAGGCCCGACGCCCGTTTCCGCCCTGATCCACGCCGCGACGATGGTGACGGCGGGCGTGTTTATGATCGCGCGCTTGTCGCCGTTGTTCGAGTATGCGCCGCAAGCGTTGATGGTGGTGACGATCGTCGGCGCATTGACCGCCCTAATCGCCGCCAGCATCGGCTTGACTCAATTCGACATCAAACGCGTGATCGCCTATTCGACGATGAGCCAGCTTGGTTATATGTTCATGGCGGCAGGGCTATCGGCATACTCGGCGGCAATTTTTCACCTGATGACGCATGCGTTTTTCAAGGCGTTGCTGTTTCTCGGCGCTGGTTCTGTCATTCACGCAATGTCGGGCGAGCAGGATATGCGCAAGATGGGCGGCTTGTGGCGAAAGATTCCGCTTACTTATACGCTGATGTGGATCGGTTCCTTGGCGCTGGCGGGCATTGGGATTGATGATGTGTTCGGGTTTGCCGGATT
>CAIQVS010000188.1 GCA_903875345.1 uncultured Pseudomonadota bacterium | reverse complement strand
TCCCCGCACCAGCATCAGATTTTTCTCAGCATCAATCGAAACAAGTTTCTGCCGGCGTACGGTCGACTGCTTGCCGCCCATCCGACCAGGCATCTTTGTTCCTTTGAAAACCTTACCCGGGTCGGTGCTCTGCCCGGTTGAACCACCAGACCGATGAACCTTCTTAACCCCGTGGCTGGCACAAACACCGCCGAAGTTGTGGCGCTTCATAACGCCAGCAAAGCCTCGACCTTTTGAAACGCCAGTAATGTCAATATGAGCGACCCCTTCAAAGGCAGCCACCGTCAGAACATCACCAACCGCCGGCTTCGCTTCGCCAGCATCCAACCGGAACTCGCGAATAAACCGGAAGGAGCCATCACCTTCTGCGAGAACAGACTTCTCAACATACACGGCCATCGGAATTTTTCAAGCTAGTTGTCGCCCAAAAGTAAATTTTTAAGCCGCCATTTTGAGTTCTTGATATACCTCCGTTTGATTGAAAGATTCCTTGGTAATGTTATCGGGGTTCAAATGAACGATTGCGGTACGCGTCCAGTTGCGCGTAGCACCGCTCCAGCGATTCGGATTTTTCGCTTTGGACGCCGCATACAGTTCTTCGCGACGCCCCAGTAATTCCACATCCAAACCAGCATGACGTTGGGCCGGCGTGACAAACTGAATAGCGCTGTGCCGGTGTTCTTCGTTATACCAGTGCATGAAGGTAGTGACCCAGGCCCTGGCTGCAAGGAGATCCTTGAACGGATGGTTTGGATAAGCCGGTCGGTATTTCATGGTTTTGAAGAAGCTCTCGGCGTAGGGGTTGTCATTGCTCACCGCAGGACGGCTGAATGACGGGATCACGCCCAGCATCTGCAACGTCGCCAACATAGTGGCACCTTTCATTGGACTGCCATTATCGGAATGCAGAATGACCTGATTTGGCCGGATATTTTCTCGCGCACAAATATCTTTCATCACCTCGCCAGCCAGCGCGCTGCTCTCATTTTCAAAGACCTGCCAGCCGACCACTTTGCGGCTAAAAATATCCAGGAACATGTACAGATAAAAATAAACGCCCTTGACCTCAGTCGGCAAATACGTGATATCCCAGCTAAAAAGCTGATTGGGCCTTGTAGCCTGCAACGCACGCGGCTTGCTGCGTGGCTTTCTGGGTTTTTCAGCACCACGGTATTGCAACATGTTTTCGGCTTTCAGCACGCGGTAGAACGTAGATTCAGATGCGACATAAATTCCCTGGTCTGCCAGTCTTGGCACGATCTGGCTGGGCGGCAGATGGCCAAACTCAGCCGAGTTGGCAATCGCCAGCACCTGCTGTCGCTCAAGAGGACTCAGTTGATTTCTGGGTGTTTGCACCCGCTCGGTGCGCCGATCAGCAATCTCACTGGCCTGATCATTTTTCCAGCGCTGCAGCGTGCGCTCGCTTAAATCAATGAGTTGGCAAGCCCGCTCCTGACGTGCGCCTGCAACGACGGCATCATTCACCAGAGCTATGACCATATTGCGCTCTGAAAGGGACGTCATCACTCCGCGTCCTCCCACAGCGCCTGGAACTTTTTTTGCAGCACCAGCAACGCCGCCGCCTCCGCCAATGCCTTCTCTTTGCGCAGCAATTCACGTTTAAGTTTGACGTTCTCGTCTTTTAACGATTTGATCTCGCCCGGCTTTGGCGCAGCTTCTTTACTACCAGCACAAAAGGCTGCCTTCCAGCTCGTTAAATTGTGGGGGAACAGGCCTCGCTCACGACACCACGCTTGCAGCGCCTCTCCGGTCAAGCCATGGCTTTCCTGCAGTGCCGTCAATTGTTCTTCAAACGTCCAGTCATGAGGACGTTTCTCTTTTACGGGCGCAGTGCCGTTGGCCATTATCGATTTCTTTTGCATCCAGTATCTTAACGTATGGTGGTTCATATTTAAATCATTGGCGACCGTTGTGATCGTTCGATTGCCGCGTGAATACACTTTAACCAATGCTTGTTCGATAAACGCCTCGGAATATATTGTCATTATTGCCTCGCTATGTGAAGTTGATAGAGAGGCGACAACTGGCTCAGCCGTCGTTCATAGTCATCGTGTAATATGCTCTAAATCAAAAAATCGACGTCTTGAGGGATGGGTTCCGCTTCGCTCCACCCATTAAAACCTTGACCGCGCCGAAGCGGGAAACACGGATAGATAAGCCGAAAAACAAAACCAAAACGGACGTCAACGAACAAGGTTCAATTTAAAAAATTACACGACAAGTAGTCTGACACAGGGGGCATGGTTAGTAGTACTCAATAAAGTAGGGTAATAGTTGCAATAGGAAGCAATTGCACCTTGTGGCGGATTACCAGTAATCGGATTAGGGCC
>CAIQVS010000187.1 GCA_903875345.1 uncultured Pseudomonadota bacterium | reverse complement strand
ATACAGGCACATGCAAAAGAGTGCAAAAGATTTAGGAGAATAATATGAATTGCCTGATTTTCAGGCTTTAAAAGCCTTATCCTGCGCTATTCGTCCTAAACTTGACGAATCCTGTTGTTGCAGAATAGCGACATAGCTAAACTGGCGGGCGACTCACTATCCAAGGGCTTGGAATTTCTTCTCAAATCAACTAAACAACTAGAGATTCGGTGCGTTCGCTCCGGGCCCCTAAGGCAGAGGTACTACAGATGCAAATCAAAGGGATTTCCATGATTCGGAACTGCGCGCTCGCTTTTGTCATGTTTGTGATGCTTGGGTTTGCCCCGGTTCTTGCTGCGGATAATGCCGCTGCGTCGGACACCCCCGTGCCCGTCGCGCCTGAATCCCTGTCGAATATTAAACCCGACAATGCCACGCAAGCGATTGATGAGAACGCGCCACAGGTTTCTGACTCAGCGCTCGCTCCCGGCGCGTCAAGCCCCTCGTCGGATTTCATGGCCGGTTTTGGCCCCTCCAGCGGAACTGTCGTTGGAACGCGCGCCCGCGAGCTGCGTGACGAAGTGCTTCGGCTTCGTTCCTCGGTTAACCTCAACTCGAACGAGTTTTCCGTTCTCCGTTCAAGCGGCGCCGCCGGAGCGGTTCAGTATCACAGCACTGTCGCGGCGATCACCGCCCGCCTCCAAAATGGCACGACGCGCGGCAACCCCATTCTTCTGCGCCAATGGGACGAAGCCAACGCCAGTCTGGACGAGGTCACGTCTTCCCTGAATCGTCTAAATTCGCTTGCGACGGCCATTGATGCCGATGCGTCGATGGGATCCTACCTTTCCGATTCGGTTCAGGCCGCTTTTGAATTGTCGGGCGCGGTCGACGAAGATCATGATCAGCTCAAGGTACTGAAAGACGAGATCAATCGCCTGATCGTTCAACTTGATTATCTGCGCAATCAGACGACCAATGACATTCAGCGCCAGACCAATTATCTGACGACCGAGCGTTCCAACCTGCAGGCGCTGGCCTTTGCTATCAGCCGTGGTGAATTGCTTGGCAACAGCCTCGCCAATCGACCGGTTATCGTGAACACAGCGCCGTTTGCCGCAATTTCCCCCGCGTCATTCGATATGCCTCCGGCACCGCAGGCGGCTCCGGCGGGTCAGGTCACGCCGGGAACGACCGGCCCTGCTCCTATGTCTCCCCGTGAACTGATGCAAGAAAATGGTACAGCGCCCGCCCAGAAACCCAACTCAGCCTCCGCTGCCGTTACGCAATCGATCGGCCAGCTTCTTGTCCTCATTCGCTATGATCAACCTCATGTCGAATATGAGCAGCAATTGTCCCAAGCTATTGGCAACGTTCTTGAACACCGTCCTAACGCCGAATTTTCGGTCGTCGCCGTCTCGCCTCAAGCCGGAGACCCGGCTGAACTGGCGAAGCTGCAACAGACGGCCAAAGGTAACGCCGAGGCGGTCAAGCGCTCGCTTATCCAGCTCGGTCTTGCCCCGTCACGTATCAGCATGGCGACGACGCAACTCCCGTCGGTCCAGAATCCGGAAGTTCACGTTTATATCCGCTGAAGATTGCCGTCGGCATCGTCTTTCCCGTAAGCTGAACACGGGAGTATAATTGCGACATGCTGAATCCGGTTCGTCTTCATTCCATAGATTCAGATGACGCCGCGCATTCCGTTAGCGTTGCCCGCGTCTCGTTAACGGCTTTCCGCAACTACGGCAATCATTGCTTTGATGTCTCTCCGTCTCCCATCGTTGTGACGGGGGCGAACGGAAGCGGGAAAACAAATCTCCTTGAGGCGATCAGCCTTCTTGTTCCCGGACGGGGGCTCCGTCGCGCGGAACTGACCGATTTGCAAAGTCATTTTCACGCTGAATTCTGGGCTGTGGCTATCCAGATGCGAACGGCTTTTGGACCGCTGATGATCGGAACCGGTCGCAATCCGAACGAACCCGACGACAGCCGCCGTCTGGTGCATATCGACGGCAAAAATATTCGCGGACAGCATGCGCTGGCGGATCATGTGGCCATGGCATGGATTACCCCGGCAATGGACCGGATTCTGGCCGAAGGCGCGGGAACACGCCGCAAATGGTTTGATCGGTTGGTCTATAGCTTTGATCCGGCGCATGCCGGACGGATTGCGCGTTACGAAAAAGCCATGCGCGAACGGCTCAAGCTTTTGCGCGAGGGTATGGGCGATGCCGGTTGGCTCAGCGCGCTCGAAGATGAAATGGCGCAGACAGGGGTCGCTATCGCCGCTGCGCGCCGACATTTACTGCGGCAATTACGCACGGCAATCGATGAAACCGAGGGCGTGTTTCCCCGCGCCGATCTGGCTCTGAAAGGCTTGGCGGAAGAAGCCTTGGATAACACGCCGGCGCTGTTGATCGAGGATCGACTGCGTGGCGAGCTTGGTGCCGCGAGGAGCGATGATCGACAAACCGGCACATGCGCCATAGGCGCCCATCGCAGCGACCTGATCGTAATCCATCGCGCAAAAAACTGTCCCGCCGAGCTTTGTTCGACAGGCGAGCAAAAGGCTCTCATGATCGCAATCATGCTGGCCTATGTTCGCGCGATAATCCATCAACGCCAGATGCAGCCGCTGTTTCTGCTCGACGACATTGTGGCGCATCTTGACGATACGCGGCGCGCGGCGCTGTTCGAAGAAATTCTTGCGCTCGGCGTTCAGGCATGGATGACCGGGACGGATGCCGATGATTTCGCGTCAATTCTGCCTTACGCCCAGCATTATCAAACATAGAAAACAGAGAAGCTTTACATCCCCTGATAATTCGGGCCGCCGCCGCCTTCGGGCACGCACCAGTCAATGTTTTGCTTCGGATCCTTGATGTCGCAGGTTTTGCAGTGAACGCAATTCTGGGCATTAATGACAAGGCGCGGATCGTCGTTCGGTCCTTCGTATGCGATTTCATAAACTCCGGCAGGGCAGTATCGCGTTTCCGGCGAGTCATAAAGAGCAAGGTTCGATTCCATCGCAACGGCGGGATTGCGCAACTTCAGATGCGTCGGTTGATCTTCTTCGTGATTGGTGTTCGACAGGAACACCGACGACAGGCGATCGAAACTGATCACCCCGTCCGGTTTTGGATAAACGATTTTCTTGCAGGAACGCGCCAGCCTCAACTGGGTATGATCCGCATGATTATGAAACGTCCAAGGAGCATGTCCGCGCATCAGGACGCTGTCGATCGCGCCATAGAGCATGCCGGCCACCAACCCGTCACGGAACGCGGGGCGAATGTTGCGCACCTTGTAAAGCTCACCCCATAACCACGATTTCTCAAGCCGGTACCGGTAATTCTTGACCTCAGGTGCCGAGTCATTGATCACAAGATGATCGAACAAAGCTTCGGCGGCGATCATGCCCGATTTCATCGCCGTATGGTTGCCCTTGATCTTGGCGACGTTCAGGAATCCGGCAGCATCGCCGATCAGCAAACCTCCCGGAAAACTCAGGCGGGGAATGGACTGAACCCCGCCTTCGCTTAAGGCGCGCGCTCCGTAGGAAATTCGTTTGCCGCCGAGCAACATGCGGCGGATATACGGATGCTGCTTGAAACGCTGGAACTCCTCAAACGGCGACAGATAGGGATTTTCGTAATCCAGCCCGACGACAAAACCGATCGATACGAGATTCTTTTCCCAATGGTACAGCCACGAACCGCCATAAGTCTTTCTATCCATAGGATAGCCAATCGTGTGCTGTACGAGACCTTCACGATGACGGGCGGGATCGACTTCCCATATTTCCTTGATGCCAAGGCCATAAGTTTGGGGATCGCATGCTTCACGCAAACGGAAACGATCAAAAAGCATTTTGGTCAACGACCCACGGCAGCCTTCGGCAAAAACGGTTTGTTGCGCCCTTAATTCAACGCCGCGCGCGAAACGCCCGCTCGGTTTTCCATCCTTGCCAATACCGTTATCGCCGGTCGCCACGCCGACAACCTGACCGCGATCATTGTAGAGAATTTCCGCCGCCGCAAAGCCGGGATAAATTTCAACTCCAAGGCTTTCCGCCTGCGCCGCCAGCCACTTCGCGAAATAACCGAGGCTGATGATAAAGTTGCCGTGATTTTTCATCGTCGGCGGAACCGGCAACTGCCAAACGCGCGTTTCAGACAGAAGCAGAAAGCGGTCTTTCGTGACAGACACCTTGATCGGCGCGTCCATCTCGCGCCAATTCGGAAAAAGCTCATCGAGCGCGCGCGGTTCAAACACGGCGCCGGACATAAGATGCGCGCCGACTTCGGAACCTTTTTCGATCACGCAGACCGAAAGATTCCAGCCTTTCGTATGGCTGAGTTGTTTGAGCCTGATCGCGCAGGAAAGTCCCGCCGGCCCTGCCCCGACGATGACAACGTCATAGGACATAACTTCACGGGATGCGGGTTCGCCTGCGGACATGTGGGAAATCTTACCAGAAGAGGCTACTCTTTCTTGATGCCTTATATTGACGTTAACCGCCACAAAAAATTCAGGCTCCGAATGCGGAGCCTGAAATTAAGCCGGTAAAATCGTCTCTCACCTACGTCATAGTCGGTTCGAAGCCGGGATTGGCTCCCGGCGCTCCGACACGCCTTACATTGACGCCGTATTTCGTTCGAAGTCGCTTGATAAAGCCGGCATCGCGGGATCGCATCAGATGCGCGATCTCTTGGCCGCTGCTGATAAAGTGGCTGACGAGAGCATAGCCGTGACGCTTCACGCTTGACCAGTTGACCGACAGGTTCGCAGAAGCGCGGGCAGGAAGCTCACTAAAGAATTCGGCGACACGCGCAACGGCATCGGCCAAATCCAGATGCTGCCAAACAGAAACAACGTCTTTCAGCTTGTTCGGAGGAAGCTTTATGCCAACTCCGCCGCCACTGCGTCCACCACGACCGGAACGGCCTTCGCCTTCTTCCTTGTCGCCCTGATCTTCGCTTTCGGCGTTCGAAATTATTTCGGATGACTGAGCGGACAGCATCCCGCGCCCACCGGCGTTGCCGCCAGCGGTGCCACCACGACCAGTGCGCCCCTTGCCTTCCTTTTCGTCTTCCTGATTTTCGCTCGGAGCGTTCACATCGTCGTCAATCGGTTCAACCATAACTATTCTCCCGAAAATTCTCTCTAGTCGATGGTTTTACCATCCTTCAATTTAAGAAAGCTTGTATCGTAACCTTCGACTGGTTTTCTGTTTTCCATTCGTATTATAAGGATCTTATTTATTTTCAGCAAGTAATTATGCATTTCATCCGTTGCTTCCCAGTCTATCGGATAGGTGCCGCCGGTATCAAAAATGATCTCAATCCTTTTCTTATCAATATGATAGCCGACCCAGAGGGGGGTAGCCTCAAAGGGTTCATCATGGACGAGGCAGACCTTGCCACGGGCGTTAACGACGATACCTATATTCACGGGAAATGGTTCCCTTGACCGATTCTATGATTGAAAACAAAGACTAGCATCATTCAGCATCAGTTGCATTGCGAGCAGAAGATTGTCAACCACATATGGTTAAAGACTCGTGAATTCGCGTATCCAATCACGCAGAGCCCTTCCGTTTCGACGCAACATCGAGCGCCTGCGACAAATCTTCCAGAATATCGTCACTATGTTCGATGCCAATCGAGAGGCGCACATACCCGGGCGTCACGCCCGCCGACAACTGCTCCTGCGCCGAAAGCTGGCTGTGTGTGGTCGAAGCCGGATGAATCGCCAACGTTCGCGCATCGCCGATATTGGCAACGTGATAGACCAGCTTGAGCGCGTTGATGAAGTCCTTGCCCGCCTCGACACCGCCTTTCAGTTCGAAGCCGATCAGACCGCCATAACCGCCTTTCAAGTATGTCTCGGCGCGCGTTTTGGCGACGCCTTGCGCCAGAGATGGATGAACGACTCGTTCGACCGCAGGGTGCCGTTTCAAAAACGCCGCCACGACGTTCGCATTTTCGCAATGCGCCTTCATTCTGAGGGGCAAAGTCTCGATGCCCTGCAAGGCTAGAAAGGCATTGAAGGGCGAGAGGCAAGCGCCGACATCGCGCAACAAGGTCACGCGCGCCTTGATAATGTAGGCGACCGGACCGATCGACTTGACCGCCTCCGTCCAGACTGCGTCATGATAAGACGGGTCGGGATTATTAAGCGCCGGTTGGCGTTCGGGGAATCTGGCCCAATCGAACGTGCCGCTGTCGATGATAAGTCCGCCGACGCCCGTGCCGTGGCCGCTGATCCATTTGGTAATCGAATACACGCATATCGCCGCGCCGTGATCGAAGGGGCGGCAGATAAGCGGCGCGGCGGTATTGTCGACGATCAGAGGAATGCCGAAGCTTTGGCCGATGGCGGCGACTTCCGCGATCGGGAACACCTCGATTTTCGGATTGGGGAGAGTTTCAGCGTAGTAAGCGCGGGTGCGCGCGTCCGTCAGACGGCGGAAACTTTCCGGATCGGCGGAATCGGCGAAGCGTACCTCAATGCCCTGATCCCGCAGCACGTTCTTGAACAGGTTGTAGGTACCGCCATAAAGCTCGGCGGAGCTGACGATATTGTCACCCGCGCGCGCGATATTCTGGATCGCCAAAGCCGAAGCCGATTGCCCGGACGCGACGGCCAAGGCCGCAACGCCCCCTTCCAACGCCGCCATGCGCTTTTCAAGCACGTCATTGGTCGGATTCATAATCCGCGTGTAGATATTGCCGAATTCCTTAAGCGCGAAAAGATTGGCCGCATGGTCGGCGCTTTTAAATTCATACGCTGTCGTCGCGTAAATCGGCACCGCGACCGCTCCGGTTGCAGGATCGCTGCGATACCCGGCATGTAAGGCTATCGTTGCAGGGTGTTTCGACAGGGTCATAGCGGCTCTCCTCGTTTCAGTGGTTATCAGCTGAGAGGGACAAAACCTCCGACTTCGAGGCTGGAACTTACCTCTGTCCACGGTAAGTACAGAGCCCGTCTTCGTTTTTAACCGTAATCATTCGGGAACACGTTGTCGAGTGTTTCGAAAAACCGTAGCTTTCTCTTAAGGGATTTTATGCTATAATGCGCGCGCTGGTTTTCCAGCTATTGCGATAAACGCTTTGTGGAATAGACGCTGCGGACCCGGGGGCGGTACCCGGCGCCTCCACCACCAGAGGACGGACGCCAGAGAACGGATAACAGAAAAGAACAATCTGCTTTCCGTTCTCTGGCGTCCGTCCTCTGCTGTGGGGGCGAAATAGGATCGACGCGTGTAGTAAAGGCATGGTTTTCGCTCGGCATGATACCGCCGATATCGGGTCAAATCTAGAAATGCCAACGATAACTTCGTTAGCACGGAAGTTCGCGCTGCCGCCTAAGTTCGCTTTGCGAACTAAGGTAGTAGTTTGAACCACGCGGCCCGGGGGGCGCCGGGCAACAGAAGCCCCCCACTTTTCAGACAGTGGAAGACAGACAACGGGGGACGGATCGCGCCTTGCCGTAAAGATTGTACTTTCGTGTCAAGGCTTGCTATCTCAAATCTGACCTCCGTTCTCTGTCTTTTGGCGTCCGATAATGACCGACGATATTCTCCGATACGACCTGATGATCGAAGCCGCGTTGCGCGATGTCGTGCGCGAAACCCTCGATACCGTGGCGCAAAACGGCTTGCCCGGCGAGCATCATTTCTACATCACCTTCCTGACCAATTATCCGGGCGTCGAGATTCCCGATCATCTGCGCAAGCAATACCCCGATGAAATGACGATTGTCCTGCAATACCAGTTTTTTGGGCTCAAACTCGAAGACGATATTTTCTCCGTCACGCTCAGCTTTAATAACGTCAAGGAACGTTTGCAGATTCCGATCGAATCCATCACGACCTTTGCCGACCCTTCCGTTAATTTCGCTTTGCAATTCCAATCCAGCGTGAACGAGGACGACGAAGGCGGCGAAACGGGCGATGCTCTGCCCAACAGCTCGAACACCGACGCCAAAGCCGCCGAAGAAAAAAGCAAAAACAAGGACAAAGGCGAAAAGCGCGGCGAGGTGATTAGCCTCGATATGTTCCGCAAGAAGTAAAATCTCCCGCCTCGGAATCCAATCATGACCCTCCTCCAATCCCTCGTCATCGCGATTTTGCAAGGCGCGACTGAGCTTTTTCCCGTCAGCAGCCTTGGGCATGCCGTCATTCTGCCGCGTCTGCTCGGTTGGGCGATTAACCAGAAGGCTCCTGATTTCCTACCGTTTCTGGTTGTTCTGCATCTTGGCACGGCGTTCGCGTTGCTAATTTATTTCTGGCGCGACTGGTACGGATTTGCGCGCGCCGTTTTCGGCCAAGGCACACCGGAGACAATTCAAACCGAACGCCGCGTGTTCGGTCTGGTCGTCGCGGCCACCGTTCCCGCCGTTGTGTTGGGTTTCGCATTGGAACATACCTTGCGGGGTTTTTTCGGCTCGCCGCAACTCGCGGCTATTTTCCTGATTGTCAACGGTTTCATCCTGTTTATTGGCGAGCGCATCCGCCGCCGCAACAAAGGCACGAAATCGCTCGCCTCGGTAAGCTGGAAAACCGCGCTCGTCATCGGCGCGTGTCAGGCGCTGGCGCTGATTCCCGGAATTTCGCGTTCCGGCGCGACGATGGTCGGCGGATTGCTGGCGGGATTGACGCACAAGGACGCAGCGCGATTTTCCTTCCTGTTGGCAACGCCCGTCATCGCCGGAGCGGGCGTTCTCGAAGTGCCGAAACTTTTGCACATGCATGACGTCATCGCCGCCGAGGGCGGCATGATGGTGACCGCAGGAATCGTCGCGGGCATCACGGCCTACGCCAGCACGGCCTTGCTGATGCACTATTTCAAAAAGCATGATCTCGAAGCCCTGAATCCGTTTGCCTATTATTGCTGGGCGGCGGGTCTTGTCGCCTATCTGGCAATATGATTGCTTTTTCAGGAACTGCTGCCACACGTCGTTTCGACCGCGCCGCTGCCGATTATGACGATCTGGCCTCCGTTCAGAAGCAAATAGCCGATGCGCTGACCGCATGGGCGGCGAAGACATGCCCCGCACCGCTTGACGTTCTTGATCTCGGCTGCGGCACCGGATTTGTCGCCGAAGCCGTTCACAAAATATGGCCTTCGACGCAAGTGACCGCCGTCGATGCGTCGGCGGCGATGCTGGAGAACGCGCGGCGCAAAATTCCCAATGCGCGTTTTATTCAAGCCGACGCCGCCGCGCTCGATATCGAACAAAAATTCGACCTTGTTTTCTCCAGCATGATGCTGCACTGGCTGCCCGATCCGCGCGAAGCCTTGCGCCGCTGGCGTGCCTTTCTGAAACCCGATGGACGAATGTATGTGGCGTTGTTGACGGACGGCAGCTTTCAGGAATGGCGCGATCTGTGCCGCACCGAAAATCCGACCGATGGGTTATGGGATTTTCCCCGGATTGATTTCGCAAACGATTTCGCCGCTGAATCCAAAAGGCAAAGCATCATAATCAACTACGCTTCGGCGCATGATTTCCTGAAGCGCTTGAAACTCATCGGCGCGACAACTCCGCGCCCGGAACACAGGCCTTTTTCAGCGGCGACGATGCGACGCCTGATGACTCAAGCCCCGCGACCGTTTCCCGTCACCTATCAAGTTCTCTATTTAACGATGCAATTTTTAGGTAAGGTCTGATCCATTACCGCAGCAGGTCTGTCGCACCCGGCCTTGCCGACGACACGCGCCGGAATTCCGGCAACGGTCATGTGCGCCTCAACAGGATGAAGAACCACGCTTCCCGCCGCGATACGCGCGCCATCGCCGACGGTAATATTGCCCAGAATCTTGGCCCCTGCGCCGATCATGACGTCGGAGCCGATTTTCGGATGGCGGTCGCCCGTTTCGTTGCCGGTGCCGCCGAGCGTCACGTTATGCAAAATCGACACGTCGTTGCCGACGACCGCCGTTTCTCCAATAACGATACCAGTCGCGTGATCTAGCATTACGCCGTGGCCAATCCGCGCCGCCGGATGAATGTCGACGCTGAAAAGCTCGCTGGCGCGGCTCTGCAGGAACAGCGCCAGATCACAACGCCCCGCGCCCCAAAGCTGATGCGCCATACGGTACGTTTGCAGCGAACGATAGCCTTTGAAAAACAGAAACGGGGCAAGAGGCGAGGTCGCCGCCGGATCGCGCTCAAGGGTCGCCAGAATATCTTTCTGCGCCGACCGCGAGATTTCCGCATCAGCGGCAAGGCATTCGGCAAGTAAATTATAGAGCGAATTCGCCGGAACATCTCCCGCCAGTTTCCGCGCCAGAAGCCGCGCCAAGGCGTCGCCAAAATCAGACGCCTTCAAAATCACTTCGTCCAGCATCACCGCCAAAAGCGGCTCACGCCGAGCCGTCGCATCGGCCTCGCGTTGAAGGGATGGCCAAAGAGTATCAAGCGAAAGATCGGCGGGTTTAATCATGAGGGGCAATCTCTTCACGCGCCGCCGCGAGATCATCCTGAAACGCGTCGCTCTTCAGCAAGGCGCCGACAATGAGCATCGCCAGCATACGCCCGCCTTCAAGGTCTGACGGAGAATGCGCACCCGCCTCTTCGCGGTGATGCGCTATCGCTTCGGCGCGGATTCGCAAATCCTGAAGACGATCCGGCATCAGCACGCCGAGAATTTCGGCGACGACGCGCATCGAACTGGTATGGCCGCTCGGATAGCCGGGGCTGGAATCGATCCTATCGACATAAAGTTTGACCCGTGGATCGGTCAGGTAAGGACGACGCGTGTGCCAGAATTTTTTATCGGCCTCGGTCACCACCAAAGCGTCCGTAAAAACATGATCGAGCAAAGCGAAGGTCTTGGGCAATTTCTCGCGCGTGAAATTCGGACCCAAGCCGCTCGTTATGGAATCAAGGCGAACATGCTGTTCGTCGCGCATCGCCGCGAGGTCAGACTCGCTGACGTGTCGCTGCGCGCGCAGGACATCCTGAATATCCTTTTTCCATGCCGCGCTGCCTTCCGCTGGCGGCGGCACAAGGAGTTGCGGCGGCAAATCTTCAGGCGTGACGTAGGTGCTTTGATAATCGGCGGCAAACGAAGGGCAGGGAAAAAGCAGAAAAACGACGAGCGCAATCCCTATGCGCGACGGGTTGTGCGACATTTACGACGGCCCCATCTGTCTGGATTTTTCGCCGAGCGAATTGACGAGCGCCGCGATTCCGTCGCGCTTGGCAATCGAAGTGAATTCCGAACGCCGCGCCGCCAGCTCGCTGATCGAGCCGTTCAGGAAGACGTCAACGATGCGCCACGCGCCCCGCTCATCCTTCTCGACCAGATAATTGATCGTGACGGCAGCCCCGTCCTTCGGCTGAAGGGATGTTTCCACGATATAGCCACTCGCAACGGGCTTGGCGTCGAGAACCGAAAATTTCTCGCCGTCAAAACTCTTGAACTGGTTGGCATAGTTGGCGACGCTGAAATCGGAGAAAGCGGAAACCAGCTGTTGCTGTTCATCGGACGTGGCATGCGCCCATGTCGTGCCGACCGCCATGCGCGTCATCAACGGCATGTTGAATGAAGCCGTGATTGTTGGCTCAAGGCGCTTGTACCGACCGGCGAAGCCGAGCTTGTCGCCATCCTTCATCACGTCCACAAGCCGGGTATAAAAACCGCCAACCAACCCTGTGACGGTATCCTTTTCCGATGCGGGAGCCGCTATGGATACCGACGCATTCGCCTCAGAACATGGACTGAGCAGACACACCGCCGCCAACAGCATTCCCAAAAAAACAAACATGATTTTCATAGATCGATCCTGTCAGGCGCTTACGGCCAAAGCCGCCACGGCTTCGTTTTGCATGCCGAATGCTTCCAGTGCTTTGGCAACGATATGACGGGCGTTCAGTCCCGCCTGATCGTATTGCTTCACCTGATTGTCCTGATCCTGAAAAATATCCGGCAAGCACATCGGCCTGATCTTCAGCCCGTTATCCATCATGCCTTCGGACGCCAGATGATGAACCACATGACTGCCAAAACCGCCGATCGAGCCCTCCTCAATCGTGATCAGAACTTCATGACTGTTTGCCAAACGACGGATCAAATCCATATCGAGCGGCTTGGCGAAGCGCATATCGGCGATCGTCGTGCTGAGCCCGCGCGCGTCCAGATCCTCCGCCGCCTTGCGGCATTCCGCGAGGCGCGTTCCGAGATTCAGGATCGCGACCTTTGAGCCTTCCTTAACGACGCGGCCTTTGCCGATGGCCAGAACCTGACCACGTTCCGGCAAGGTCAGCCCAACGCCTTCGCCACGCGGATAACGCACGGCAGACGGCAGATCATCAATCGCGGCAGCGGTTGCGACCATATGCATCAACTCGACTTCATCGCCTGCCGCCATGATGATAATGTTCGGCAAACAGCCGAGATAGGCGAGATCGAACGAACCGGCATGCGTCGAACCGTCGGCGCCGACCAATCCGGCGCGATCCATCATGAGCCGCACCGGCAGTTTCTGCAGAACCACGTCATGAACCACCTGATCATAAGCGCGCTGCATGAACGTGGAATAAATGGCGCAGAACGGCTTGAAGCCTTCGCAAGCCAGTCCGGCGGCGAAGGTCACCGCGTGCTGCTCGGCGATACCGACGTCGAAGGTGCGTTCGGGAAATTTCTTGCCGAAAATATCGAGCCCCGTCCCCGACGGCATCGCGCCGGTGATCGCCAGCACGCGGTTGTCATGCTCGGCCTCTTTAATCAAAGCCTCGGCAAAAATTTTGGTGTAGGTCGGATTCGACTTCTTTGGCTTTTCGCTGCTCGTTGTAATGACATTGAATTTGGGCTGAACGGCATGAAGCTTGTCCGCCGACTCCTCCGCCGGAGCATAGCCGTGACCCTTTTGCGTCACGACATGGATGAACACCGGACCGCCCTGCGGATCGTCGCGGACATTTTCCAGAACCGGAACCAAATGCTCCAGATTATGCCCGTCAATCGGACCGACATAATAAAACCCAAGCTCCTCGAACATCGTGCCGCCGGTGACCATGCCGCGCGCGTAATGCTCGGCCTTGCGCGCCGCCTCACGGAGCGGACGCGGGAACAGATTGGCAAATTCCTTGGCGATGTGGCGGAGATTACGATATTCCTTCGACGAAACGATGCGCGACAGATAGGAACTCATCGCTCCCGTCGGCGGCGCAATCGACATGTCGTTGTCGTTCAAAATGACGACCAGCCTTGAATCCGAAGCTCCGGCGTTGTTCAACGCCTCGTAGGCCATGCCCGCGCTGATCGAGCCGTCGCCGATGACGGCGATGACGTTGTTTTTCTTGCGCTTGAAATCGCGCCCCACGGCGAAACCGAACGCCGCCGAGATCGAAGTCGAGCTGTGCGCCGCGCCGAACGGATCGTATTCGCTTTCGGAACGCTTGGTGAAACCGGACAAACCGCCAGCCTGCCGCAAGGTGCGGATGCGGTCACGACGACCGGTCAGGATCTTATGCGGATAGGCCTGATGCCCGACATCCCAAATGACAATATCTTCCGGCGTGTTGAAAACGTAATGCAGCGCGACGGTCAGTTCGACGACGCCAAGCCCGGCGCCCAAATGGCCACCCGTGACAGAAACGGCATCGACGGTTTCGGCGCGAAGTTCGTTGGCAACTTGGCCAAGCTGTTCCGGCTCAAGCTTGCGCAAATCTTCGGGGTATTTGATTTGATCAAGAAGCGGAGTCAAAGGCTTGCCCAAACCGGTCGTTTTAACGTCCGAAGCCTCAATCTCGCATTCCTGAATGATATTCTTGTCGTAATTCGCTAGCTTTGCGGGCGATGTCATCAGGCGCCTCTCCGGTTATAAAAAACACGCTGACCGGACAATCATCCAGCCACAAAGGTTATTTGTAACATTTTCAGCCACAAGGGCGGAGAGATACCGCCTAATAACAAGCGATTGCAAGCGTCCTGTTACTTTCAGGCAACAACAACAAAGCAATCAAGAAGTTATAAGCCGCCTTGGCCATAGATGAGTTAGGAATCCTTGCGATTGGAATCCTTCTGAAAAGCGTCAAATCTTTCCGTTAACGAATTGATTTTCTTAATTAATTGCCGAACCCGGCCAACATTGAACATGTTTTCGACGACTCGATCACGCGGCATGGCCGGTGATCCCCCGACAATCGTCCGCGCTTGCACATGACCTGCAATACCGCTCATCCCCATTGCCACAACATCGTTACCGATTCGCACATGATCGGCAACTCCGGCCGCCCCGCCCAGCACGACCCTGTCGCCTATCACGGCGCTGCCCGCGATCCCGACGCGACCGCAAATCAGGCAATTCTCACCAATCGTGACGTTGTGTCCCACCTGAACCTGATTGTCGATTTTCGTCCCGTTGCCGATGCGCGTTGCAGCGATGGTTCCACGGTCGATTGACGTGTTGGCTCCGATTTCGACATCGTCGCCGATGATGACGTTACCGAGCGAAGCAATGCGTACCAACTCCACATTGGAAGCCGAAACGGTACTCGCGCCGCTCGCCTTGGCTTCCTCAACACTGCCAAGCTGCGGCGTCACAAAGCTGAATCCGTCCGCACCGATGGACGTGTTGAAATGCACAATAAACCGGTCGCCAATGACAACACGCGCGCCGATGCGAACGCCGGAATGGATTAAAGCGTCGCAGCCAATTACAGCATCCGGCGCGATATAGGCATGAGGATGAATGACGCACCGGTCGCCGATAACCGCGCCCGCGCCGACATAGACATAGGCTCCGATTGCAACGCAATTTCCAAGCTTAACGCCCGGTTCGATGATCGCCGTGGGATGAACGCCTTCGGACACAGGCATAGGCTCGGCAAAAAGATTCGTGAGCTTCGCCAGCGCAAGGCGTGGACGATCCACAATAAGGCAAGCATCGACAAGGCCGGGATCGAAAGCGGCTTTGCCGCTTATGACCGCCGCGCGCGCGATTTTCTTTTCCAGTAACGGCAATAGGGCGTCATCCGTCGTTAGCGCCAAATCCTGAGCGTCACGCGCATCGGCAGGGTGAACGAGCCGGGCAATAGTGAGGTCGCCACGCCCGACCAGCCGCGCATCAATCGCTTTGGCAATCGCCTCTGTCGTATAGGTTTTCGGCATAACATTCTCTCCGATAAACTGATTGGCCAAGACCCTTAGTCCTCGCAACTCAAAAGTTAACATTCCGTTGCGCTTGCCCCTCATTTAATTGGCACATTGAGGCGCGGGATGCCAACCCTTGAACTGCGAAAGATATATTTTAGCCATAGCAGCCCTTGTCTTCCCCAATGCCCGCTTGGACTTAACCCACTGCAAATAAATGATTTTGTGTATATCCCTCCAAAAATTACTCTCCTCTTGTTAGCATTAGCGAAAGCTAAACGTATTTCCGTTAGAGTCTAAATTGAACTTTCTCTTATTTTCGAATTATCGTTACAAACGGGCTTCCGCCAATATCATGACTGGTATCCCCCCTCTATCAGATTTTTTGCTCGCTATCGGCGCTGCCGGATATGAATGGGATATTCGCGCCGATGCGATAACATGGTTTGGCGACTGGAGCGCCTTGTTCGGCGCAAAATCCACGCCTCCCAAAAACGCTGAGGAATTGTATGATCGGATTTGCTCCGATGATCGCCCGATTGTCTTCGGCAATGACAGCTTTAAACTCGAACGCCAATACCGGATCAAACGTGGCGACGGAACGCTGACATGGGTTTCCGAACGCGGCATGATCGATCACGAAAATGGTCATCCAACCCTGCAGCGCGGCGTCCTTCGCGTCGCCGAGCGGATGCATGATCGCCTCGCTTTTCAGGACGGTCGGGGTGGCGACCCGCTCACAGGCTGCTTTGATCGTCGGCAAATGCTTGCCCAACTGACCAAAGCCCATGACGCCGCCAAAACTGCCCACCGCGCTGCGGGCTATATCGTCGTCGGCATCGACAAGATGTCGTTTGTTAACGAAGCCGTCGGGATGGATGCCGGCGACGCCGTGTTGCGCGGCGTGGCGGAACGGCTGAAACTGATCATCCCGACGCGCGCGATTCTGGGGCGTGTCGGCGGCGACATGTTCGGCATCCTTTTGCCTGAGTTGCTCAGCAACGACATCAAGAAATTGGCCGAACATATCCTGCAAGGATTCCGTGATCAGCCGGTCATTACGCGCGTGTCTCCCCTCCATATCACCGTCTCGGTCGGCGGCGTGCGATTACCCACCAATTCGCGCAACGCCACGGAAGCGATGATTCATGCCGAGCAATCACTGCATGAGGCGCGTCATCGCGGTCGTAATCTGTTCGTCGAATATGTCGAGTCGCCGGAGCGCTCGCAGCGGCATCGGCAAACGCTCGAACTAAGCGAACGCATCAAGCACGCCTTTAAAAACGATGGGTTCCGCCTCGCCTATCAAGCGATAGTCTCCGCCAAAACGGGTGAGCCTGTGTGCTATGAAGCGCTGGTTCGCATGTTCGACAGCGACGACAAGCCGATACCGGCAGCGCATTTTGTTCCCGCGATCGAGCAGCTTGGGCTCGCCTCGGAACTTGACCGGCTTGTGCTCAACATGGCCATCAAGGAGCTGGAGGCTTCACCCGACCTGTGCCTCGCCATCAATGTGTCCGGCCAGACCGCCGTGCAGACGAGCTGGCCGGATTATGTGCAGAGCGTTCTCGGTTCCCGACGCGACATCGCCGAGCGGCTGATTTTTGAAATCACCGAAACCGCTGCGATCGTCGATGTCAGCGAAACGAAGCGCTTCATCGATCTGATCCGCAACCTCGGCAGCCATGTCTCGCTGGACGATTTTGGCGCTGGCTTCACGTCGATCCGGCATCTGCGCTCGCTGTCGTTATCGATCATGAAAATCGACAAGGAATTGCTGGACGACATTCTAACGAATGCCGAGCAGCAGCATCTGGTTTTGGTGCTGATCGAGCTGGCGCACGGCCTGTGCCTCAAGGTCGTCGCCGAGGGCGTGGAAACAGCCGATGTCGCCGACTGGTTGCGCAAAGCGCATGTGGACATGATGCAGGGGTACTACTTTGCCAAGCCGTTGTTTGACCGCCTGTGGCTACCACAGAAAACCACCGGCGGTTCAGCAACCCCGTGCGATCCTTCGTCCGCTGAAACTCATCGTTCCGTGACGCAAGTCCTGAACGCCGTCCATCCCGCGAGCGCCTTGAACAAGGTTGCGACTTAATCGTGCAATTTCCGGTCATAAAAAAAGACGCCCGCAAGGGCGTCATTCTTTTGTCTGAAATAAAAGCCATCAAATATCACATCCAAAACCTACTTTTACATTTGTCTGATACGGGTCGGCCTGAAACTTATTAGGCTCATAAACTGCACTCATCGCCAAATAATATGGATTGATTGCCGCGCTATCATTATTATTTCTAGCTGGATAAAAATTACCAGTGCCCCCGCTAAACACACCCGCAAGCGTAGCGTTATCTACGGGAACCGCCTTTGAAAAGCTTGCAAGACCAGCCATTCCTTCCTCCATCAATCCAATGAGCCCTGTTGCCCATTTGCCTACACGACCATTTAATCGCAAAAAGGTTAAATATTGTTCAATTTATAAGGCATTGATATAATTGCGCTTTATCGCATGCGCGCGGTTTATTTTAAGAAATTGGCGGCGATCAGGAGCGGATTTTCCCGAATCGTTTAAGGAACTTGCAAGGTTTGGTCATGCATAAAGCTCGGTTTAAAAAAATGGCTTATAAACCGCCTCAGCGAACTCTTAATTCATAAACCCAACATCCGCTCGACCGCCCCGACATCCTCAAACACCAGCCGGACGGGCAACGTCTCGACCTTCATGCGAAAAGCCAAAGGCAACCGCACGAAATCCTTTTCGGTTGTCAGCAACCGCGCTCTGGAATGTGTCGCTTTCACTACTAAATCATCAAGCTCGCGTTCCGAGAAAACATGGTGATCAGGAAAATCGCGCGTACGAACAAGGGTCAGTCCGGCGTTCAGGCACGCTTGATAAAACTTCTCCGGCCTGCCGATGCCCGCAAAGGCCAGAAATTTTTCGTCACGCGGAAAATCCGGCGGGATGACGGCCTCAAGGCTTGCGCGCAGAACAGGAACCCCGACTCCCTCAATGGCATCCTGCCTACCCTCGCCGACCAGAACAATCGCGTCGATCCGGCGCAGCGCTTCCCCCAGAGTCTCGCGCAAGGGGCCAGCCGGAATCACATGCCCGTTGCCGAACCCCGCGCCCGCATCGACCACGAGCAAGGCGAGATCCGGAAGCACATTCGGATTCTGCAGCCCATCATCAAGGATGATATGCGTCGCTTCTTTTTCGGCCTCGCGTAGCGCCGCGACACGGTCGCGGCCAATCCAGACCGGCGCCGATCGCGCCAGCAGCAAAGCTTCGTCGCCGACCTCGGCGGCTGTATGACGTAAAGGATCGACGCGCAACGGGCCGCGCTCTCTGCCGCCATATCCGCGCGTGACGAAAACCGGCTTCTTCGCCCGCTGCTCCAGCAACGACGCCAGCGCCAGCGCTGTCGGCGTCTTTCCCGAACCGCCCGCGACGATATTGCCGACGCAGATCACGGGAACCGCGGCTTGATAAGGTTTCGCCACAGCGCGGCGGACAGCGCCGCCCGCACGATACAGGCATGACAACGGAGCAAGACATCGCGCCGCGATGCCAACAGGTCGATACCAGAATGCAGGAGCTTTCATCGCCTTGCTTTTCCCTGCCCGCTCGCAGACATCCCCCTGTCGAGCCACGGCCTGAGCAAATCGACGATTTCATCGAGAACTTTGCGCTTCTGCTCCGCAAGCTGCTGCGCCGCGCGCGCAAGGTTGATCCGCTCGATGGGATTGCCGAGCAACCGATCAAGCACCGCCGGCAATTCACCGACATTTTTGATCTGGATCGCCGCTTTATCCGCTACAAACTCTCGCGCGATGGCCGAAAAATTGAACATCGACGGACCGAAAACAATCGACGCGTCCAGCTGCGCCGGTTCGACCGGATTGTGCCCGCCTATCGGCACGAACGAACCGCCCATCACAACGACGGAACACAAACGATAAAACAAACCCAGCTCGCCCATCGTGTCGGCGAGGTAGATTTCGGTTTGCGGTGTAATCGCGTCGCCTTTGGATCGGCGAGCAAAAATGACACCAAGCTCGGTCAAACGCTGCGCGATTTCGTCACCGCGCACAGCATGGCGCGGAACGATCACAGTCAAGAGATCAGGCCACTTCGCCCGTAACTGCCGGTGCGTGTTGGCCGCGATGATCTCCTCGCCGCGATGCGTCGACATCATGCCCCACAGCGTCCGTCCCGCCGTATCCTTTTGCAACTTGGCAAGATCGTCCGGATCGCAGGGCAAAGGCTTGACGGCGTATTTCAGATTACCGGTCAACCGAACCGACCTTGCGCCCAGCGCCGTATAGTACGACCGCGCCTCCGTCGATTGAACGAGACAAACATCAAAGGCGGACAAAATCTGCCGCGCCCAGCCGCGCATGCGCCGCCAGTTACTGAATGACTTCGCCGACATGCGCCCGTTCAGCAAAACGGCGGGAACATGATTTTTGCGCAACGCCGCGAGCGTATTCGGCCAAAGCTCGGACTCCACCCACAAAGCCAGATCCGGCTGCCAATGTTTCAGAAAGCGCCGGACATAAGGCATGCGGTCAACCGGCACATATTGGTGAAAGGTTCCGGACGGCAAGCGTTTCTCCAGCATCCGCGCCGAGGTGATCGTCCCGCTCGTCATCACAACCGTCGTGTCGGGATAGGTTTCGCGGATTTTGTCGATCAGCGTCAGCAACGAAGCCGCTTCGCCGACGCTGGCGGCGTGGCACCAGATCAAACGTCCCTCCGGACGCGGCTTTGAGGCGAAACCCAATCGTTCGCGAAAGCGCAGCCTGTCCTCGCGCCCCTCGGCACGACGCTTGAGCAAATAAAGGCTGATGCCCGGTGCGGCAAGGTCAGTTAAGAATCGGTATGTAAGAGCCAGCATGGTTCAAGAATGCCACCGCCTGACGGTCAACGCCAGAGCGCGTTGCCACCAGCGCCCCATCCAGTTGCGAAAGCGCGTAATGCGCTTGACCGCTTTAGGAGTCGACGCTTGCAAATGGTCGTAAAACACGCGGGTACAGGCTTCCCATGAGAATCCCTCGGCAAAACGGCGCGGCAAGCTGCGGTCGTCGGACAAGGTCATTGCACGATGAATGGCGCGCTCAAGGTCATCATCAATCGCGGCAAAGGCGCTAGCGTCCTCTGGGGCAAAAATGTCCGCTGGCCCCGGCGCCGGATAGCTGGCGATGCGCAATCCCGCCGCGCAAGCCTCCAGCAATACCAAACCAAACGTATCTGTCGTCGATGGGAAAACAAAGATATCGGCGGCGGCGAAATGCCGCGCCAGTTCCTCACCCTCCTTGACGCCGAGGAAATGCGCGTCGGGATATTCGGCTTTCAGACTCTCAAGATCCGGTCCGTCGCCAATGACGATCTTGCTGCCGGGAACCTTGCAATCGAGAAACGCGCGCAAATTCTTCTCAACCGAGACGCGACCGACGCTCAGCAAAACAGGGCGCGGCAATTCGGCGTAAACATCGGTCGATTTTTTATGCGGCGCAAACAGCGCCGTATCGACGCCGCGCGACCAATGCACGATGTGGCGAAACTTCCGACGTTTCAGATCGCGTTCGATAGACGACGTCGCCACCATAACGGCGCTGGCTGGCGCATGAAACCGCCGCAACGCCGCATAGGCGATGACCCGCGTCGCTTTCCTCAAACCCGGCATCATGCGCGCGGCGATATATTCAGGAAACCGCGTGTGATAAGATGTCGTGAACGGCCGTCCCTTGGCGAGGCACAGGTTCCGTGCCGCCCAACCGAGGGGACCCTCCGTGGCGATGTGAATAAAATCCGGTTCAAAATCGTTCCAGACACGCTGCAGACGCATACGCCCCAGAAATTCCAGCTTGATCGACGGATAGGAAGGCATGGCCACAGTATGCCACAAATTGGGATCAGGGCCGTGAACCCGGATCGCATGCCCCATCGCCTGCAACTCCCGCTCCGTTGCTTGAAGGGTGCGGACGACTCCGTTGACCTGCGGATGCCACGCATCGGATACGATAAGAATTTTCATCGGCGGCAACCGACCCTATCCGTCACGCTACAACTTTTTCAAGAGCGGCGGCATTCAACAGTTCATCCCTCTGCTTGGTCCAATAGATGATCGACAGCTTGCCGTCCATATCCTCGACCATTGTCGTGCAGGATTCGACCCAGTCCCCGTCGTTGCAATAAAGGATATTCCCGATCTTGCGCATCTGGGCAAAATGGATATGGCCGCACACGACACCGTCGGCATGATGATGCCGGGCGCTTTCGGCGATAAAATGCTCGAAGGCGCTGATGTGATCGACGGCATTCTTGACCTTGTGCTTCAGCCATGCCGACAGCGACCAGTAAGGAAGTCCGAACTTCAAGCGGCAGAAATTAAAGATCGTGTTCAGCCACAGAGCGAAATCGTAGGCCGTGTCGCCAAGATGCGCCAGCCATTTGGCGCATCCCATCACCGCATCGAACTGATCCCCGTGCATCGTCAGCAAGCGGCGGCCATCGACAGTCTCGTGGATGATCTTGTCGGCAACCAGAATGCCGCCGAAATACAGCCCGCAAAAATCGCGGGCGAATTCGTCGTGATTGCCGGCGACAAAAAAAACTTTCGCGCCGTGACGGGCGCGACGCAGAAATTTCTGTATGACATCGTTATGCGTTTGTGGCCAATACCAGCGCTTCTTCAGATGCCAGCCATCGACGATGTCGCCAACCAGATAGAGATATTCGGATTCCGTATGACGCAGGAAATCCAGCAGAATTTCAGCCTTGCACCCGCGTGTGCCGAGATGAATATCCGACAACCAGATTGTACGAAATTTAAGAGCGGCTCCGCGACCATCCGTTTCCGATCTGGCATTTCTTTCAAGCTGCGGCGGCAGCGGGCGGTAATCGTCAGCCATTCAGGGTCGCCATACTCGAATCAAGATATAGGCAGGCTACACGAAAAAGGATTTTAAGTCATATCGTCGTGGCGAATCGCTCCTGAATGAGCCGGTACACCGCCCGAACCGCCATAGCCTCCGCCCCTTCCGGACGCCCCGGTCGGCTGGACAGGTTCCACGCCATGAAATCGAGATGCGCCCAGCACGGAACATCGCCAATAAAATTTTGCAGGAACAGCGCCGCCGTGATCGCTCCGGCATAAGGCGAGGGCGAGGCGCTGTTGAGATCGGCAATCGGACTATCGAGCATCTTTTTATAGGGTTCATGCAAGGGCAGCCGCCACAACACATCCTCCATCTGCTTGCCATGCGCGAGCAAATCGTCGGCCAATGCTTCATCGTTGCTGAAGAAAGCCGCAATGTCGGTTCCGACGGCGGTTCGCGCCGAGCCGGTCAAGGTCGCGAAATCGATCAACAATTCCGGCTGTTCGCTCGCAGCCTCGGCCAAAGCGTCGGCAAGAACAAGCCGTCCCTCTGCATCCGTATTGCCGACCTCGACCGTTTTGCTGTTACGCATCGTCAGAACGTCGCCCGGACGATAGGCGTTGCCGGACACCGAATTTTCAACGGCAGGCGCGAGCAGACGCAGCCGCACCGGAAGCTTGGAGTCCATCACCATGCGCGCAACGGCAAGAGCGCACGCGGCTCCGGCCATATCTTTTTTCATCAGATACATGGCGCCGGACGGCTTGATGTCGAGGCCTCCGGTATCGAAGCACACGCCCTTGCCGACCAAAGTCACGCGTGGGTGTTTTGGATTTCCCCATGTCAGATCGACCAGTCGCGGCGCGCGGCCGCTTGCGCGTCCCACCGCGAAAAGAGCGGGATAATTCTTCCTCAACAGATCGTCGCCGACAATCTGCGTCACTTTCGCGCCATATGTTTTGCCGACAGCGGTGATCGCCTCGGCCAGTTGCTCCGGCCCCATATCCTCGGCGGGCGTGTTGATGAGATCGCGCGCCAGCGCAATCGATTCCGCGTAACGTTTGACTTTCGCTTGATCACACCCGGCGGTCAGGGCAAGTTTAGCCTGCGGCGCTTCGCCTTTCTTGTAGCGCGCATAACGGTAAGCTCCGAGCGCCCACCCCAACGCCAGCCACTCATGAAAAGCAACCGGACCGTCCCAATCGAGCCGATAGGTTCCCTTCGGCAATTTATGCGCGAAGTCTCCCAAATCCCACAGGCTCGGCGGCGAGGAAATTCCGGCGACGACAGACGACGGTTTGCCGGACGCATCGGGCAGAACGCAGAAACTTCCAGCCTTGCCCTTGAACTCATGCGCCTTGATCCATTCCGCAATTCGCGCGGGTTGCTGCTTAAGCCACGCGGAAAAACTTTTATCCGTGACAAGAGCGACGGGGATACTCGTCTTTGCGGCGCGCGGCAGAAGAATATCCGTCATAGCATTACCCTTAAATTATTGAACGGATTTCGTACACTGAACCACAGTCGTCGGAGTTCCGCCGGGCACAAAACAATAACTGACTTCGCCCGTCGCGGTGTTGATCCGGAACACGCTCGAATTGGCATTCACATTACTGTTGTGCATGATCTGAAATTGCCCGCTTCCGGTGTATTGCGCTTCGGCAGGCCGGATGGTGTTCACAAACACGACGCTGGCGGCGATCAGCATCGCGCCGATCAGGATAGCTTTCGCAGAAGACATGGCGATCTCCGTATAGGTGGGTTTGCAGGACAAGAAAACTATTACAAGGGGCTATCTTAGAGCCAGCCCCTGAAGTTGGCGATCAATTTCGTCGGGAAACCGCGCGCCACCTCCGATTGCCACTGCAGCCCACAAAACCTGAGGATAAATCAGCGTTAACCATAATATCAAATTGACGAATCTGAGTTTTGAGGCGTATCTCGAAATCGGTAAAAAATACGGCGTGAAAGTAAATATCCTGTTGTTTGGTAACTAATTACCAGATATGAATGGTTTGAAGCCCCACGCTACAGAATTCAGTAATAAAGGCGATGGGAAAGTGATTTGGATAACTTTGGTTTTTGGGATCAGGAAGAACAACAAACGCAAGAACAGAAAGAAAGCGATTTTCAGATCATGAAACAGCTCAACGCCTACCGGTTTTACGAACTTGGCTCCAGACTGCATGGGCTGTTTTGCTCCAGCACGCAGGGGCGAGTCACGGATATGTTCGCCCCCCTGACCGAAGCGCAGGCTCTGCTCGACGGGTTCATCAAAGGCGATGTACTGACTCTGGAAACATCCAAAGCCGACGCCAGCAAACTCCTGAACAAGATCGGCGCCGTTTTTGACCGCTATTATATCGATCCGGCCACCAAGCAATTACGCGCACCGGATAGCGAAGACCGCATCGAAGCGCACGAGTTGTCGCTGATCCATAACCTGATCGAGAAATTCGAACATGCCCTCGCGGCGGAATTGAACCGCGCTCCGACCTACGTCGCCGACAAACGTGGCATCTACTCGATATTCGAACTTGCAGAAAACGCGCAATACATCCTCTCGGATGCCGTGCGAGCGACCGTGCCTGCCGCCGTTCTGACCGAAGTCAACGCAGGCGGACGCGCTTTGGCCTTCGGACTTGGCGTCGCGGCAGCCGTTCACCTGCTTCGCGCCATCGAAATCATGCTCAAGCTTTATTTCGAAACCTTCGCCGGTTCGTTGGGCACGAAGGGCGAGCGCAATTACGCATCGTATCTCAAGCGCCTCGCCATT
>CAIQVS010000186.1 GCA_903875345.1 uncultured Pseudomonadota bacterium | reverse complement strand
CCCGGATTTTAACATTTGCGGCAGTTCCGCCAGCGTAATTAACGGTTCAGACGCCGGGGAATTTCTCAGCAGATATTCCTCTCCGCCAACAGTTGCGCGGGTGATGAATTTCCGGTAATTTTCGATAATTTGCCTGCGGCGTTTTGGCCATTCGTCATTCAGAAACGCTTTTAGGAGATCGCATATGACAAACGCCATTTACAAAAACGCTATCGCCGCCAACATCGCCGCCTTGGCGCAACGCTTGAGCGATGCCGCCGCGCTAGCCGAAGAAGCCACAACAGCCATGGAAGACGGCAACCAAAACCAAGCCATCGGCACGATCTTGGAATTCGAGCAACTGCTGCCCGAAGCGCAGGCGCTTTTCAATGCCGCTATAGCCCTGCATCGCAGCCACGCTTAAGGAGGCCATCATGACCAGAGACGAACTTTTCACCCAGATCGCGAAAGACAACCTCAACGTAGAGACGCTGGCGATCCGCAACAGCGACGAGCTTGATTTCCATGAATGCAGCGTGTGGGGCATTAAAGCCGCCTTGCAAGCAGCCTATCTCGCCGGACGCAATGACACCAAAACCTTGAAGGCTGCGAAAAAGAATCCCGCCGACGGCACTTGCTACAGAGGCTCCATCGAAGCCAGCTACCACGACGTTGTCGCGCTCTTGGGCGCGCCATTGCCGGGCGATGGCTGCAAAACGGAAGCCTCATGGGTGATCCAGCGTCCGCGCAAGCCGGTGGTCACGATTTACAATTACAAAAACAGCCGCGCCTATTCGCCGGATTTTCCGAAGATAGAAGACGTCACTGAATGGCATATCGGCGGCCATGACCGCAGCGCCCTTGATGCGGCGCTCACGCTGCTGGGCGATAAGGCCAAACTCGTCGAGCGCATTTAACCGCAAGGAGCGTGTCATGACTAATCGTAAACTTACCAAGGCCGTTGTCCAAGATCAGATCGCCGAACAGTATGACCATCTTCACGCTGCCGCGTTAGAGGCCAAGGCGCAGGAGATTTTCAGCAGCCTGCGTCCCAACCAAATCCGCTTTTGCGAGAAGGCGATCAGGGAAGGCTACGCCATCGACTTTTCTTACAGCGGTCGCTGCATGTTTGGCAGCCGATGCCCTTCCATTGTCTGCGACAGCGCCGCCGAGTTTGGCTTCAAAGGAGCCAGCATCGACAACATGGGCTTGCAGTATGTGATCTATATGCCTTAAGCGAAGACGGCCAACTCCGCCTTCTGCCCGGTGAACTCTTCCCACCGTTTTACAATCACGTCGCAATATTTGGGGTCAAGCTCCAGCATCCGGCACTGGCGTCCCTGTTTCTCGCAAGCGATCAGCGTGGTGCCGGAGCCTCCGAAGCAGTCGAGGACGATATCGCGGCTTTTGCTGCTGTTGCGGATGGCGCGTTCGACCAGTTCGACCGGCTTCATCGTCGGGTGCAATTCGTTCTTGTTGGGCTTGTTGACGAACCACACATCACCTTGGTCGCGCGCGCCGCACCAGAAATGGTCGGTGCCTTGCTTCCAGCCGTAGAGGATCGGCTCATACTGGCGCTGATAATCCGAGCGGCCCAGCGAGAAATGGTTCTTGGCCCAGATGACGAAGGTCGACCATTTGCCGCCTGCTTCGATGAAGGCTTTTTCCAGCGTGTGCAATTCGCTTGATGACATGCAGATATAAACCGCGCCTTTGCAGACGGTCAGCATATTGACGCAAGCATCATAGAGAAAGCGTTCGAAGCCTTCGCCGAGATTGTCGTTGATGATGGTACGCTTGTTGTGGCGCATTTTATCTTTTGCCGCATTGCCGTAATCGACGTTATAGGGCGGGTCGGTAAACACCATATCGGCCAGCGCGCCGTCGAGAAGTTTTTCAACGTTGGCCAGTACGGTGCTGTCGGCGCAGAGCAAACGATGATTGCCGAGCAGATACATATCGCCGAGCTTGGTGACAGGAACGACAGGCGCTTCCGGCACCGCATCTTCGTCGGTGTGGCCTGCGGCGGCCTCGCCGTCATCCAGCAGTTCTGCAAGTTCCGCATCACTGAAACCGGTCTGCGCAAGGTCGAAGCCAAGATCCTGCAAGTCTTCCAATTCCAGTTCCAGCAAGTCATTATCCCATTCCGCCCATGAGGCCGAACGGTTGGCAAGCAGTCGGAACGCCTTGATCTGCGCTTCGCTGAGATCGTCGGCCAGTGCGACCGGCACTTCGGTCAGGCCGAGACGTTGCGCCGCTTTAAGCCGCAGATGGCCATCGACCACAGCACCATCCGACCGGGCAACGATGGGAATGCGAAAGCCGAACTCTTGAATGGCTGCGGCCATCTTATCGACCACCTCGTCATTTTTGCGCGGATTGCGCGCATAAGGAATAAGCCGTTCGATAGGCCATTGTTCGACGATAAGCGCGTTCATGCTGCCAGCCTTTCTGCCGCAACGTCTTCATAAGATATTCCGTCAAGCGTGATCGGCAGATCGGGATACCATTCGCGGCAGCGCTCTACCGTCACGTCGCAATAGTCGGGTGCGATCTCTGAGGCATAGACGCGGCGCTTGAGTTTCTGCGCGGCGATGAGGGAGGTGCCAGAGCCGCAGAAAGGTTCGAAGACAATCTCGCCCTCATCGCTGTAGGCTTCCATGACATGCTGCGCGAGTTTGACCGGAAACGGTGCAGGGTGACTGAGATCGGTGCCGACCGCGCCGTGGTGACGCTCGATGCGGATGACGCTATCGGGGATGCGGAACGGTTGGGTTGGCTGTCCGCCATGTGTCCACGCGTTGAACGAGCCGTCTTTCTGCCGCATGGCCGCTGTTCCCGGCGCGTGGCCGATTTCTCCTGCTGTTTTACACGGCACGATCTTGTTGGGTTTGCGCGATTGCCGGTTGAAGTGAAATACCAATTCAAAGGACGGGGCAAACCGTCCCGCCCAGTCACCGGGCATGCCAGCGCCTTGATCCCAGACATACAAACCGAAACGCCGCCACTTCTGCACCCGCATCCAGTCGAGCCAGCCTTGCCAATACGGAAGCCATTCGCCGTCTTTATGGATCAGGCCGAGATTGACCAGCATCTGCCCATCCTCGCGCATCGGCGCATTAGCAAAGACGCCGCGCATCAGCGCATCCCAATCCGAAATGCCGCCAGTCGTGTAATCGCGTTGATTGCCATAGGGCGGGCTGGTAAACAGCAACGCTGCCTGTTCGCCATCCATCAATTGCGCGATGGCGGCAGCATCGGTGCTGTCGCCGCACAGCAAGCGATGCTTGCCAATCTGCCAGAGGTCGCCCGGACGGCTGACGCGCTTTTTTGGTTCTGAGGCAACGGTTTCTTCCGCCTCGTCTTGCGCGCCATTGCCAGTTTCTACATCATCGAGCGGAGCCATAAGCTGTTCCAACTCGGCATCATCGAAGCCGGTGAGCGCCAATTCAAACCGTTCGCTGTTCAGCGCGTGCATCTCGGCGGCCAACGCTTCTTCATCCCATCCGGCATTGAGCGCCAGTTTGTTATCGGCGATGACATAGGCGCGTTTCTGCGTCTTTGTCAGGTGATCGAGGATGACGACTGGCACAACAGGAAGCGCCAGCTTCTTGGCCGCTTGTAAACGGCCATGCCCGGCAATGATCCCGGCGTTGGTGTCGATAAGGATCGGATTGAGAAAACCGAACTCGACGATGCTGGCCGCGATCTGGCTGACTTGTTCTTCCGAATGCGTGCGTGGATTGCGCACATAAGGTATAAGTTTTTCCGTTGGCCATAATTCGATTCGCTTGGCCAGCCGAAGGTTTTCCATGAGGAGGTACCTGCCATGAAAGTTTTCAGAATTGTTGGATTTGGCGTTGCCGCGTTGATCTTTACAGGGGGTCTATCTCTAGCGCCTGTTGCCCGCGCAGCGGATGACCCCAAGGCCGCGAACATTGATTTCGTCCGCGTCCAAGGAAAGGCGCAGCTTTACGTTTTGCATGACGCTCACGACACCACCGCGCCTGCGCAGATCGTTCGTCAATTGCAGTATATTTGTGATTCCATCAAAGAGCGCGTTTGCCCGGTCTTTCTCTGGAAGGAGCGAGAGTATGTTGCGAAAAGCTGGCCCATGACTGACCGAGAGGGCGATGCGGTTTTCATTTCTTACATCCGTAATCTGAACACCGGCCATGAAAGCGCGACGGTTTCTTATGACAACGGAAAGCGAGAAGAGGATTTGGTTTTTCCAAAATCCGTACCTTGATTGTAACCCGATGTAACTTTTGTAACCGTCGTAACCGTGTAACCTGATGTAACCCGTTGAAATCGCGTGGCGCTAGCGAAATTGAATGCCTTGCGCGCCCGCATACGTTTTTGGCCAGGAGGGACCCAGAAATGGCTGAAAACCTTGGGTTTGTGCGATCAAACGCGGCGGCGAGGGATGCGCAATCAGAGATAAACATCGCCCCGTTTTTTGCTTTGCATGACAGAAAACGGGCAACAAAAAAGCCGCTCGAATTTCTTCGGCAGCTTTTGATCCACGTCTCGCAACGTTATCTAAAACCTACCTACCAAATGTGGGATAGTCAAGCGGCTAAATGAAAAATAGTTTTAGCGGATCTTCCACAACGTTGCCAAACGCTCCAGACCGCGATGCAGAGTCTCGATGCGGTCGCTGTTGCCTGCGTTCTGGTCGTGGCCGCACACGGCGATGGCGACCATCTGCTGCGGCTGCGTCATCGTGGCATAGGCATCGCGCAGCAACTGTTCGCTAATCGGCACCATAAGCAGCGCCATTTCAGGATCGTAGGCCGAGGAGTCGCCCTCGTCTTCGACGGCCATGCGAAACACGGCGCGCAGATAAGCACGGCGGAACTTCATGCCTGCTTCGTATTCGCTTTGGGTGAGATTGCCTTGCGCATGGTAGCTATCGAGCATGCACTCATAGACGGCGCGGTGGCGGCGCTGATAGACATTGCCACGCAGATCGCGGTCGACGACCTCGCTTTTAACCCCGCCTTGCTGATGCTGCCGTTCCATGGTTGCAAGCTCCCCTTGACGGGCCGCTAATACCTTGCGTTTGCTTCGACGTTTAGCCACGACGCGCTCCTGTCATAGCGCCGCGCAAAACCATATTTCCTATCGTGCTATTATCGCGCATTATCATTTCGATTTTGTTAGTAATTTCATGGTTTATGGCGATAACCGGTGAATATTCATGGCTGTCTTGTGGGACGCGACATACGCCGCGATGAGAAAGCCAACAATGTGCGTAAAATTTTATCTGTTGTGCAGTGCAGTATTGCGGCCCCAAGCGGGTCGGACGCCTGCGTATGGCGGGGCTGGCGCTCATGACGCGGTCTCCGCTGGCATTTTCCGCACGATGATTTTCATCTCGCGGCCCAAAGCGCGGTTGATGGATTCAGCGCAGTTGTTGCGAAGATAATCCGCATGAAAATTCGTCGGCGCGAAAATCAAGCCGCGCTCAAGATCGAAGATGCAGGCGCTGAACCATCGCTGAATATAATTATCGCTGAACAAAAACTGAGTTCGCAGACGAACGCGGATCGCTTCCGGCACGGCGCTCGCGCTGACAAACGCCGATGCTGCCGGATCGTCCTCTTTGCCAAACGTCGCTGCATCGGGATTTCTTTTCAACTCGCGGTCGAGCCAGTTGAGCCACGATTGACCCCAGCCTTTTTCACTGCGCTTGGTGCCGACGCCTTTGCCGAACCCGAAATACTGCTTGAACTTCACCGCCTGCCGGTCGATGGCGGCAAGACCCCAGCCACGGTTCTGCGCGATCTCCCGCCATGCGTCGGGCAACGCCCAGTCGGACGATAGCGCGATGACTTCCGCTTTCGGCTTCGCTTTCGGCGGCGGCGATAAAACCGTGGGGGGCCCTTTCGGGGGACTCTTATCTGGTAAGTGGAATATGGACTCTGGCTTCTGGGGCTCGGAAGGTTGCTCAGGTGGGCGCTCGGGCGTTTGCTCGGGCGGCGAGAAAATTCCTTTGCCATTCAAGTAGCTGGACTGGCCGCCTTTCGCGCCATTTTGACGTTGTTTGGCGCGCTTTCGGTTGTCGCGCACCATGCGTCGGCAATAGATGCGGCCCTGGGCATCACGGGAAAAAACGCCGTTCCGAGAAAGCTCGCCAAGGAGCGATTCGACCTCCTGTTCGGAAACACCGGTCAAGCGAGCGATGTCCGTTGAGGCGCAAGGTCGTCCTGCTATGGCTACGAAGCCGGTCGGGCTGGATTTTGCCGCGATGCAGAGGAGCCGCATCCAGAGGCCCTGTGCCGCCAGCGGGCACAAGCGTAAAGCTGGGTCGCATTCCCAGTCATTCCAGAAAAACTTGCTCCATGGATTGGCGTTGTTCATGACACCGCCTCATTCATGGGAGGACTCGTAGGCGAGGATGGCGCGACCGATGAGTTCCGCGATTTGCGGGACGATGGCGTTGCCGAGGGCGCGCAGGCGCTCCACCCGATGGGGTATCCCATGAGCCACTCGACCCACAGCGGGTTCAACTGCCCACTGGTCGGCGAGACCACCATGCTCAAATTCAGCTGCTTGCCCTGCGTGGCGCGGCGCTGGATGACCGGCTGACTCATGTTGCCGCGATCCCGGCAATCGCTGGCGTTCGGCGTCGGCCACAATTTCTGTTTCTGGGACGTTCCCGCCCGGTAGGCCATCGCCGCCCATTCCTCGCGGCTCTGGCATTTCTCCTTCAGCATCGCCAGCGAGCCGTCGTTGGTAAAGCCCCGCACCGCAGGCGTCGGCCACAGCACTTGCGCCGACAGGCTGCCGTGACACCGCGCCGTGCGGTCGCCGTTGCGTTTCAGGAAGCTCTCCTGCTTCTCGCAGCTTTCCCGCGCCCGAGGCGTGAGCCACAAGCCAAAGTCGGTCGCGCCGGTGGAGAGCGCCAACGGCGCAAGCTGGAATAACAAACGGCCAGACGGCGAAGCCTTCAGCTTCCAGCGATGCGGCAACTTCGTCGAAACCGAGGCTAATATGGCCAGCAACATTTTCGGCAACGAGCCATCGCGGCCTGACTTCTCGTATAAGGCGATGCATCTCCGGCCAGAGATGTCTTTCATCTTCCGCGCCACGGCGCTGTCCTGCCATGCTGAAGGGCTGGCAGGGGTAGCCCCCGCAAATAACGTCAACTGTTCCCCGATACGTCCTGCCGTCGAGCTTGCGCACGTCGCCGTGGATGGGAACGCCGGGCCAGCGCTCGGCGAGGACGGCGCGGCAATAGGGATCGATCTCGCAGAAGGCTGCGGTGCGCAAGCCAGCGCGTGTGAGACCGAGCGAAAAGCCGCCAAGGCCGGAGAAGAGATCAAGGACATTCAATCGGCCTGTCCTGCGAGAATAACGTCGTTGAAATCCATCCCCTGCGGTGAACGGGCGATCCGCACCTTCTGGCCGCGCGCCTCATGCTCCCGCGCCGCTTCGGCCAACATGCGTTCCGCCATATGGGGATCGCGGTTATTGCTGTCGACGCAAAGAATGACTTCGCTGACTGTGGATGGCACCGCCGCCTTGAGATTGCCAATCGACATGCAAGCCCAGACGGTGAGATCGGGACAGGCTTGCGCGACCGTCAAGGCGATCTCGATGCCCGTGGCGATGGCGATGCGGTCGAGCGATCCTGCGCCGAGATGGACGTGGCCGCCGAAACATTCGCCGAGCATGCGGCGAACGCCGCCCACCGAGACTTCCGCCAAGCCGTTGCCGTCCGGCGCGAGATAGGTGCGGTGAATGCCCGCGAGTTGGCCATCGGGATGCTGCACGGCGGACACCATCGCCGGAAAGCACTGATGGCTCGGCTCATGCATGAGTTTGGGGTGGAAACGAAAGACATCCGGCACTGCGCCATCAAACAGCAAGCCGCGTGTGAAGAGATAACGCTCGACCAGCGTGCCGGTGGCGGGATGGCTTTCGTCCCACAGCCGCCGCGCCAGCGCGAATTTGCGCTGCTTGTTGAAGGCGTCCGATGGCGGCGGCGATGCGGCTTCGAGCGCAGCGCGAATGGCTTGCTGTTTCTGCACCGGCAGTGCGACCGGCTTTTTGAGGGAAATCTCGACCGCTTGGCGAAAGCTGATATTCTCGGTCTGCATCAGCCATGTCAGCGCGTCGCCGCAAGCGCCGCAGCTGCGGCAGAGATAAACGCCTTTCTCAGGCACGACCGAAAGCGTCGGAACGATCTTTTCATGATGGAACGGGCAAAGGCCGACCCACTCCATGCCCAATTGCGTCAAAGCGACTTGCGCGCCGATCAGGCTCACCAGATTGTGCTTCGCGCGCGCTTGCTTGATCTCCTTTTCGGAGAATGGCGGGCGCAGCCCCGTCAGGCTCGCTTGCGGCAGTGCAGTCTTGAAAAAAGGCGCGAAAGCGCCCGCATTATCCATACGTTCGTCCATGGCCATACCTAAAAATAGAGAAAAAACAAAGCCTTGCCGAAGTCCGAAGAGGGCGGTCACAAGGAGGGTTGACCGGAGGTTCTGGAAATCAAAGCGGCTGCTGTGGTCACATATTGCCAAAGTGGTAATCCTATTGCAACAAAAAAGGGTAACGAAAAGTCTGTTAACCGTAGATTTGTTGCATAAAACATTTAAAAGGCAATTTATTATGAATTTAGTTAAATTAACCAGCGTACGACGTTACAACAAAATTATTTTTGGAGGCTTGCTAAGCTTAATTTAGCTATGTTTATTTTTTTAATTTACAAAAAAGCTTCCTATAAAATTTAGGAAGCTTTTTTGTAGTTAGAAGCTTAGCGCATTACTAATCATTCGTACAGGGATTGAAAAAAGTATAATCAAGGAGAATATATGATAAAGGCTGGAATAATTGGATCAACAGGTTATATTGGGCAGGAGGTTTTAAGGCTGCTTCTACAACATCCTCAAGTTGAAGTTTCTCATATAACTTCCCAAAGCTATGTGGGTAAGGAATATAGTAAAATATATAAAAATTATGAAAAATTGTTCTCTAAACAGTGCGAAAGTGAAGATATAGAAGCTATATCCAAGGAAGCAGATGTTATTTTTGTTGCGCTTCCTCATGGAATGGCGGCTGATAAGATTAATACTTCAGTTTTAAGTAATGCAAAGGTTATTGATCTTGGTGCGGATTTCAGGCTTAATAAAAAAGACGAGTATGAGCACTGGTACTCAACGGAACATCATAACGAGGAATTATTGAGTACGGCAGTATATGGATTGTGTGAGTGGAATAGAGAACACATTAAAAGCGCAAGACTTATTGCAAATCCGGGATGTTATGCTACTTGCAGCATATTAAGCCTAAGCCCTTTAATAAAGGACGGAATAATCTTTGAAAACAGCATTATTGTTGATGCTAAATCATGTGTTTCAGGCGCTGGAAGAACTTTGGACCTTGGTACTCACTTTAGCGAATGTAATGAATCTGTTAAAGCATACAAGGTGGCCTCTCACAGGCATACTCCTGAAATTGAGCAGGAGCTTAATAAGGTCGGCAGAAATCCCCTAAAGATTTCCTTTACCCCTCATTTAATACCTATGAATCGAGGAATTTTAGTTACAGCATACGGAACATTAAAAAGCGAACTTGAATATGCAGATGTGCAGGCTATTTATGAAAAGTATTATGGTAAAGAATACTTTATCAGGCTGACAAATAAGGATATTTTTCCAGAAACACGATGGACAAAGGGTTCTAACTTCTGTGATATCGGTTTTACAATTGATAAAAGAACAAATCGTGTACTTGTTATTGGAGCAATTGATAATCTTATAAAAGGCGGAGCCGGGCAGGCTGTTCAGAATATGAATATTATGTTTGGCTTTGATGAAAAGCTGGGACTGGATAATATTCCGATATTTCCTGCATAATAAGATTAAAGGAGATAAAAATGAAAGTAATTGAGGGCAGCATAACAGCCCCAAAAGGCTATAAGGCAACAGGGAATCACGTTGGCGTAAAAAGAAAAAGAAGGGATTTGGCTATTATATACAGTGAAGTTCCTGCAAATGCAGCAGCAGGCTTTACCACAAATGTGGTAAAAGCTGCACCTTTATTGTGGTGTGAGCAAATAATAAATAACAACCTTCCTGTTCGTGCAATAGTTGTGAACAGCGGGAATGCAAACGCTTGTACAGGTGAGCTTGGTATAAAACATGTGGAAATAATGGCAGAAACTTTAGCCAATTGCTTAGATACTACTAAAGAAGAAGTGCTTGTTTCCTCGACAGGCGTAATTGGCGTAAACTTGCCGATTGAAAAGATACTAGACGGCATTAATAACACATATTCAACGCTGGATAATACATTGCAAGCTGCAAATCAATCTGCACAGGCTATTATGACAACCGATACTTTTCCAAAAGAAATAGCAGTAGAAATCCTTATTAATAATAAAATAGTAAAAATTGGCGGAATAGCTAAAGGTTCAGGAATGATTCATCCAAATATGGCAACAATGCTGTCTTTTATAACCACTGATATTAATATTTCAAGCGAATTACTGAATAAAGCACTTAAAGAGAGTATTGTTGATACTTATAATATGATTTCTGTTGACAGAGATACCAGTACAAATGATATGGTTGTGCTTCTGGCAAATGCTCAAGCTGAAAATCCTAAAATCGAGTGTGAAAATAAAGACTATAATATCTTTAAGAATGCACTTGATTACGTGAATACATATTTAGCCCAGCAAATAGTTAAAGATGGAGAAGGTGTTTCAAAGTTTTTAGAAATTTATATAAAAGGTGTCAGCTCAAAAGATAAGGCAAGAAAGCTTGCAAGGTCTGTGACTACTTCAAATCTGGTAAAAACAGCATTTTTTGGAGAAGATGCCAACTGGGGCAGAATCCTTGCAGCTATGGGCTATGCAGGAGTTGAGTTTAATCCGCAGGAAGTAACTATGGAATTTGTTAATGAGGCAGGATCGGTTACTCTTATGCAGAATGGCATGCCGGTGGCTTTTGATGAGAAAAAAGCATCTGAAATTCTTAAAAATAAAGAAATTCAAATATTAATAAGTCTAAAAGAAGGCACAGAGGAAGCAAAAGCCTGGGGGTGCGATCTTACATACGAATATGTACGTATTAACGGTGAATACAGAACTTAATCTTATAAAGGTGATAATATGCGAGAATATATAGAAAAAGTACGAAACTTAATCGAGGCTCTGCCTTATATAAACAATCTTAGAGGTAAAATTATTGTAGTTAAATACGGCGGCAGTGCTATGACGGATGAAATAGTCAAGCAAACTATAATGCAGGATATCGTTTTAATGCAGTATGTAGGTATTCATCCTGTAATAGTACATGGTGGCGGTCCTGATATTAATAAAATGCTGAAATTAATAGGGAAAGAGCCTGAATTTGTTGACGGAATAAGGGTTACTGATAAGGAAACAATGGAAATTGTTGAAATGGTCTTAGCAGGAAAAATCAATAAGGATATTGTTAATTCCATTCAAATAAACGGGGCAAAAGCTGTAGGAATATGTGGAAAAGATGCTAAAACGCTTGTGGCTAAAAAGCTTACGCCAGACGGCGTTGATGTTGGAATGACGGGAGAAATCACAGAAGTTAATATAGAACTGGTTAACGGCATTATTCAAAATGGTTTTATCCCTGTAATTGCTCCTATAAGCTCTGATGGGCTGGGTAATACTTATAATGTCAATGCTGATTATGCTGCTGTTGCAATTGCTGGAGCT